>NZ_CAMYPD010000029.1 GCF_947286155.1 uncultured Tessaracoccus sp.
ACATCGACGACGAACCCGTGTCGCTCGACGGGCGAACGCTCGGCATTGTGCACCCCGTCGATCTCTCCGACGACGAGATCTCCAGATGGAGCGAGGTACAGGCCGACTACGAGCTGGTCGAGGCGTTCCCGCAGCTCTCGCGCCAGCGGTTCGCGCTGCCTGAGGATCAGGGCGACGACCTCGCGCTGCACGGCGCGCCGACGGGCAAGGTCGAGGCGGGCCGGCTCATCGGGGCGTGCACCAAGTACGGGTGGCGCCGGGGTGCCGCGCTGGACTCGGGCGTATACTCGCTGTTCGGCCAGTACTTCGTCGCCGGCGACGTGACGGCCGTGATCGAGTTCGAGAACGGCATGTGGATGGGGCCGATCAGCGAGCAGGACGAGCAGACGATCACGTCGGTCTACCTGCTGCGCGGCGAGCGCGATCCGCAGGATCTCGACTACCGGGCGAACCCCGGCCGCAAGACGCCGACGTACCTCGGACCGATCGAGTACGTGCCGTGGTCCAAGGCGCCGCGGGCCGTCATCAGCGAAGTGCTGGCTACCCTTAACGCGATGGCGGGATGAGGCGCGGCCAGGTCAGAGGTCGTAGTCGACGATGACCGGCGCGTGGTCGCTCATGCGTGCGTCGTAGCTGGCTTCGCGGGCGGTGCGGGCAGCCGTCGCCACCTTCGCGAGGCCGGGGGAGGCCAGGTGGTAGTCGATGCGCCAGCCGGCGTCGTTGGTGAACGCCTGGCCGCGCCAGCTCCACCAGGAGTACGGCCCGTCGACGTTGCCTACGAGCTGGCGCTGCACGTCGACGAGTGTGCGTGGGCCCAGCACGGAGGCGATCCAGTCGCGTTCTTCTGGCAGGAAGCCCTCCGACTTCTGGTTGCCACGCCAGTTCTTGATGTCCAGCTCGCTGCGGGCGATGTTGAAGTCACCGACGATGAGGAACTCGCGGCCTTGTTGGGCGGCGTCGCGCCGAGACGCGGTGAGCTGCCGCGCCAGGCCGCGTAGGAAGCGCATCTTGAACTCGTACTTCGGCTCGTCCACGCCGTCGTACGGAAACGCCGAGCCCTTCGGCAGATACAGCGATGCCACGCGCAGTGGCGCGTCGGCGAGGTCGACCTCCAGATACCTGCCGTGCGTGGCGGCTGGCTGGAGGTCGCGCCCGCCGGTGGCCTCCGTCGGGATTACTCTGAGCTCACCACCTTCGACGACGTGGGCACTGCCACCATGAATGGTGCGCACGGCGGCGGGGGGCTGGCGGGTCAAGATGGCCACGCCGTTGCGCCCCGCCAGCTGGCCCAGTTCGAGCGTGGCGTGCCAGCCGTCGAACGCGTCGAGCGGCAGGTCGTTCGCCCGGCAGCGCACCTCCTGGAGGCACACGACGTCGGCGCCCTCCGACGCCCAAAACTCCTTGAAGCCGCGCTTCATCGTCGCGCGGATGCCGTTCACATTGTGGGTGCCGATTCGCATGGGGCGAGCTTACCGAGCGGCTCAGCGGTAGTTCACGAACTGGGTGGCGAAGTCGTAGTCCTGGTCGCGGATGAGTTTCTGCACGGCCTGGAGATCGTCGCGCTTCTTCGACGAGATGCGCAGCTCGTCGCCCTGAATCTGCGCCTTGACGCCCTTGGGCCCCTCGTCGCGGATCAGCTTGGAGATCTTCTTGGCGTTCTCCTGGGAGATGCCTTCCTCCATGTGGGCGCTGATCTTCCACACCTTGCCGGAGGCGCGCGGCTCGTCGTCTTTGAGGGCCTTGAGGCTCACGCCGCGGCGCGCCAGCTTCGACTGGAACACATCGAGCACGGCCTTGACGCGCTCTTCGGTGGAGGCTTCCATCTCGATGCCTTCGCCTGCCCACGCGATGGAGGCGCCGGTGTCGCGGAAGTCGAAGCGGGTGCGGACCTCCTTGGCGGCTTGGTTGATGGCGTTGTCGACTTCCTGGCGGTCGACCTTGCTCACGACGTCGAATGAACTCTCTGCTGCCATGGTTTCCTCCTGGTATGGGTGCCTCGGCCCAAGCCTACGCGTTTGGTGATGATCCGGACGCCTTCGTCGTTTTGCCGGGGCCATGACGCAAGTGCTAGCCTTGCGGGGCGCATTGCGCACGGCAGGTTGCCCGAGTGGCCAAAGGGAGCGGTCTGTAAAACCGTCGGTTCGCCTACGTTGGTTCGAATCCAACACCTGCCACCAGACCCCGAGTCGGATGGGCTCGGGGTCTTGCGCTTCGGGCGGCGGGAACGCATGGGTGAGCGGGTGCACGTCGATTTGGTGGTCGGCCGCTCGCTCGTGTAACTTTGACCCTCGCTAGCCCTCATAGCTCAGTGGTAGAGCGCATCCTTGGTAAGGATGAGGTCCGCAGTTCGACTCTGCGTGAGGGCTCGGTTCCTTCGGGCACGGGGGAACATCTGACGGGGTAGCTCAGTCGGTAGAGCAAGCGGCTCATAATCGCTGTGTCGCGGGTTCAAGTCCCGCTCTCGTCACCACAGCCGGCGAATACAACAAGCGCAGCACGCGCAGAGTCAAGGAGACATCATGGCCAAGAAGGGCGCGGACGTCCGTCCGAAGATCACGCTTGCCTGCACCGAGTGCAAGGAGCGCAACTACATCACCAAGAAGAACCGTCGCAACACGCCGGATCGCCTGGAAATGAAGAAGTTCTGCCCGCGCTGCAGGACGCACCAGGTGCACCGCGAAACCCGCTGACCAACGGTTCGCCGCGTACAAACGACCGCCTTCGTGCGGTCGTTTTGTCGTCTCCGCGCTAGCCTTGCCGCATGCCCATCACTGCAGAGCACGAAGGACTGACGCTCCCGAAGCCGCCGCCCTACGAGGTGAGCCGAGCGAAGATCGTCGAATTCGCCACCGCACTCGGCGACAACAACCCCGCCTACTTCGGTGAGCACCCCGTCGCTCCACCCACCTTCGCCGCCATCATCGCCGCGCAAGCATGGGATGTGCTGTTCGGCGACGATCGGTTCGGGCTGGCGCTCAACCGCACCATCCACGCCGACCAGCGCTTCGAGTTCCTGCGGCCGTTGCGCCCAGGCGACGTCGTCGACGCCGAATTGCGTATCGACAAGGTGCGGGGTCGTGGGCCCATCGACATGGTGACCGTCGCCGTCGAACTCACCGTCGACGGGGAAGCCTGCGCGGTGGCGCGCTCCACGCTGATGCACACCCGAGAGGAGACAGCATGAACGTCGGTGACTCCCGCGAGCTTCGCGTGCCCATCACCCGTCAGGGCGTGGTGCGGTACAGCGGCGCATCCACAGACTTCAACGAGATCCACTTCTCCGACCGCAAGGCGAAAGCGCTGGGGCTGCCCGGCGTGCTCGCGCACGGCATGTGGACGATGGGTGCCGGCCTGCGCGTCGTCACCGACTGGGTGGGCGATCCGTCGCGCATCACCAAGTACGCCGTGCGCTTCACGAAACCCGTCGTTGTGCCCGATACCGACGAGGGCACCGCGGTGCTCTACACCGCGACGGTGAAGAGCGTCGAAGACGGCCACGCCATGCTCACGCTCACCGCAACCTGCGGCGACGACGCCGTGCTTGGCGCCGCGACGGTGGAGGTGCGTCTTGACTGAGTGCGCCATGACGACGGTCTCCCGCGCTCCGCGACCCGTCGACGTCGACTCCAACCCGCTGCTCGCCGATCACACCACCCTGCGCGTGGGTGGACCGGCGCAGCGTTTCGTCGTCGCGAACACTCCCGACGACGTCGCGCACATCGTGGGCGAAGCCGACGAACAGGGCACTCCCGTGCTCGTCCTCGGCGGCGGCTCTAACGTGCTCGTCGCCGACGCTGGCTTCGACGGCGTCGTGGTGCGCATGGGCATCACCGGCGTGCGCGGCACGGTGTCCCAGTGCGGCGGGGCGGTGATCACCGTCGGAGCTGGTGAGGTCTGGGACGATTTCGTGACGTACGCGGTTACGCAGGAGTGGATCGGGCCCGAAGCACTGTCCGGCATCCCAGGCAGCGTGGGCGCGACGCCCATCCAAAACGTCGGCGCCTACGGCATCGAAGTGAGCCAGTTCATCTACTCCGTGCGCACCTGGGACCGCGAAACGAAGCAGTTCCGCACGTTCGCCGCCGCCGACTGCGAGTTCGGCTACCGAGATTCCGTGTTCAAGCGCAATCCCGGACGCTGGGTGGTCGTCGAAGTCACGTTCCAGTTCAAACTCGGCAACCTCTCAGCGCCCATTCTGTATCCAGAGCTGGCAAGGCATCTCGGAGTGGAGGCGGGGGATCGCGCCGACTCGGCGAAAGTGCGCGAGACGGTGCTCGCAATCCGCGCGGGCAAGGGGATGGTGCTCGATGACGCCGACCACGACACCTGGTCGGCCGGGAGCTTCTTCACCAACCCCATCCTCGACGCCGACGCCGCCGCGACGCTGCCTGACGACGCGCCTCGCTTTCCCACCGACGACGGGCGCACGAAAACCAGCGCCGCCTGGCTCATCCAGCATTCTGGGTTCGACAAGGGGTTCCGCATGGGCAACGCGGGGCTGTCGGCCAAACACGTCCTTGCGCTCACGAACAGGGGAGGCGCTACCGCGACGGAACTCGTCGCGCTGGCTAGCCATGTGCGCGACGGTGTCGAGGCTCGCACGGGGATTCGCCTCGAACCTGAAGTGAACCTCGTCGGCACAACCCTCAAGTAACACACCTCAACCTCAAGTTGAGACACTTCCGCCTAAGACGCCCACCCAACTAGCCTCGCCTTCGACTCATTGATCGGAGGAGAAAGCATGCGTGCGCTGCGAACCCTGTTGGCTTTGGCGGTGACGGCCGGGCTTGCGCTCACCGCCGTCGTGGCGCCCCCGGCGCATGCCAGCAGGCAAAGCAACTTCATCACGTCGCTTGTGAAGGCCGCGCAGGAGAACCAGCGGGCAACCGGGGTGCCGGCTTCCGTCGCCATCGGCATGGCCGCGCTCGAAACCGGGTGGGGTAGGTCGTCGATGGCGAAAGAGCCCGTGAACACCCTGTTCAATATCAAGTGCAGCAAGAAGAAGTCGCAGTTCCAGAAGGGCTGCAAGGATTTCTCCAGTTACGAGTACCGCAAGGACGGCACCCGCTACCTCATGGTCTCTAGCTTCCGCACGTACGCGAACACGGGCGATTCGATCAAGGACTTCGGCCAATTCCTGCGTTCGCTCAGCCGCTACCGCAAGGCCTTCGACTACCCGAATAACCCCGACCAGTTCGTGCGCGAGGTGCGCAAGGGTGGGTACGCGACGGATCCCCGCTATTCCGAACTCGTCATCAGCATCATGAAGTCGCACAACCTGTACCAGTACGACGTGGGCGGCGCATCCAAGCCCTCCCCCCAGCTGCCGGTTGCGACGCATGACTTCCTGCCGCAGACCTACGGCAACGTCAACACGAACGTCACCACCCTGCAGCGCCTGCTAAACGCCCGCATGGGCCGCAAGATCGTCGAAAACGGTAGCTACGGTTGGACGACGCAAGATGCCGTCGCTTACTACCAAGCCGACGTGATGAAGCTTAAGGAAATCAGTGGCGACGTGGACGCCGCCACGTGGAAGCACCTCGCCCCGACGTTGAGGCAAGGCGATCGCGGCCCGCTCGTCGTCGCGCTCCAGAAGGAGCTGCAGTACTCGGGGTATCGCGACATTCCCATCGATGGTGTGTTCGGCGAGAAGACGAAGCAAGCCGTGCTGGATTTCCAGCGCCGCCACAAGCTTCCGACTACTGGTGTTGTGGCGACGATGACCTGGGGCCGCATGCTTGGCATGTGAGCTGTCCACTAGAGGGATGGCTTTGCAGCCCGGACGCGAAGCTCAGTAGAGTTTGCTCATATGGGCAGCTCTGAGACGACACACCGCAAGGAGCGCTCGTCGCTCGTGATGTTGTGGCGCTACGCCCGCCCGGCATGGAAGAGCTTCGCGCTCATCCTGGTGCTGACCCCCATCGGCGTGCTCGTCTCGGTGGCCATTCCTCTGCTGCTGGGGCGCGCCGTCGACGGCCCCATCGCCAACCGTGACATCAGCGGCATCGTCTGGAGCGCGCTGTTCATTCTCCTGGCAGGCACCTTTGATGCAGGCGTCAACTGGCTGCGGCGCTGGATCATGTCGGATGTGACCAGCCACATCGAAGCATCGATGCGCTTCGATCTGTTCGACAAGCTACAGGCCCTCCAAATGGGCTTCCACAAGCGGTGGGAATCAGGCCAGCTGCTCAGCCGAATCATGAGCGATCTCGGTCTGCTGCGCCGGTTCATGTCGTTCGGTCTGCTCATGCTCATCCTCGACTCGCTGCGCATCATCGTCGTGCTCGCCATCATGGTGACGATGTATTGGCAGCTCGGCCTGATCGTGCTGGCGCTGATCGTTCCTGTCGTGTTCATCACGTGGAGGCTGGTGACGCGTTCTGCGCGCATCTCTCGCGAGGTACAAGACGCCACCGGCGACGTCGCGAGCCTCGCCGAAGAATCCCTGCACGGAGTGCGGGTGATCCGCTCATTCGGGCGCGTGCAGTACGCGTTCGACAAGTTCGACGACGGTGCGGTCAAGCTGCGAGAGCTCGGCGTGCGCCGGCAGAATGTGGCGTCGGTGCTGTGGACGCTGCTCGAAGTGTTCCCCAACGTGTTGCTGGTGCTCATCTCGGGCGGCGCCGCCTACGCCGCAGCCGCTGGGCTGCTCACGCTCGGCCAGGTGGTTGCGTTCGTCACGCTGCTGCTGTCGATTGCGTGGCCCATCGGAGGGCTGGGATTCCTCCTGAGCTTCGCGGGGGAAGCCGCGGCCGCAGCGGACCGCGTCGTGGAAGTGTTCGACGAGCCCATCACCATTCGTTCCGGCACCCGCACCATTGCCGAACCCCGCGGCAAGCTTGAGTTCCGCGACGTCGATTTCCAGTTCGACGACGCCTCCTTCTCGACGCTGCACGACCTCAACCTCGTGGTCGAGCCGGGGGAGACCATCGCGCTCGTCGGGGGCACCGGCTCCGGGAAATCTACCATCGTCGCACTCATCCCCAGGCTCCTCGACGTGACCGGCGGCAGCATCGAGCTCGACGGCGTAGATGTGCGTGACCTGGAGCTCACCCAGCTGCGCTCGCTCATCGGCACCGCGTTTGAAGACCCGATTCTGTTCTCGATGTCCGCCCGAGAGAATCTCACGCTCGGACGGCCGGAAGCCACCGACGAGGAAATCGAGGAGGCAGTGCGCGTCGCCAAGGCCGAGTTCGTCTACGACCTTCCTTGGGGCCTCGACACGCGCCTTGGTGAGCAAGGGCTCAGCCTGTCCGGCGGCCAGCGCCAGCGTCTCGCGCTCGCCCGCGCCATCTTGGTGAAGCCGAAGGTGCTCGTCCTCGACGACACCCTCTCCGCGTTGGACATTCATACGGAAGCCGAAGTGGAGGAAGCGCTGAAGCGCACCCTCGTCGGCGTGACGGGCATCGTCGTGGCGCACCGGGCATCGACGGTGCTGCTCGCAGACCGCGTCGCGATGCTCGTCGACGGGCGCATCGCGCACATCGGGCAGCACTCCGAGCTGCTCGCGAACGTTCCCGAATACCGAGAGCTGCTGTCTGCTGACTACCAGATCGAGCCGGGGCTGGGGGTGCAAGCATGAGCGACCAGCACCAGGCCGCCGCCGTCGACACAGAAGCGTGGCGCGGCAAGAAGGAAGAGATCGAGCAGGAACAAGACGCGACGATGGCCCTGCGCCCGGCGAGCCGCAAGTTGCTCGTCGAACTCATTGCGCCCTACAAGTGGGTGGGCGTGGGGCTGGCCATCGCGGTGATCGCCGAGTCGCTCGCGAGCCTCGCCATCCCATATTTCGTGCAGCAGGTGCTGGATGAGGGAATGCCGCAGCTCGCCGACGGCGACGGCTCCTTGCTGAATACATTGCTCATCGCGATGGCGATTGCTGTGGTGGTGCAGGTGATCGGCCGGGTGTGGTTCATCCGCGGTTCAGGTCGGGCCGGCAACGGGCTGCTACTCACTCTGCGGCGTCGCCTATTCAAGCAATTCCAGCGTCTCTCCATCGGGTTTCATGACAAGTACACCTCCGGGCGCGCGATTTCGCGTATGACTTCCGACGTGGAGGCCGTGCAGGAACTTGTCATGCACGGCCTGGACGTGATCGTCGCATCCTCGCTCACCATCATCGGCTCGACGGTGTTGCTGCTGTGGCTCGACTGGCGACTGGCGCTGGCAGCGTTTTGCACCTACCCGCTGCTGTTCGCACTGCTGGCGTGGTTTGCGCGCGCCTCGACCACGCGCTTTCGCGCCGTGCGCACCAAATCGGCCACCACGATTGTGCAGTTCGTGGAAACCATGACTGGCATTAAGGCCGTGCAGGCGTTTCGACGAGAGCCCCGGTCGCGAGCACAGTTCCAGCAGGTGGCGGGGGAGTACCGCGACACCAACATCAAGGCCATGCGCGTGTTCGCGATCGCCATGCCGGGGTTCCAGTTCGTCGGGCACCTCGGCACGGTCGTTGTGGTGCTCGTCGGCGGTTGGATGGTGATCCAGGGAGAACTCACCGTCGGCGTGATGGCAGCCTTCGTGCTGTACCTACGCATGTTCTACGACCCGATGCAAGACATCGGCCAGTTCGTGTCCGCGTTGCAGTCGGCCCTCACCGCGCTTGAGAAGATCGCCAGCGTCATGGCCGAGGAACCCGAAGTGGCGGACCCCGAGCAGCCCGTCCCCATGCCGAGCGCGAGTGGCGCCGTCGAGTTTCGGGACGTCCGGTTCGGCTACATCGATGAGAAGAAGGTGCTCCCCGGCCTCACCTTGGACATCCCTGCCGGACAATCCGTGGCGTTGGTGGGCACCACGGGTGCGGGCAAGACGACGATTGCGAAGCTGCTGGCGCGGTTCTACGACCCGCAGCAAGGCGCCGTCACGCTCGACGGCGTGGACCTGCGTGATCTCGACGACGACACGCTCCGCCAGCACGTCACGTTGCTCACGCAAGAAAACTTCATCTTCGGTGGCAGCATCGCGGACAACATCGAGTTCGGACGGCCTGGTGCGAGCCGCGAGGAGATTGAGCAGGCGGCTGCTGTCGTCGGTGCCGACGAGTTCATCCGCGCGATGCCCGACGGCTACGACACCGACACCGGGAAGCGGGGCTCGAGGCTCTCGGCAGGGCAGCGGCAGCTTGTCGCGTTCGCTCGCGTGGTGCTCGCGGACCCTGCCGTGCTGATTCTCGACGAGGCCACCAGCTCCCTGGACATCCCGAGCGAGCGATTGGTGCAGCGGGCGCTGGCGACGATCCTCGCAGATCGGACGGCCATCATCATCGCTCACCGGCTGTCCACCGTCGAGATCGCCGACCGCGTACTCGTACTGCAGCATGGCGAGGTGATTGAGGACGGCGCCCCGAACGATCTGGTTGCCGGCGGGGAGGGCGCGTACGCGGAGTTGCACCGCGCCTGGATGGCGTCGCTGGCGTGAGGGGTGGCGCCCGCATTCGGGTGTCGTTCGCACCGTCGGAGATTTACAGCTATAGTTGGACCTCGGCGATTCCGTCGCCGCCGCCCGGCTGTCCCCACACAGCCACGGTGGAGCCTAGGGTAGTAGCTCAACTGGCAGAGCAGCGGTCTCCAAAACCGCAGGTTGGGGGTTCGAGTCCCTCCTGCCCTGCGAGATGGATCGATATCCATCCGTTCGCCTTTCGGCACCAAGCCGCAGGGCATTTTGTTTGTTAGCGAAGGGACATCAAGTGAGCGACAAGTCGCCAGAGGAGACTCCTAGCGAGGCTTCGCTTGACGAGCCCACGCAGACCGGGGAACCCGACGTTGATACCTCCGCAGCCGACGACAAGCCGGCGGCTGACGACAAGGTGATTAACGACCTAGAGAAAGACCTCTCCGCCGACAATCAAGCGTCGTCGAAGCCCGTGAAGCGTCGCACCGCACAGGCCCCCGTGAAAAAGGGCACGGCGACCCGCAAACGCAAAGATGCCGAACGTGAGCATGACGACGTTGACCCGTACAAGGCGAAGAATCCAAAGCACTTCGTGCAGCAATCCGTCGGAGAGCTGAAGAAGGTTGTGTGGCCGACGTGGCCCGCAATGGTGGGCTATTTCGCGGCCGTCTTGGTGTTCGTGCTGTTCGTGATTCTCTACGTCACGGTGCTTGACGGAGCATTCGGCTGGAGCTTGCTACAGATCCTAGGGAGTAAGAACGCATGAGCGAGTACGACGATAACGCCGCAGACGCTGGCGAAATTGATGTTGAGCAGCTCAAGGCTGAAGCCCAGGCTGACGCAGATGCTGCCAGCGACGATTTCGACATCGTCTTCGAATCTGAAGCTGCAGAGTCTGACGAAGACTCGATGGATTCTGACGGCATCGATGTAGACCTCAACCTCGACGGTGATGACACCGACGACGCCGAAGACGAAGCCGACGACGTTGCTGACGCCGACGAGGCGCTCGAGATGGCTCTAGCTGAGCTCCGCGATGAGCTCGAAGGCAAGTTCGGCGACTGGTACGCCGTGCACACGTACTCCGGCATGGAGAAGCGTGTGAAGCAGAACATCGAGGCCCGCGCTGAATCCATGGCTGACAACGGTGGCGACGACGTGTACGAAGTCATCGTCCCCACCGAAGACGTGGTTGAAGTGCGCAACAACAACCGTAAGGTTGTCACGCGCAGCGTGCTGCCTGGCTACGTGTTTGTGCGCATGGACATGACCGACGAGTCCTGGGGCGTGGTGCACCACACGCCGTCCGTGACGGGCTTCGTCGGGGCAGGGCAAACTCCCGTGCCTCTGTCGGTGGACGAGGTGCTGAACATGCTTACTCCTTCTGTGAAGGCCCGCATCGCCGCTGAACAGGTTGGCGAGCAGGCGAAGCAGAAGAAGAAGGTCGAGGTCGTTGACTTCCAGGTCGGCGACTCCGTCATGGTGACCGATGGCCCCTTCAGTGGTGTGCATGCCACGATCACCGAGATCAACGCCAACACCAACAGGCTTCGGGCTCTCGTCGAGATCCTCGGCCGTGAGACCCCGGTTGATCTGGAGTTCCGCCAGGTCAGCAAGGTCGTCTAAAGTAGGGCGTTGCGCCGGAAACGCTCCGGCGCGTTAGCAACAACATAGGTAAGGACCCACCATGCCTCCCAAGAAGAAGGTATCGGCGATCGTCAAGATCGCCCTGCAGGCTGGCGCTGCCACGCCTGCCCCGCCGGTCGGTACCGCACTCGGTCCGCACGGCGTCAACATGATGGAATTCGTCAAGGCATACAACGCTGCGACGGAATCCCAGCGCGGCAACATCGTCCCCGTAGAAATCACCATCTACGAGGACCGCACGTTCACGTTCATCACGAAGACCCCGCCCGCCGCCGAGCTCATCAAGAAGGCTGCCGGCATTAGCAAGGGTTCCGGCAAGCCGCACACGGACAAGGTCGGCAAGATCACCAAGGACCAGGTCCGCGAGATCGCTCAGACCAAGTTGCCCGACCTCAACGCGAATGATGTCGACGCTGCTATGAAGATCGTCGAGGGTACCGCCCGCCAAATGGGCGTCTCCGTCGCCGACTGAACCCCACATCCTTCCTGGTAGGGGCGCTCCCCGCACCAGAACTGGTGGACCGGGATACGAACCCGGCTGATCTAAGAAAGAACCAGACATGAAGCACAGCAAGAACTACAAGGCGTCTGCGGAAACCCGCGACGTGAACCAGCACTACTCGCCCGAAGAAGGCATCAAGCTTGTCAAGGGCATGGCCAAGGCGAAGTTCGACGAGTCCATCGACGTTGCGATGCGTCTCGGTGTCGACCCGCGTAAGGCCGACCAGATGGTGCGCGGCACCGTCAACCTTCCCCACGGCACCGGCAAGACGGCTAGGGTCCTCGTCTTCGCCGCAGGTGAGCGTGCGGAAGCAGCGTTGGCGGCAGGTGCCGACGAAGTGGGCACCGACGAGCTCATCGCCAAGGTGGCCGACGGCTACCTCGACTTCGACGCCGTCGTCGCCACCCCCGACATGATGGGCAAGGTTGGTCGCCTTGGCCGCGTGCTCGGCCCCCGCGGCCTCATGCCGAACCCGAAGACCGGCACCGTCACCATGGACACCGGCAAGGCCGTCTCCGACATCAAGGGCGGCAAGATCGAGTTCCGCGTCGACCGCCACTCGAACCTGCAATTCATCATCGGTAAGGCGTCCTTCACCGAGCAGCAGCTGGTGGATAACTACTTCGCGGTGCTCGACGAGATCCTGCGTCTCAAGCCGGCTTCCTCGAAGGGTCGCTACATTCGCCGCATCGCGGTCTCGGCGACGATGAGCCCGTCGGTCAACCTCGACCTCGGCGCCACCAAGCCCGCATCCTGAGGCTCACACCGAACACTGTTGGTCCAGCGGCCCGGCATGCCACACGCATGCCGGGCCGCTGGCGTTTGTTGGTCGAGGGGGGCCGTCGGGGTGGAACGGTGTACCCACCGCGTGCATCTGGGTGCATGGCACGGGCCGAGGCGTGGCTGTAGGCACTTAGATTTCTCCAAGCCCCACGGTTGAGCCCACCGTCGACTAGTGTGCGGACTGTCCCGTACCCCTCAGTACCCACCCTCTGGATCGGAGTTTGCAGTGAAGCGTACCCTCGCCGCGCTGGTCACCACCGCGCTTGCCTTGAGTGCTGGCACCGCCCTCATGCATCCAAGCGTCTCCCGCGCTGAGGAGCGCAGCGTCACGCTTGTCGGCAGTCTGCAGGACGAGCTCGGCTGCTCGCAAGATTGGCAGCCGAGCTGTGCACGAACGAAGCTCGCCCTCGATGCTGATGGGTTGTACCGCGGCACCTTCGACGTGCCTGAGGGACAGTGGGAGTACAAGGTGGCGCTCGACGGTGCGTGGGACGAATCTCATCCCGCCGACAACCTGCCGCTCGTGCTGCAGGGCCCGGCGAAGCTGGAGTTCACGTTCGACGACGCTACCGACAGGGTCTCGGTGCGGCCAGCGAGCCTGGACGCGACGGCAGGCGACGAGGACCGGCGCCTCGCGCAGGATTCGCTTCGGCCATCCCTCACCGGGGAGCAGTTCTATTTCGTCCTTACCGACCGCTTCGCCAACGGCGACCCGTCCAATGACACCGGAGGGCTTACCTCAGGCCGGCTTCAGACAGGCTTCGATCCCACAGACAAGGGTTTCTACCACGGTGGTGACATCGCGGGCCTGCGGGACAAGCTCGACTACATCCAGGGCCTGGGCACCACCGCGATCTGGCTCACCCCGAGCTTCAAGAACCGCCCCGTCCAGGGTGCGGGCGACGATGCCAGCGCCGGCTATCACGGGTACTGGACCACCGATTTCACCCAGATCGATCCTCATCTGGGCACTAACGAGGAGATGCAGGCGCTGATCAAGGACGCCCACCAGCGCGGCATCAAGGTCTTCTTCGACATCATCACCAACCACACCGCCGATGTCATTGAGTACGAGGGTGGCAAGAACGACTACATCTCCAAGGAACAGAGCCCATACCAAGATGCCTCCGGCAAGGAGTTCGACGACGCGGAGCTGGCGGGCAAGGAGTTTCCGAAGCTCGACGAGAAGACATCATTTCCGTACGTGCCCACCTTCCGCACGGAGTCCGACCGCAACGTCAAGGTACCGAGCTGGCTCAATGATCCGACGATGTACCACAATCGGGGCGACTCGACGTGGGCTGGTGAGTCCAGCACCTACGGCGATTTCCATGGTTTGGATGATCTGTTCACCGAGCGCAGGGAAGTCGTCGACGGCATGATCGACATCTATCGGGCGTGGGCAGAGATGGGCATCGACGGATTCCGCATCGATACCGTCAAGCACGTCAACCTCGAGTTCTGGCAGGAGTTCAGCCCCCGTGTGCTGGAGGCTGCACGCAAGGGAAACAAGGACTTCTTCATGTTCGGCGAGGTCTTTGATGGCAATCCGGAGTATGTATCCACCTTCACCACGAAGGGGCGCCTACAATCCGTACTCGATTTCCCCTTCCAAGGCCGTGCGATCGACTACGCCGCAGGCAAAGCGACGACGGGTCTGCGCGAGCTGTTCCGCAGCGACGACCACTACACCGACAACGATTCGAACGCCTACCAGCTCGTGAAGTTCACCGGCAACCACGACATGGGGCGTGCTGCGATGATGCTCGCGGAGAAGGGATTCTCCGGCGATGATCTCCTGGCGCGTGTGAAGCTCAGCAACGAGCTGATGTTCCTCTCCCGCGGGCATGCTGTCGTGTACTACGGCGACGAGCAGGGCTTCATCGGCGCTGGCGGCGACAAGGATGCGCGCCAGGACATGTTCCAGACGAAGACTGCGCAGTACGCCAAGGAGGAAGTCCTGGGTGGTCAGGCTGGTGCGCGCGAGCGCTACGACACTAACCATCCGCTCTACCAGCAGATCGCACAGCTCGCCGCGCTGCGCAAAGCTCATCCCGCGCTTGTCGACGGGGCGCAGATCCACCGCTACGCGAGCGGGGAGGCTGGCGTCTACGCTTTCAGCCGCATCAAGGCGGGTGAGAACGTGGAGTATCTCGTCGTCGGTAACAACACCACCGAGCCCAAGTCGGTGCGTCTGCCCACCTACGGGGGCACCTTTGACGTGATCCACGGTGGCAAGGGTCAGCTCGCCGCAGGCCCCGACGGTCGCCTCGCAGTGACAGTGCCTGCGCTCAGCACGATGGTCCTGAAGGCCAAGGCTCCGGTCGCCGCAGGCAACGCTGCCCCACAGGTGAGCCTCACTCAGCCCTCGAGCGGTGCGACCGTCGGCGGGCGGGCCGAGATCGTCGCCGACGTGCAGGAGAACGCGCCTGTGCAGACGACGTTCGCCGTGCGTCCGCTGGGTACCACGAAGTGGCAGGTGCTCGGCACCGACGACAACGCTCCCTACCGCGTCTTCCACGACGTCACCGGCTACGCCAGGGGTACCGTGCTCGAGTATCGTGTCATCGCCAAGGACATTTCCGGCAACGTGTCCGTGAGCGCGAGTGCGGGCATTGTCGGTGAGGGGCCCAGCCCAGCTGGCGACGACAGCCCCGAGCCTGGCGGCCCGGTGACGCAGCCTGCTGCGGTGTCCGTCCCCGGCAGCCACAACTCGGAGATGGGTTGCAGCGACGACTGGGCGCCCGCCTGCGATCAGGCACAACTGAGCCTTGACGAGCATGATTCCATCTGGAAGGGCACCTTCGACTCGATTCCGCAGGGCTCGTACGAGTACAAGGCAGCAATCAATCGTTCGTGGGATGAGAACTACGGCGCCGCCGGCCAGCCCGCGGGAGCGAACATCACGTACGACGCACCCGGCAAGACGGTGAGGTTCTACTATGATCACGCCCGCCACTACGTCACCTCGGATGCCCAAGGGCCGATCATCACCGCTGCCGGCTCCATGCAGGAGGAACTGGGCTGCGCTAAGGACTGGGATCCGGCGTGCATGGCGCCGTGGCTGATCGATCCCGACGGTGACGGGGTCTACACATGGTCATCGACGGCGCTTCCAGCCGGCAACTACGAGATGAAGGTGGCACACGGTCTGTCGTGGGACGAGAACTATGGTGCGGGTGGCGCCGAGGGAGGAGACAATGTGGCGTTCGCTGTGCCGAAGTCGGGTACCAAGGTGACCATCAGCTACACGCTGGCCACCCACGAGATCCAGGTGAGCACATCCGAGGCCGGCGTTGCGCCGGATCTCAAGGCGGCCAAAGCTTACTGGCTCACTCCAGAGCTCATCGCCTGGCCGAATGAAGCAAACCCCTCTAAGGACCAGTTCCGGCTTGCTTGGGCCCACGACGGCGGGCTCGCCGTCGACGCCGAGGACATCGCCGGCGGCGACCAGACCACGCTCACGGTCGATCCGGCGGGGCTGCCTGACGCCGTAGTGACGCAGTATCCGCACCTGAAGGGCTACGTCGCGCTGCGCCTCGATCAGGCGAGCGCTGAGAAAGCCGCGGAGATCTTGCAAGGACAGGTGGCGGTCGGGCGCTTCGCCCCCGACGGGTCTGTGAAGGACGCGACGGGGGTGCAGATTGCGGGCGTGCTCGACACGCTCTATTCGAAGGCAGCCGACGTTACGCTGGGCGTCTCGCAGCCGAAGGATACCGTCGTGCGGCTGTGGGCGCCCACCGCGCACCAGGTGTCGCTGCTCGTCTGGCCCGAAGGACGTACTGATGCTGAGCCTGTCACCCAGGCGATGCAGTTCGACCAGAGTACCGGGGTGTGGGAGGCGAAGGGCAAGCCCGATTGGGGAGCATTCCAGTACCTGTTCGAGGTCACGGTGTTCGTTCCATCCACCGGCAAGGTGGAGCAGACGCGCGTCACGGACCCGTACTCCGTGGGCCTTACTCTCGACTCGAAGCGGTCGGTGAATGTCGACCTCACTGCGGCGAACTTCAAGCCTGAGGGTTGGGACACGTCGACGGGCCCGAAGCTCGCCAGTGCAGTGGATCAGAGCATTTACGAGCTGCATGTGCGGGACTTCTCCATCTCTGACGAGAGCCTCCCGGAGAAGCTCCGCGGCTCCTACCTGGCTTTCAGTGCCGACGGTGCCGGGCGCAGACATCTGACGGAACTGGCCAAGGCTGGGCTGAACACCGTGCATCTGCTTCCAACGTTCGACATCGCAACCATCGAGGAGGACCCGGCCGAGCAGACCGAGCCGGACTGTGATCTCGCCTCCTACGCTCCTGACAGTCAGGAGCAGCAGGCGTGCATAACGAAACAGTCGGACACGGATGCGTTCAACTGGGGCTACGACCCGTTTCATTACATGACTCCTGAGGGCTCCTACACCTCGACGCCCGAGAACGCCGAGGGTGGTCGTCGGAGTCTGGAGTTTCGTCAGATGGTCAAGGGGCTGCACGACATCGGGCTGCGCGTGGTGCTCGATCAGGTCTACAACCACACGGCGCAGTCGGGGATGGGGGAGAAGTCGGTGCTCGACAAGGTCGTGCCCGGTTACTACCACCGCCTCGACGCGAAGGGTGCGATCGAGACGTCCACCTGCTGTGAGAACGTCGCCACCGAGCACATGATGGCGCAGAAGCTCATGGTGGACTCGATTGTTGTGTGGGCACGCGACTACCGCGTCGACGGGTTCCGCTTCGACCTGATGGGGCATCACTCCACGCAGAACATGCGTGCAATCCGCCGCGCGCTCGATGAGCTTACGCCGGAGAAGGACGGCGTCGACGGCAAGGCGATCACGCTCTACGGCGAGGGCTGGGACTTCGGCGAGGTCTCCGGCAACGCCCGCTTCGAACAGGCCATCCAGGGGCAACTGGGCGGCACTGGCATCGGGACGTTCAACGACAGGCTCCGTGACGGCGTGCGCGGCGGCGGCCCATTCGACGACGACCCGCGCACCGAGCGAGGATTCGCGACGATGGGGGCCTCCGCCAACGACGTTGACCTCGTGCAGATCGGTCTCGCGGGCAACCTGCGGGATTTCACCCTGCGCAGTCAGCAGACCGGTGAGATCGTGAAGGGCTCGCAGATCGACTACAACGGCGCCCCGGCCGGCTATGCGGATGAGCCCGACGAAGTGGTCAACTACGTCGACGCGCACGACAATGAGACGCTCTTCGACACGATCACGCTCAAGGTGCCTGCGGGCACCCCGATGGAGGAGCGGGTGCGGCTGAACACGATGGCGCTGTCCACGGTGGCGCTCTCGCAGGGCGTGTCGTTCTGGCACGCTGGCTCAGACATGCTGCGCAGCAAGAGCCTGGACCGGGATTCGTACAACTCCGGAGACTGGTTCAACCTGCTGGACTTCACGATGCAGGACAACGGCTTCGGGCGAGGGCTACCTCCGGAGGGCAAGAACGGCGACAAGTGGGGCATCATGGCGCCGCTGCTGGCCGACCCGGACAACAAGCCGAGCCCGGAGCAGATTCGTGCCGCGTCCGCTTCGGCGCAGGATCTGCTGCGGCTGCGCGCGTCGACGCCACTGTTCCGGCTTGGCAGCGCCGACGCGATTCGCGAGAAGCTCATCTTCCCCGTCTCAGGCACCGAGGAGGGTTCAGACCAGGTGATCGTGATGCACATCGACGACACGCGCGGCAAGGACGCGGACCCAGAGCTCGACCAGCTCGTCGCGGTCTTCAACGCCTCCGGCAAAGCCATCGACCAGCGGGTGCCAGGGCTGGAGGGCGCGCAGTTCGTGCTGAGTGATGTCCAGGCTGGAGGCTCGGACGCGAGGGTGAAGCAAGCCACCTGGAATGCCCAGACCGCGACCGCACATGTGCCGGCGCACACCGTCGCGGTGTTCTGGCTGCCCCAGGGGGATCAGGGCCAGTCGTCACAGCCAACGCCCGCCCCGACCGATGGGCCGACAGCCAGCCCTACGGACGAGCCGACGGTGAGTCCCCAGCCCACCGCACGTCCCACGGATTGGCCGAGCGATAGGCCGAAGCCCGGCATGCCGAGAACGGGCTGCTGAGCGGGACTGAACTGGGACCTCCTTCCTTCCCTCCGGTGCTGGCGGTGGTGGATTCCTGCAAGGGCAATCACGCCCTGCGTCGCAGCGATAGGCTTGCAGGACAAGCTCTACTGCCCGGAGGAGTACGACGATGTCCCTCGGCCTGGACCCGCTGATCGACTGCATCCTTGACCCCGGCTCGCGCGTGTCGTGGGACACGCCGATGTCGGATCCGCCGTGCACTGACGCCTACATCAGGTCGCTGCGTCGCGCCCGGGTGCGCACTGGCCGCGACGAGTCTGTCCTCACCTGCGAGGGCACCATCCGCGGACGCAGAGTGGCGGTGATCGGTGGCGACCCGGAGTTTCTGGGAGGATCGATCGGGGTCGCTGCGGGCGAGCGGTTGACCTGTGCAATCGAACGCGCCACGGCGGAGCGGCTGCCGATCGTCGCGCTGCCCGTGGGCGGTGGCACGCGGATGCAGGAAGGCACCGTCGCGTTCCTGCAGATGGTCAAGATCACCAGTGCAGTGATGGCGCACAAGCGCGAGCACCTGCCCTACCTTGTGTACCTGCGTGACCCCACGATGGGGGGAGTGTTCGCGTCGTGGGGCTCGCTGGGGCATGTAACCCTCGCGGAGCCGGGGGCGCTGGTTGGTTTCTTAGGGCCCAGAGTGTATGAGGCCATCTACGGGCAGCCATTCCCGGCGGGGGTGCAGCTCTCCGACAACCTGGCGGAGCGTGGGGTGATCGATCGAGTGCTGCCGCCGGAGGCGCTCGACGAAGAGTTGGCGAGGATCTTAGAGGTTGTCTGCAGCCGCCCCACCGGCTACGAGCAGCACGAATCGCAGGCTCCCGAGCGGCTGCGCGACTGGGACGCCTGGGATTCGATCATCCGCACCCGCCGTGACGACAGGCCCGGCCTGCGCGACCTGCTGGAGGTGGCAGCCCAGGACGTGACGATGCTCAACGGTACCGGCGACGGCGAGACGCATCCCGGACAGGTGCTGGCACTGGCCCGGTGGGGCAACGCGCCGAGTGTGGTCGTCGGGCAGGACCGCAGCGATCAGGGCCGACCCCTGGATCCAGCGGCGCTGCGCGAAGTGCGGCGCGGAATCCGGCTTGCGAAGGAGCTCGACCTCCCGCTGGTGAGCGTCATTGACACCCCCGGTGCGGCGCTGTCGAAGGAGGCGGAGGAGCGTGGCCTGGCGTCGGAGATCGCGCGGACGTTGAGCGAGCTGCTGTCGCTGCGCACACCGACGGTGTCCCTCCTGCTCGGTCAGGGCACGGGCGGGATAGCGCTGGCGTTGGCGCCGGCCGACCGTGTGGTGTGCAGTGAGCACGCCTGGCTCTCCCCGCTTCCGCCGGAAGGAGCATCGGCGATTGTCCACCGTGACACCACCCACGCCGCCGACCTGGCGCGTGCGCAGGGGGTCAGGTCGGCGGACCTGATGGCGGCGGGCATCGTCGACAGGATCGTGCCCGAGCCAGACGATCTCGTGGCGGGGAAGCAAGAGTTCTGCGCCGAACTAGGCAGGGTGCTCCATGACGCGGTCTTGCGGGTTATCGCGATGCCAGCCGATCGCAGGCTGCAGGCGCGCAGGGAACGGTTCCGGACACTCGGCTGGTGAGGCCGGGTCGGCGCGGCCTCAGGTCAGAGCCTCGACGAGCCCCCACACCTTCTCCAGTTGTGTGCGGAACTCGTCCCCGTCGAGGCCTTGGATACTGCGGCTGCGCGTCGCGAGATGCGCGTGGAAGCGTTGGTCTCCCTGGTCCTCGCGCAGCGCGTCAGCCACCTCGGGCCGGAGCCGGTCGGTGCCTTCGTCGAACCTGCTCCCTGCGCGGCGCTGCCAACCTTCGAGCAGGTCGACGCGAGTGGCGGTGAGGTCGGAGAGGCGTGCGGCGAACTCTCCGAGCGCGTGGGTTCTGTCGACAACCTCGCCCACGCAGCGCAGGATCGTCGGGATGGTCTGGTCAATCGTGGTGAGCAGCAGCCGCATGGCGCGTCGGGTGGGCATGGGGTCGAGGGCTTCTTCGCAGAGTTCGACGGCGGCGTAGGTGAGGGCCTCGCTGTGCAGGACCGCGAGCGCGAGCTGCCACTGGGCGTCGTCGAGTGGTGCGACGAGCGTGCGGGCGGTGGCGCAGTACTCGTCGGTGACGGTGCGCTGTTCGTGTGCACTGCCGATCCACTGGCGCACGGAGAAGGCCTGCTGGCCGATGCCATTGTGGATGAGGATGTGGTCGAAGGCCTGTGCCTGTGCGCCTGCAGAGTTGGCGATCACGTCCAACCGGTGCCCGGCACCGGCGAGGGAGGAAGTAAGGCTGTGCAGCCCGTCGAGCTGGGGGAGCCAACGCTGGAGGAGAGTGTCGAGCCAGCGGATCTCGGCGAGGAGTAGCCGGTGATAGCCGTCGTTGCTGGAGGGCCACTGGCGGCTGCTGCGCAGCTGCGCCCGATGACGAACCTCGGCCGGGAGCGCGGTGCGGGTGAAACTCTGGAGCCCGCCGTGCCCGGATTGCTGCAACAGCGCCTCGAACTGCGCCTGACCTGCGCGGGCGACGACGTCTTCGGCGGCACCAGAGCCGCGGAAGACATCCTCAATGGAGTTGACGCCTACGCAGCATTGATCGAAGCGTTGAAGTTCTGCTTCGACGCCGGGACGCACCTGTAGCGCCAGTCGCCCGTCCTCCTGTGGCGTGATTACGGTGAACGTGCGGACGCTACGCCCGAGGTCATCGCTCTGATCGAGATAGCCGCACACAACCTGACCCTCGGTGAGTGCGTCGTGCATGGCGAGCGCAACACCGGCAGGAACGAAGGGGCGGCGCATGATCTCGGATGTGGTGCCGAGGAGCCTCTTGCGGGGGACACCGGTCAGGGCAGCGAAGGCGGCGTTCGTCTCGGAGATGAGTCCACCGGCGTTGGTGGCGGAGAAGAGGATCTCATGGATCCCCACCTCGTGGGCAGCTCCCGACGGGTTTGACACTGGTCCTCCTCGATGCGACGTCTACAGGCTAACCTAGTGCCTCCACGGTGCAGGATGAAGCCTATTGTCAGATCATGAGTGTAGGGTCAGAACACCTGCGCGAAAAAATCCTTCGTCCGCTGCTGCTGCGGGTTATCGATCACCTGCAGCGCGGCGCCACACTCGACGATCTCGCCGTCGTCCATGAACACCACATGGTCAGCCACTTCGCGCGCGAAACCCACCTCGTGGGTGACCACCAGCATCGTCATGCCGGTGGCGGCGAGCTCCTGCATAACGCCCAGTACTTCCCCGACAAGCTCCGGGTCAAGGGCGGAAGTGGGCTGGTCGAAGAGCATGAGCTGCGGGTCATCGCCAGTGCGCGGGCGATGGCGACGCGCTGCTGCTGGCCGCAGGAGAGCTGACCGGGGTAATGGTCCACGCGCTCACCCAAACTGCTTCATCTGAGCTCTTTCTCTACACGATCCCGCACCTCGGCCTTGGAGAGCCCGAGCACCTGCACGGGCGCCTCCATCACGTTGTGCAAGGCGGTCATGTGCGGAAACAGATTGAAGCGCTGGAAGACCATCCCGATCTTGGCGCGGTGGCGGGCGATATCCTTACTCGAACGACGATGCAGCACGCTCCTGCCTCGGCTAATGACCCCCTTCATGCCCATGAGCTCACCGTCGACGCGAATGCGTCCGGCCGAGATCTGTTCGAGCTCATTGACGCAGCGCAGCAGCGTCGACTTTCCGGAGCCCGATGGGCCGAGCAGCACGCACGCCTCACTCGCTGCCACGGTGAGGTCGACGCCCTTGAGGACGTGGAGGTCGCCGAAGAACTTGTGTACTCCCGTGGCTTCGATCATCGCGGTCATGGCGTCACATCCAGGAAGAGATCGTCGCTGGTGGTGCGGGCGGCGAGCGCCGACCGCTGCCTGGTGCTCATCCGCTTCAGACGGTCAGGGCCGAAGCCCATCGGGTTGCCGGTTTTGGCCGCAAACGAGGAGCCAACCTCGGAGATGCTGATCATCGTGTGGTCGGCCGTGCGTTCGTCGGTGATGGTGAATGCGGAGATGCCGAGGTCGTACTTCGAGCCGATGCCAGGCAGCAGGGAGGCGAACTCGCCGGGACTCACCTCCGTCTCGACGCCGAGAACCTCACCCAAGGCTTTGCCGAGGTCAATCTTGTCGACCTTCTTCACGCCGGACACGTCGTAGGTGCGATCGTTGCCTGCCGGCTTGGCGGCATCACCACCACTGCCCGGCTGGCCCTGTGAGCCACCGCCGCAGGCGGTGAGGATGAGTGCGGCGCACACGCCGCCGATGATGAACTTTCGCATGTTGAGTCTCCTTCAGCCCGTCCTGAGGAAAAGCAATGCAGAAAGAGGAATAATTACCAATCGGGCGTCTGCGTGCTCGTCGGGGGTGTATGGAAAGTTGACCGTTATCCTCCATGTGCAGCAGATAAGTGGCGCACAAGGGGGGGAATGAGCTGCACGTGGAGGATAACGGTCAACTCTCTGGGTGAGAATACGATGTGGCGGGTGCGCGACGAGTGCTGATTTGGTGCTCGGCGTGCGCGTGCGTATAGTTACTCGAGCCGAAGACCGCAGGTGGATTATCCATAACGCCCGTTGGGCACCCGCGCAGGTGACCGTGAGAGCACTGCTATGCAGTGTTGCCCCGCGCCACCGGCCGGGGCTTTTTTGTTGTGGGTCACCTGCGTTCGGTGCCGAAGCCGCAAGCTTCGGCGATGATGAACCGGAAGGAGACCCAATGGCAAGGCCGGACAAGGTTGCCAAGGTGCAGGAGCTCGTTGCTCGTTTCAACGACTCCGACGCCGTTGTGCTGACCGAGTACCGCGGCCTCACCGTGAAGGAGCTGCAGGATCTGCGTCGCTCCTTTGGTGGGGACGCCACCTATGCCGTTGCGAAGAACACCCTGACGAAGATCGCAGCCAAGGAAGCTGGCATCGAAGGCATCGAGGACACCCTCAATGGCCCCACCGCCCTCGCTTTCATCACTGGCGACGTCGCTTCCGTCACCAAGGGCCTCAAGAACTTCGCAAAGGAAAATCCGTCTCTGGCCATCAAGGGCGGCGTCATGGACGGCAAATTCCTCGACGCCAAGGCTGTGCTCAAGCTGGCAGACCTCGAATCCCGCGAGGTGCTGCTCGGCAAGCTGGCGGGTGGTCTCAAGGCCAACCTGTCCAAGGCTGCGTACGCCTTCGCCGCTCCCGCCTCCAAGCTCGCCCGCGTTGTGGGCGCGCTGGAGTCGAAGGCGAAGGACAACCCTGAACTCATCGGCGGCGCTGGCGAGAAGCCTGCCGCCGAGGCCACTGAGACCTCCGCCGCGGAAGCGGCAACCGAAGCAGCAGAAGCTGCGGAATGATCCGTTGCAGCCGCTGCTGCTGCGACCAAACTGAAAGGAACGCCAACCATGGCGAAGCTCACCAACGAAGAGCTCCTTGATGCCTTCAAGGAGATGACCCTCATCGAACTCTCCGAGTTCGTGAAGCTGTTCGAAGAGACCTTCGACGTTACCGCTGCCGCTCCGGTGGCCGTCGCGGCCGCTGCCGCTCCTGCCGCTGGTGGGGGCGAGGGCGACGACGCCGCTGACGCTGGCGACGACAAGGTCGACGTCATCCTCACCGACGGCGGCTCCAAGAAGATCGCCGTCATTAAGGAAGTCCGTGCGCTCACCTCGCTCGGCCTCAAGGACGCCAAGGACCTCGTCGAGGGCGCTCCGAAGCCTGTCCTCGAGCAGGTCGACAAGGAAACCGCTACCAAGGCGAAGGAAGCCCTCGAGGCTGCCGGCGGTTCCGTCGAGCTCAAGTGATTCGAGCGCTTCGGCGCATCACTACCGCACGTGGCCCGTTCCCACTAGGGGAGCGGGCCACGTTCTTGTTCCGTAGCGCCACGGCATGACCGGCGCATACGCTGAGTGCGCTCGATGTTCTATGAACGCTTGAGGTGGCGCGTTCTGTGTTCGAGAATGAGAGTAGTGAAGCCCTGCTCAGAGGGACACTCAAAGGAGAGAAGCGATGCGAGGGTTGTCTAGTCTGTACCCAGTTGCGGCGTCCAGAGGAAGAGGTGTTTGACATGGACGTTCTCGTTGTACTCGCAGTGATATGTGTAGCCGGACTCATCATCGTCGATTCTGGTGAACGGCGGGTCATCTTGCTGCAAGTTGGTCTGTTGTTGGGGGCCGTACTTCCGGCGCTGCTTGCATGGTTGCAAGGGCGTTCAGCCGGTACGGCTGAAGGTATGCTCGCATCGGCAGCACTGCTCGGATTTGCGGGACAGATGCTCCGGCTTGCCCTGCGCCGCTCAGTCGGGCAGAGGGCCTACGGAGCCGATGCGTAGGCATGTTGCACGGGAGAGTGTCGAGCTGAAGTGATTCGAGCGCTTCGGCGCATCGCTCAATGACGAAGGCCCGTTCCCCTAGGGGGCGGGCCTTCGTCGTCTTCGCTGAACCCTGCGTTGTTACTCTCGAAGAATGGGAGAGGGAATGAAATGCGTCGACTCGCCGCGTTAGCCGCTGCTGCAGTTTTGGCCCTGGCCGCCTGCACGGAGCCCACCGAAGGGCCGGCCGAACAGCCCACCCACGAGGCTTCCGGGCGCTGGGAGGAGTGGTTCGGCGACCAGCCCGGCATCACATTCCTCGACGAGGAACCTCGGCTTTCTGGGCACAGCGGCCCGCAAGTCGTGGTTCGGGCGAACGACGCGCAGGCCGTCGAGTCGCTCGTCGAGGCACTCGAACAGTTGCCCGACGAAGGGCTCGCCGTGACCATCGTCGTCGACATCGACGGCGCCCGCTCCGAACTGCGCTACCTTCCCCACCACACGCCGGCCGAGTCAGTTGCGGCGCTGCTCGCACCCATGCCTAAAGGTGTGCGGCTCCGAGCCGTGGGTTACCCGACAGAGCACTGGATGGTTGATGAGGGCCTTCTCCCAACGGAGGCGGCGCTCGACATCCGGTACTTCGCCGACGACATCCTTCCCGTCGCCCTCGAGCTCACCGCGCCTGACGACCACACGGTGTCGGTGTCCGACGGCGACTTCGGCGACAGCGGCGATGAGGTGCAACAGCTCGGCGGCAACGTCGAGGAACGCCACTGGGCAACCACGTTTCCCGAGTTCCGTGCCCTCGCAGAGGGGCTCGACGCCGCGATGTCCTTGGATTCGCCGCCCGCTGCGGTCGGCTACGACGTCATCCGCTTCCAGCACCGCGCGTCCGCGATCACCGCGGCCCAGCAGCTGGGGGACACCCCGTTGACCATCTCGACGATGCGCGGCGATCACTCCTTGTATCTCCGCTCGCCACAACGATGGCCCGCGGCTGCGCCCACCCGTGACGAGGTGATCGCCTTCGCGAGCGAGCATGAGGAGGTCCGGGTTGGCACGATCGACGGAGTAAGACTCAAGTACACGGATCCCGATGCCTGCGCAGGGTTCCTCCACGATGTCCCCGACTGGGATGGCGCCATCGAGTTGGACTGCCCGACCCAAAGCGGTGGCTTCATCCTCGTTCGGGCATCGATGGCTGCACTGCCCCAGCTGTTTGAGGACCTCCAGCCGGTTGCCGGAGACAGCGGGGGAGGAGTTCACTGGTACCCGGACTCCAAGGAGGGCTCGCTCTGGGAAGGGGGAGCTCTCGTCGCAGATCCGGGCCTTCCGAGCGCTCGGCTGGAGCGGAGAGGCTCAACTATCGCTTACCGGGGCATCGACCGAGCCCGACAACCGCTGGGGCGCCAACGTCGGTTTCCGTTCCACGTCGACGGGTAAGACGACTGGCGTCGACGGCTCCACCGCCGGCCAGCGTGGCGAGCTCCTCAAGGCCTGGGACGCGACGGCCACCTCCTGATCGCGTGTCGGCCATGGCGGATCCTGGCCTTCGTGGGTTACACTCGTTGTTGCGACACGGTGGTCGTCGTGGAAGATCGGATTCGTCTTGCCGTCTCCGACATTCTTGCGTATAGTGGTTGTTTGCCCCTGTGTGCTTTTGTGCCCGAACTTGACACGGGCGCTTTAGCTTGCGGAAAAACCGCCACCAAGCGTTCTTGGAAGGACCGAATCTTGGCCACCTCGCGCTCCGCGTTGTTCAACACCAATGTCATCTCGCCCAGTGGTCGAATCTCGTTCGCGAAGATTTCCGAGCCTCTTGAGGTCCCCAACCTTCTCGACCTGCAGATCGACTCCTACAACTGGCTGATCGGTAGTGATACCTGGCAACGGTCCGTCGAAGAACGGCTCGCCGCCGGTCGTACCGACGTGAACACCCGATCCGGCCTCGAAGAGATCTTTGAAGAGATTTCCCCCATCGAGGATTACAACGAGCAGATGTCGCTGTCGTTCCGTGATCACCGTTTCGAGGCGCCGAAGTACAGTGTCGAAGAGTGCAAGGATCGCGACGTCACCTACGCAGCGCCGCTGTTCGTCACCGCCGAGTTCATCAACAATGAGACGGGCGAGATCAAGTCGCAGACCGTCTTCATCGGCGATTTCCCGCTGATGACCGACAAGGGCACGTTCATCGTCAACGGCACCGAGCGCGTCGTCGTGTCGCAGCTCGTGCGTTCCCCGGGCGTGTACTTCGAGCAGCTCCCCGACAAGACCTCCGACAAGGACATCTTCTCGACGAAGGTCATCCCGTCGCGTGGTGCCTGGCTTGAGTTCGAGATCGACAAGCGCGACCTCGTCTCGGTTCGCCTCGACCGCAAGCGCAAGCAGAACGTCACGGTGCTGCTGAAGGCGCTCGGTTGGAGCGAAGAGAAGATCCTCGAAGAGTTCGGCGACTTCGAATCTATCCGCCAGACGCTGGAGAAGGACACCGTCTCCACGCAGGACGAGGCGCTGCTGGATATCTACCGCAAGCTGCGTCCGGGCGAGCCGCCGTCGCGGGAGAGCGCGCAGCAGCTGTTGGAGAACTACTACTTCAACCCCAAGCGTTACGATCTGGCCAAGGTTGGCCGCTACAAGATCAACAAGAAGCTCGGCTTGGATCTCCCGTTCGATCAGCAGGTGCTGACGATGGAAGACATCACCGCTGCCATCAAGTACGTCTGCGCGCTGCATGACCACCGCGAAGAAATCGACGGCAACCCCGTCGAGGCCGACGACATCGACCACTTCGGCAACCGTCGTCTCCGCACCGTCGGTGAGCTCATCCAGAACCAGCTGCGCACCGGTCTTGGCCGCATGGAGCGCGTCGTGCGCGACCGCATGACGACGCAAGATATCGAGGCCATCACTCCGCAGACGCTTATCAACATCCGTCCCGTGACGGCTGCGCTGAAGGAGTTCTTCGGCACCTCGCAGCTGTCGCAGTTCATGGACCAGAACAACCCGCTCGCGGGGCTCACCCATAAGCGTCGTCTGTCCGCGCTCGGCCCCGGCGGTCTCTCGCGTGACCGCGCCGGTATGGAAGTGCGCGACGTGCACCCGTCGCACTACGGCCGCATGTGCCCGATTGAGACCCCGGAAGGTCCGAACATCGGCCTGATCGGCTCGCTCGCCTCATTCGCTCGCGTCAACGCGTTCGGGTTCATCGAAACCCCGTACCGCAAGGTCGAAAACGGCAAGCTCACCGACCAGATCGACTACCTCACCGCTGATGAGGAAGACCGCTACGCCATCGCGCAGGCCAACGCCAACGTCGACTCCGAGGGTAACCTCGTTGACGAGCGCGTCATGGTGCGCCTGAAGCGCGGCGACGTCGACCAGGTGCCGCGCGCCGAGGTCGAATACATGGACGTCTCGCCGCGCCAGATGGTGTCCATCGCCACCGCGCTCATCCCGTTCCTGGAGCACGACGACGCATCCCGCGCGCTCATGGGTGCCAACATGCAGCGGCAGGCAGTTCCTCTGATCCGTAACGAGGCTCCCTTCGTCGGCACGGGCATGGAATACCGCGCCGCGGTGGACGTCGGCGACGTGACGCTGGCGAAGAATGCCGGTGCGGTCACCTCGGTCACCGCCGACATCATCGAGGTCATGAACGACGACGGTACGTACTCCAACTACCGTCTGGAGAAGTTCGTTCGCTCGAACGCCGGCACCTGCATCAACCAGCGTCCGCTGGTGAAACCAGGCGACCGCGTCGAGGTGGGAACCCCGATCGCCGACGGTCCCTGTACTGACCAGGGCGAACTGGCGCTGGGCAAGAACCTGCTCGTCGCGTTCATGCCGTGGGAGGGCCTCAACTACGAGGACGCCATCATCCTTTCCCAGCGCATCGTGCAGGAAGACGTGCTGACCTCGATCCACATCGAGGAGCACGAAATCGACGCTCGCGACACCAAGCTGGGCGCGGAAGAGATCACGCGTGACATCCCCAACGTCTCCGACGAGATGCTTGCGGATCTCGACGAGCGCGGCATCGTGCGCATCGGTGCCGAAGTCGCTGCGGGCGACATCCTCGTCGGCAAGGTCACCCCGAAGGGTGAAACCGAGCTCACTCCTGAAGAGCGCCTGCTGCGCGCCATCTTCGGCGAGAAGGCTCGCGAGGTGCGCGACACCTCCCTCAAGGTGCCGCACGGTGAAGAGGGCACGGTCATCGGCGTGCGCGTCTTCGATGCGGAGGAGGGCGACGAGCTGCCGCCTGGCGTGAACCAGCTTGTTCGCGTGCACGTCGCGCAGAAGCGCAAGATCTCCGACGGCGACAAGCTCGCCGGCCGCCACGGTAACAAGGGCGTCATCTCGAAGATCCTCCCCGTCGAGGATATGCCGTTCCTCGAGGACGGCACCCCCGTCGACATCATCCTCAACCCGCTCGGTGTGCCGTCGCGAATGAACGTCGGCCAGGTGCTCGAAAACCACCTCGGCTGGCTCGCGAAGACGGGCTGGGACGTCACGGACGTGAAGGAAGAGTGGGCTGAGCGCCTCACTGAGGTCGGCATCGGCCGCGTCGAGGGTGACTCCCGCGTCGCGACGCCGGTGTTCGACGGTGCCGAGGAGAACGAGATCACCGGCCTGCTCGAGCACACCCTCACCACGCGTGACGGGCAGCGTTTGATCGACGGCACCGGCAAGGCGCGCCTCTTCGACGGTCGTTCAGGCGAGCCCTACCCGGAGAAGATCGGCGTTGGCTACATGTACATGCTGAAGCTGCACCACCTCGTCGACGACAAGATCCACGCCCGCTCCACCGGCCCGTACTCCATGATTACCCAGCAGCCGCTGGGTGGTAAGGCACAGTTCGGTGGCCAGCGCTTCGGTGAGATGGAGGTGTGGGCAATGCAGGCATACGGTGCCGCCTACACCCTGCAGGAGCTCCTGACCATCAAGTCCGACGACGTGGTTGGTCGTGTGAAGGTGTACGAGGCGATCGTGAAGGGCGAGAACATTCCGGATCCTGGTATCCCGGAGTCCTTCAAGGTCCTTCTGAAGGAGCTGCAGTCGCTGTGCCTGAACGTTGAGGTTCTGGCCGCCGACGGCACCCCGATGGAGCTGTCCTCCGACGATGACGATGAACTGGAGAACGCTAACGCGGCTCTGGGCATCAACCTGTCCCGTGACGAGCGTCCGGATGCTGACATGGACGTCAGCTAGGGCGTTGACGACCCTAAACATCTGACTTTCGTACATTCGCCGTATTTTCGGCGCCTGAGCCCGACAAACAACACAGCTTCAGGCGCCGTAACTACCCAAAGCCCTCCGGAAAGAGGAGGGGAAAGGAAGTCCACGTGCTGGACGTCAACTTTTTCGATGAGCTTCGCATCGGCCTAGCGACTGCGGACGACATTCGTCGCTGGTCCCGTGGCGAGGTCAAGAAGCCTGAAACCATTAACTACCGCACCCTGAAGCCGGAGAAGGACGGCCTGTTCTGCGAGCGCATTTTCGGCCCCACCCGCGACTGGGAGTGTGGCTGTGGCAAGTACAAGCGCGTGCGCTACAAGGGCATCATCTGTGAGCGCTGTGGCGTTGAGGTGACCAAGTCCAAGGTTCGCCGTGAGCGCATGGGCCACATCGAGCTGGCCGCGCCCGTCACCCACATCTGGTACTTCAAGGGCGTGCCGAGCCGTCTGGGCTACCTGCTCGATATCGCGCCGAAGGACCTCGAGAAGGTCATCTACTTCGCCGCGCACATGATCACCTCCGTCGACGAGGAGGCTCGCCACCGCGACCTCTCGTCGCTGCAGGCCAAGGTCGAGGTCGAAACCAAGCAGGTCGCCCAGCGTCGCGATGCCGATATTGAAGCGCGCATGACCAAGCTGGAAGAAGACCTCGCGCAGCTTGAGAGCGAAGGCGCCGAGGCGTCGGCGATCAAGAAGACCCGCGACATGGGCGAGAAGGAGTGCGAACAGATCCGCAAGCGCGCTCAGCGTCAGCTGGATCGCATCGACGAGGTATGGCAGCGTTTCAAGACCCTCAAGGTGCAAGACCTCGAGGGCGACGAGACGCTCTACCGCGAGATGAAGAAGCGTTTCGGCCGCTACTTCGAGGGCTACATGGGCGCCGAGGCGGTGCAGAAGCGCCTCGAGTCGTTCGACTTGAAGGCTGAGGAAGAGAGCCTCCGCGAGATCATCGCGACGGCGAAGGGCCAGCGCAAGACCCGCGCGCTCAAGCGTCTGAAGGTCGTCGGTGCGTTTATCGCCGGCCAGCACGCGCCGAGCTCGATGGTGCTCGACTGCGTGCCGGTGATTCCCCCGGACCTGCGCCCCATGGTGCAGCTCGACGGTGGTCGCTTCGCCACGTCGGATCTGAACGACCTCTACCGTCGCGTCATCAACCGCAACAACCGGTTGAAGCGCCTGCTCGACCTGGGTGCGCCCGAGATCATCGTGAACAACGAAAAGCGCATGCTCCAGGAAGCCGTCGATTCGCTCTTCGACAACGGTCGACGCGGCCGTCCTGTCACGGGCCCCGGCAACCGTCCGCTAAAGTCGATCTCCGACATGCTGAAGGGCAAGCAGGGCCGCTTCCGCCAGAACCTGCTCGGTAAGCGCGTTGACTACTCCGGCCGTTCAGTGATCGTCGTTGGTCCGCAGCTCAAGCTGCACCAGTGTGGTCTGCCGAAGGCCATGGCGCTCGAGCTGTTCAAGCCGTTCGTGATGAAGCGTCTCGACGACCTGAACCACGCGCAGAACATCAAGGCCGCCAAGCGCATGGTGGAGCGTCACCGTCCCGTCGTGTGGGACGTGCTCGAAGAAGTCATCGCCGAGCACCCTGTGATGCTGAACCGTGCACCTACGCTGCACCGTCTGGGCATCCAGGCGTTCGAGCCGCAGCTCATTGAGGGTAAGGCCATTCAGCTGCACCCGCTCGTGTGTGCCGCGTTCAACGCTGACTTCGACGGCGACCAGATGGCTGTGCACCTGCCGCTGTCCGCCGAAGCGCAGGCTGAGGCGCGCGTGCTGATGCTCTCGACGAACAACATTCTGAAGCCGGCGGATGGTCGCCCGGTGACGGTGCCGTCGCACGAGATGATCATCGGCGCCTACTGGCTGACCATGGAACGTCCGGAGCTCGAAGGCGCCGGACAGGCATTCAGCTCAGTGGCCGAGGCCATCATGGCGTACGACGCAGGTGACCTGAAGGTCGGCGCCCCCATCAAACTGCGCCTGCGCGACGTCATTCCTCCCACTGAGTACGCCGACAAGGTGCGCGCCGATGGGTCCGTCGTCATCGACACCACACTCGGCCGCGCGTTGTTCAACGAGGTGCTGCCCGACGACTTCCCGTACGTCAACGAGCACATCGGCAAGAAGGGCATTGGCAAGATCGTCAACGATCTGGCTGAGCGCTACCCGACGCCAGTGGCTGTGCAGACGCTCGACGCCCTGAAGGATCTGGGCTTCTACTGGGGCACTCGTTCCGGTGTGACCGTCTCGATTCACGATGTTCAGACGCCGGCCGACAAGGCTGACATCCTCGCTGCCTACGACAAGCGTGCATCGAAGATCGACCGCCTCTACGAGCGCGGCTCTGTGACGGAAGACGAGCGTCGTCAGGAGCTCATCTCCATCTGGACCGACGCGACGGCAGAGCTCACGGAAGCGATGCGCAAGAACTTCACGCGCACCAACCCGATCTTCATGATGGTCGACTCGGGTGCACGAGGAAACATGACCCAGATGCGTCAGATCGCCGCTATGCGTGGCCTCGTGGCAAACCCGAGGGGCGACATCATCGCTCGCCCCATTAAGTCGAACTTCCGCGAAGGTCTGTCTGTGCTGGAGTACTTCATCTCCACCCACGGTGGACGTAAGGGCCAGGCTGACACCGCGCTGCGTACCGCAGAGTCGGGTTACCTCACCCGTCGTCTCGTTGACGTTTCTCAGGACGTCATCATCCGCGAGGAAGACTGCGGCACGTCGCGCGGCTTGGTGAAGCCGATCGCTCAGTGGACTAAGCCTGGTGTCGACGAGGCCGGCAAGGCTATTGCTGTGCCGGCGGAGCCCTTCGAAGAGGGCGCTGCCGTCGAGACGAGCCCGAATGTCGAGACCGCCGTCTACGCCCGCTGCCTGGCTGCCGACGTCACGAACCCCGATGGGGAAGTGCTGCTGGAGGCCGGAACTGACCTGGGTGACGCCAACATCCATGATCTGGTGAAGGCCGGCGTGACCGAGGTGAAGGTCCGCTCCGTGCTCACCTGTGAGTCCGCCCTCGGCGCTTGCGCGATGTGTTACGGTCGCTCGCTGGCTTCCGGCAAGGTGGTCGACGTGGGTGAGGCCGTCGGTATCGTCGCTGCTCAGTCGATTGGCGAGCCCGGCACCCAGCTCACGATGCGTACCTTCCACACCGGTGGTGTGGCTGGCGACGACATCACGCAGGGTCTGCCGCGTGTGCAGGAGCTGTTCGAGGCGCGTCAGCCGAAGGGTAAGGCGCCGATCGCAGAAGCAGACGGCACCGTCCGCATCGAGGACGGCGACCGCAACCGCAAGATCATCATCGTTCGCGATGATGGCGGGGAAGACCTCGAGTACCCCATCGCCCGTCGTACGCGTCTCGAGTTCGAAGATAGCAACGGCCAGCGCATTCGCATTGCCGACGGCGTGCATGTCTCCATCGGCCAGCAGCTCACTGCCGGCCAGGTTGACCCGCACGACGTGCTCCGCATCCGCGGTCTGCGCAAGGTGCAGGAGTACCTCGTCGACGGTGTGCAGAAGGTGTACGCCACGCAGGGCGCTCCCATCCACGACAAGCACATCGAGATCATCATCCGCCAGATGCTGCGTCGGGTGACCGTGATCGAGTCGGGTGACACCGACATGATGCCTGGCGAGCTCGTCGACCGTTCGGTGTACGAGGCCTCCAACCGGAAGGCTGTCACCGAGGGTGGCCGCCCCGCCGAGGGCCGTCCGGTGCTCATGGGCATCACGAAGGCGTCGCTGGCTACGGATTCGTGGCTGTCCGCCGCGTCCTTCCAGGAGACGACGAAGGTGCTCACCGACGCCGCGATCCAGGGCAAGAGCGACTCGCTCGTCGGCCTCAAGGAGAACGTCATCCTCGGTAAGCTCATCCCAGCTGGTACTGGTCTCGACCGCTACCGCAACATCCGGGTGGAGCCGACGGAAGAGGCCCGTGCGCAGGCCTACACGATGACCTACGATCCCTACGACTACTCGTTCGGATCCGACGGCTCGGGCGCTTCTGTCCCGTTGGATGAGCTGGACTTCGGCGAGATCCGCTGAGTTCCTCGAACTAGTTGAGTCCTTCGGCTCCTTAAGACGCGAGCGGGCGTCGGGCTGCGGCCCGGCGCCCGTCGGCGTTTTCACGGGTAGGTTGCTCGCCCACCCGGCGCGGGCTCCGTCGGGCATAGTTGCCCCGCCAGACACCTACAACCTGTGCGGCAACAGAGCGGATTATGTGTCACCTGCCTCCCGACGGCGCCTCGTCGCGGCTAGGCAGGTGACACTTGTGCCGGGACAGAGCCGCACAGGTTGCTGGTGCCTTGTGCGAGGCCTCAGCGCTTGGGGCAGCGAGGACAGTGACGGACGTCGCCCCTCCAGCCCTTCGAGCGCAAGACTTCGACGATCTCGCGCGCGACGGCGCAGGGGTCTCCGACGACCTCCTGCCAGCCGTAGCGCAGGGTGGTGTAGCCCAAGTGCGCGTTTCGATTGTCACGCCGACGGTCGCGAAAGGCATGCCGCCCGTCGTGGCCGAGGTGCCCGTCGAGCTCGATGAGCGTGCCGTAATCCTCCAGGCCGATGTCGGTGTACTGCCCAGGCGCGACGGTCACCTGCCTGGCGAGGCCGTCGAGCCCGTGAGCGCATTCCACAAACGTTCGAAACCGTTCCTCGAGGTGACTGTGGATGCCGTCGGCAACGTCGCCGAGTACCTCCAAGATCATCTTCCGTCCGGGTAGGTTCATCCGCCCCGCGGCGAGGGCTGTCTCTTATACACATCTGACGCTGCCGACGACTCCTTACGTGTAG
>NZ_CAMYPD010000030.1 GCF_947286155.1 uncultured Tessaracoccus sp.
CAGCATTCTTTATCGACGACGCCCGAGCGCGCCGCAGATGATTGAGTAGCGCCCGAAGGGCGCGTATCGAAATCATCCCAGCAGGTTTCGATACGCCCACTGCGTGGGCTACTCAACCACCGGCAACAACCAGGCCCCACCTCACGCGATGCCGGTGTGGAACCGGGTGAGCTTCAGCGAATGCTCGCCGTCTTCGGTGGCTGCTTCCTGGTGGGCGCCGTCGGCACCCCAGCCGCCGGAGATCAAGAACTCGTGCATGACGTCGTCGGTGGTGGGAACCCACATGGTGGCGACGGTAAATCCGTCGGTGCGTAGCGTGTCCACGGCGGCCTGCATGAGGCGGGATCCGTGGCCCTGCCCACGCGCGCCGGGGTCAACCACCAGTTCGGCGAGTTCGCCGTCGGTGGGGCTGGCGTCGGGATCATCCGATGGCTTGGTGACGGCGAACCCGACGATGCCCGCCTCGCCCAGCGCGACGAGCACCCGCATCGTGGCCAGTGGGGGACGGGTGATGGCCGCGTGCCACAGTTGGGTGGCCTGCTCGGCGCTGACCTCGTCGAGCATCACAGCGAGGTTGGGCTGTGTGTTCCAGACGCGACGTTGGATGCGCGCGACGTCGACAGCTTCGGCGGGCATGGCAAGACGGACCGTGTTGATCATGCGCACAGTCTATTGTCCGATAGCGTTGGGGGTATGACCGAACTGCGTACGCCACCGAAGCTGAAGCCCGGCACCCTGCGCGTCATCCCGCTTGGCGGGTTAGGCGATGTTGGCCGCAACATGACGGCCTTCGAGATCGACGGCGAGATCGCCCTCGTCGACTGTGGTGTGCTGTTCCCGGAGGACACGCATCCCGGCGTCGACCTCATCCTGCCCGGCCTTGATTACCTCAAGGATCGCCTCGACGACGTGGTGGCGCTGGTGCTCACCCACGGCCACGAGGACCACATCGGCGCCGTGCCCTACCTCCTGAAGATGCGCCCCGACATCCCCATCTACGGGTCGCGCCTGACGCTGGCCTTCGTCGCGGCAAAGCTGCGCGAGCATCGGTTGCGCAACTTTGAACTCATCGACGTGAAGGAAGGCGACGAGGTCCGCGTCGGCGGATACGAGTTCGAGTTCCTCGCGGTGAACCACTCCATCCCCGACGCGCTCGCAGTCGCCATCCGCACGAAGGCCGGAGTCGTGCTGCACACCGGCGACTTCAAGATGGACCAGCTGCCGCTCGACGGCCGCATCACAGACCTGCGCGGGTTTGCGCGGCTGGGCACGAAGGGCGTCGACCTGTTTCTCGTCGACTCCACGAACGCAGAAACCCCCGGATTCACGACGCACGAGGTGGACATCGAACCCGCGATGACCAGGGTGTTCGATCAGGCCAAGGGCAAGCTGATCGTCGCGTGCTTTGCCAGCCACGTGCACCGCGTGCAGCAGGTGCTCGACCAGGCGGTCTTGCACGGCCGCAAGGCGTGTTACGTGGGCCGCTCGATGGTGCGCAACATGTCCACCGCGCGTGATCTCGGCTACCTCAAGGTGCCGCCGGGCATCATGATCGACCTGAAAGACCTCTCCAACTACCGCGACGACGAAGTGGTGGTGATCTCGACAGGCTCCCAGGGGGAGCCGCTCGCCGCGCTCAGCCGAATCGCGAACCGTGAGCATCCGCACATCGAGGTGGGGGAGGGCGACACCGTCCTGCTCGCCAGCTCGCTGATTCCGGGCAACGAGAACTCGGTGTACCGCGTGATCAACGGGCTCACGAAGCTCGGCGCCAACGTCGTGCACAAGGGCAATGCGCTCGTGCACGTCTCCGGGCATGCGTCGGCGGGCGAGCTGCTGTACTGCTACAACATTCTCCGCCCCAAGAACGTGATGCCGGTGCACGGCGAGGTGCGGCACCTCGTCGCAAACGGCAACCTTGCGAAGAAGACCGGCGTCCCGGAAGAGAACGTAGTCATCGTCGAGGACGGCGGCGTCGTCGACCTGGCGAAGGGGAAGGCCAAGGTGGTCGGCAAAGTCGACGCGAGCTACATCTTCGTCGACGGCTCCACCGTCGGCGACGTGTCCGACGCCGTGAGCGACCGCCTGATTCTGGGCGAGGAAGGGTTCATCTCGATCATCACCGTCGTGAGCCTGCACAACAAGGAAGTGATCTCCGGGCCCATCATTAACGCCCGTGGTTTCGCTGAAGAAGACACCGTGTTCGACGCGGTGCATCTGCAGATTTACGACGCGCTCCAGGAAGCGATGCGCGATGGTGTCGAGGACACGCACCGACTCCAGCAGGTGGTGCGTCGCACGATCGGGCAGTGGGTTTCGAAGAAGCTCCGACGTCGACCCATGATCGTGCCCGTGGTGATCACGACCTAGGACGCCGCAGTTTGACCAGGTGCCGCCGAAGTCGTAGAGTAATCCCTCGGTGCATTGCCGGGTGTCGCTGTTGTGATGCCGGTGCACTGGTTAACGTGAAGTAAAGTTTCCAAGAAGGTAGGTCAGGCGTGTACGCAATCGTGCGCAACGGCGGACGCCAGCACAAGGTTGCTGTTGGCGACATCCTCGACATCGATCTGGTGTCCGAAGAGGTCGGCGGTACCGTCAACCTGCAGCCCCTGCTGCTCGTCGACGGTGACAAGATCACCTCCGACGCCAAGGGCCTTGACAAGGTTTCCGTCACCGCAGAGGTGCTCGGCGAAACCAAGGGTCCGAAGATCCGGATCATGAAGTACAAGAACAAGACCGGCTACAAGAAGCGCCTTGGCCACCGCCAGCGCTACACCCAGGTGAAGATCACCGGCATCGAGAGCTGAGGGAGTAAGAACAATGGCATCCAAGAAGGGCGTTTCCTCCACCCGTAACGGCCGCGACTCCAACGCGCAGCGCCTCGGCGTGAAGCGCTTCGGCGGCGAGGTCGTCGGCGCAGGTGAGATCATCGTGCGCCAGCGCGGCACCCAGTTCCACCCCGGCGACAACGTCGGCCGCGGTGGCGACGACACCCTCTTCGCACTCGCTGAGGGAAGCGTGCAGTTCGGCGTGAAGCGCGGCCGTCGCGTCGTGAGCGTCGTCTCCGCCTGACGAATCTGTTTCTAGCGCAAAGCGGTCCTTCGGGGCCGCTTTTCGTTTTCCTCCAAACGATAGGCTTGCCACCATGGCCATTCCCTCGTTCGTAGACCGTGTGCGGTTCACCGTCGCTGCCGGCAACGGCGGACACGGCTGTGCCTCCGTGAAGCGCGAAAAGTTCAAGCCACTCGGTGGCCCCGACGGCGGCAACGGCGGCAACGGAGGGTCTGTCATCCTGCGCGTCGACGGTGGCCTGCACACGCTGCTCGAATTTCACAGGCAGTCCATCCGTCGTGCGAGTAACGGGAACCCCGGGCAGGGCGACTTCAAGCACGGCGCTGCGGGGGAGGACATCGTGCTCAACGTGCCGAGCGGCACTGTTGTTACTGACGTCGCCACCGGCGAACAGCTGGCCGATCTCACCGAAGATGGGCAGGAGTTCATCGTCGCAGAGGGCGGGCGCGGTGGCCTCGGTAACGCCGCGCTGGCTTCGTCGACGCGGAAAGCTCCCGGCTTTGCGTTGCTGGGCGAAGAAGGCGAATCGAGAGAGATTCGTCTCGAACTCAAGGTGGTGGCCGACGTCGGCCTCGTTGGGTTCCCGTCGGCAGGAAAGTCGTCGCTTATCGCAGCCATCTCGAAGGCGCGGCCGAAGATCGCCGACTACCCGTTCACCACGCTTGTTCCCAACCTAGGCGTGGTGAGCGCTGGCGACGTGACGTACACCGTCGCCGATGTGCCAGGCCTGATCGAGGGAGCATCGCTTGGCAAGGGTCTCGGCTTCGATTTCTTGCGTCATATCGAGCGTTGTCAAGCGATCGTGCACGTCATTGACCTCGCCACCTATGAACCCGGGCGCGATCCGCTGAGCGACCTGGAAATCATCGAGGGCGAACTCACCGCGCACGGTGGGCTTGAGGATCGTCCGCGCCTCGTGGCGTTGAACAAGGTAGATCTGCCGGATGCCCCCGAGATGGCAGACATGGTGCGCCCGGAACTGGAAGCGGCCGGGCATCAGGTGTTCACCATCTCCACGAAGACCAGCGAAGGTCTCAACGAGTTGAAGTTCGCTATGGCCGCCATCGTCGAAGAGCGGCGTGCAGCGTTGCCGGAACCGGAGCCCAGGCCCGTCATTCGGCCCAAGGCAGTCGGGCGCAAGCGGGATAGCGTCGAGGAATTCACCATCGAGAAGAAGGGCGACGGCGAAGGCGGATTCCTGTGGCGTGTGCGCGGTGACAAGCCAGAACGCTGGATTCGGCAGACCGACTTCAACAACGCCGAGGCCGTCGGGTACCTCGCAGACCGTCTCAATCGTCTTGGCATCGAAGACAAGCTCCTGCAGCTCGGCGCCATCGCCGGCGATGCCGTGGCCATCGGCGGGGAGGACGCCGTCGTGTTTGATTTCGCCCCACAGGTCGAAACTGGCGCAGAAATTTTGAGCCGACGCGGTGAGGATCAGCGCTTCGACACCGAACGGCCCGCCGCCACCCGTCGCCGCCAGCGCAACGCGGAATACCATGCGGCGAAGGCCGCAGGCGTGGACTACGCGTTGGAAGGGATTGCAGACGACGATGAGGAGTGAGATCACCAACGCGCAGCGCATCGTCGTCAAGATTGGCTCCTCCTCTCTGACACATCCCGACGGCTCCCTCGACGAGGCACGCATCCAGACGCTCGCCACCGTGCTGGCCGGACTGCACAACGACGGCCGACGCGTCGTCGTCGTCACGTCGGGCGCCATCGCCGCAGCGCTGAAACCGCTGGGGCTACGCCGCCGCCCACGCGACTTGGAAACACAGCAGGCTGCCGCCGCAGTCGGGCAGGGGCTACTCATTCGCTCCTACAGCGACGCATTCGCGGCGCACGGGCTGACCGTCGCGCAGCTGCTGCTCACCGTCGAGGATGTGCTGAGCCCCACCACCTACCGCAACGCGCTGAATACGTTTTCCAGGTTGTTCCGGCTCGGCGTCGTACCGGTGGTGAACGAGAACGACACTACGGCAACCCATGAGGTCCGCTTCGGTGACAATGACCGTCTTGCCGCGCTCATCGCCCACCTGGTGCGCGCCGACGCGCTGGTGCTGCTGAGTGACGTCGACGGGCTCTACACAGCCCACCCCGAGACGCCGGGAGCGACGATGCTCAGCCGCGTCGAAGACGTGGCAGCCCTCGACGTCGACACCTCCCGCATCGGTTCGCGCGTGGGAACCGGCGGCATGCGCACGAAGCTGCAGTCCGCGGACATCGCGACGGGAGCAGGCGTTGCGGTGGTGCTCACGCACGCGAACAATCTTGCACAGGCGCTCGCCGGCGAGGCAGTCGGCACGCTGTTCACGCCGTCGGGGAAGCGACGCCCGAGGCGGCTACTGTGGCTCGCTCACGCGGCTCAACCACGAGGGCGAGTGCACGTGGACGCCGGTGCCGTCACCGCCATTACGAGGCAGCACGCATCGCTGCTGCCGGTGGGCGTCACGCACGTTGAGGGCGCCTTCGAGGAAGGTGATCCCATCGAGATCATCGGCCCCGACGACGGCGTCGTCGCCCGTGGATTCGCCGGCCACGGTTCGCACGAGCTGCTCGACGCGCTCAGCAACGGCGCCGCGGACGGGGCGCTAGGCATGCACGGGCCCGTCGTACACAGGGACCTGCTCATCCTGCTCTGACCTGGGCCCGGGCGCCCGAGCCGCTACGGAAACGTTACCGAAGTGAGACCCCCGACTCTGGTGCCGCTGCATTACAAGTTGTAGTATCAGAGGCAACGGAAACGTTTTAGTGAACCACTTCCGTGCGCCCCCACCTGCGGGGGTGGGACAACGTCGTCGAGAAAGGCACATACGAATGCACAATCTGAAGCGTGCGGTGGCGCTGCTGGCCGCCACCACCCTGGCCGTCGGCTCCCTGGCCGCATGTGGCGGCGATGCGGGAGGCTCCGACGGCGATGGGAAGGGCAAGGTGTATTTCCTCAACTGGAAGCCCGAGTCCGAGGATACCTACAAGGCCATCGCTAAGGCGTACACCGAGGCCACCGGTGTCGAGGTCAAGGTCCAGACCGCGGCATCGGGCACCTACGAACAGACCCTCAAGTCCGAGGTCACCAAGTCCAGCGCGCCGACACTGTTCAACATCAACGGTCCCGTCGGCCTGAAGAGCTGGCAGTCCTATGCGGCAGACCTCACCGATACCGCGTTCGCGAAGGACCTCACGGATCCCGGCCTGGCCCTGAAGGGTGAGGACGGCAAGATCTACGGCGTGCCACTGGCCGTCGAGGGCTACGGCATCATCTACAACAACGCCATCATGGACAAGTACTTCGCGCTGCCTGATGCCAAGGCCAAGTCCGTGGACGAGATCAAGGGCTTCGACAAGCTCAAGGAAGTCGCCGATGACATGCAGGCGAAGAAGGCCGATCTCGGCATCGATGGCGTGTTCGCGTCCACCTCGTTGTCCACCGGCGAGGGCTGGCGCTGGCAGACCCACCTCATGAATCTCCCCGTGCACTTCGAGTATGCCGACGATCAAGTCACCGACAAGGACGAGTTGGCCTTCAAGTATTCCGACCAGTATAAGAACCTCTTCGACCTCTACCTCACTGACTCCACGGTGGAGAAGACTCTCTCCCCGTCAAAGACGGTGACCGACTCGATGGCGGAGTTTGCCACTGGCAAGGCCGCGATGGTCCAGAACGGCAACTGGGCCTGGAGCCAGATCAAGGACGTGCAGGGCAACACCGTCAAGGAGGATGACATCAAGTTCCTCCCGATGTACGGCGGATACCCGGGCGAGGACAAGATGGGCATTGCCATCGGCACCGAGGCCTTCATGGCGATCAACGCCAAGGCGCCCGAGGCTGATCAGAAGGCCACCATCGACTTCGTCAACTGGTTGTTCTCCGATGAGAAGGGCAAGAAGCACGTCACGGAGGAACTCGGCTTCATCGCGCCATTCAAGTCCTTCGGCGATGCCGCCCCGAACGACCCGCTGGCCAAGGAGATCGCCCGCTACCTGGGCTCGGACATGACGCCGGTGCCGTGGGACTTCACCACCTTCCCGTCGCAGGCGTTCAAGGACAACTACGAGCAGCTTCTTGCGCAGTACGCATCCGGCAACATCCAGTGGGATGAGGTAGTGACCAAGGCCAAGGAGAGCTGGGCTGCCGAGAAGGCGGCAGTGAACGGCTGATCCGGTTCACCTCGATGCCAGGGGCGGAGCGGCCGGCCCGTTCCGCCCCCTGACAGGGCAGGCAATCATGGAACGATCCCTCAAGAAGTATTTCCCGCTGTTCGTGTTACCGACGTCGGTGGCGTTCCTCATCGCGTTTCTCGCGCCGTTCGCCATCGGCCTGTATCTCTCGTTCGCAGAGTTCACGACGATCAACGACGCCCAGTTCGTCGGCCTGAAGAACTACCAGCGAGCACTGGCCGAGAAGGACGGCTTCGTCGCATCCTTCGGATTCACGGTGCTCGTGGTCATCGTCTCGGTCATCACCGTGAACCTCTTCGCGTTCGCCATCGCCAAGCTCCTGACCCAGAAGCTGGCGGGCACCAACGTCTTCCGCACCATCTTCTTCATGCCGAACCTCATCGGTGGCATCGTGCTCGGTTACACCTGGCAGTCGATCATCAACGCGATCCTCGCGCAGTACGGCACCACGATCATCTCCAAATGGGAGTATGGGTTCGTCGGCCTGATCGTGCTGATCAACTGGCAGCAGGTGGGCTACATGATGGTCATCTACATCGCCGGTCTGCAGAACGTCCCGCCCGAGCTAACCGAGGCCGCAGCCATCGACGGCGCCGGCCGCTGGCAGGTGCTGCGCAACGTGACGATCCCCATGATCATGCCCACGATCACGATCTGTCTGTTCCTCACGCTGTCCAACTCGTTCAAGCTGTTCGACCAGAACCTGGCACTCACCAACGGCGCCCCGTTGCGGCAGACCGAGATGGTGGCGCTCAACATCTTCCAGACCATGTTCGGTCGTGTCGGCACTGAGGGTGTGGGTCAGGCGAAGGCGGTCCTGTTCGTGATCGTCGTCGTGATCATCGCTCTGTTCCAGCTCAACATCACCCGCAGCCGGGAGGTCGAGGCATGAGCCAGCACACCATCAAACGCAACCCGGTGGCCGTCGCCACGACATACGTGCTGCTCATCGCGCTCACCGTGGTGTTCCTCGGCCCGATCGTGTTCATCCTGCTCAACTCGTTCAAGCAGAAGTTCGCGATCAGTGCCAACCCGTTCGCAATCCCCCTGGGGGAGATGTGGGCCGGCCTCGAGAACTACGTCACAGGGCTCACACGGCAGGGTTTCCTGGGCGCGATCGGGTGGTCGTTCTTTATCACTATCGCCTCGGTGGCGGTCATCGTGTTCCTCTGCGCGATGCTCGCCTACTACATCACCCGAGTGAAGCGGTGGTGGACGTCGCTGATCTACTACCTGCTCGTGTTCTCAATGGTCATCCCCTTCCAGATGGTGATGTTCCCGACGGTGAAGCTCGCCGATATGCTGGGGCTGGCCAATCCACTGGGCATGGTGGTCCTCTACCTGGGCTTCGGCGCAGGTCTGTCGACGTTCATCTTCTCCGGTTTCGTGAAGTCGATTCCCGTCGAGATCGAGGAGGCCGCCTACATGGACGGCTGTTCCCCGGTGCAGAGCTATTTCCAGATCGTCTGGCCGATTCTGAAGCCGGTGAGCATCACCGTCGCGATCCTCAATGCCATGTGGATCTGGAACGACTACCTGCTGCCGTACCTCGTGATCGGCCTGTCGACGGAGTACAAGACGATCCCGGTCGTGGTGCAGCAATTCGTTGGCTCCAACGGCAACCGTGACATGGGGGCAATGATGGCCATGCTGGTGCTTGCGATCATCCCGATCATCGTCTTCTACATGTTTGCTCAGAAGCACATCATCGAAGGCGTAGTCGCGGGATCGGTAAAGGGGTGAGCTCTTGACCTCCCGGGTCACCATCAAAGACATCGCCAGGGAGGCCGGCGTCGGATTGACCTCGGTCTCCCGGGCGCTCAACGATCAACCGGGCCTGTCCGACGAGACTCGCGCACGCATCCTCGAGGTCGCGAAACGTCTGGACTTCACCCCGAACCCCCATGCCAGGTCGTTGAAGGTCAAGCAGAATCCGCGGGCCATCTCAGCGCTGATGAAGGGCCCCACCAATCCGATGTTCCAGGCATTGGGAGACCATCTGGAGACGCTCATCCGTCAGCACGGATTCACCTTCGAGACGGTTCGTGTGCCCCACACCGCAGATGAGTACGCGAGCGCCGGACGTGTCGTCGAGATCGACAAACCGGCCGGGCTGCTTCTACTGGGCGGGACGGTCAACCCGTCACCGGCACAGGTCAACTCGATCACGCTGCCGTTCGTGCTGCTCACCACGCCCCGGCTCGAAGGGGTTGACGAGGCCACCTACAGCTCTGTGCGTGTCGACGACGAGGCCGCAGTGGCACTGCAGGTGCAGTCGTTGGTAGATCTGGGACACCGGCGCATCGCCTACGTCGGTATGCCGCCGGAAGAACACTCCGCCGGAGCCGTGCGGCTGCAGGCCTTCGTGCGTGCAATGGAGCGGGTGGGGCTGCCCTGCGGACCGGAGCTGCAGCTGTATGAGGAGACCGACCGTTCGCAGTACTACACCTTCGACTACGGACATCGGCTCACATCTGAGCTGCTCGAGCGTGGTACCGACGCCACCGCCATCTGTGCTGCCTCGGACACGATCGCGCTCGGGGCACACAAGGCGATCACGGAGCGGGGGCTCAAGATCCCCGAGGACTTCGCCGTCGTCGGATTCGATGGGATCGAGCAGTCCTGCTGGGTCCACCCGGAGCTGGCGACGATCGCGCAACCGCTGCAGGACATGGCCGCCACGGCGTGCGATCTGCTGTTCGCGCAGATCGACCACGGCCAGTCGCATCGCCATGTCGTCGTACCGGCACCGCTGGTGCGCAACGCATCACTCGGCCCGGTCAGATGAGATCCAGGCTCGGCCCCGATTCGCCACTGGCGCAGGCTATCTCCCAGTTCGCCGATGCTGTGGTGCTGAACCTGCTGTTTCTGGTGTGCTGCCTTCCGGTGGTCACGGCAGGCGCGGCGTGGACGGCCATGCAAGCCACGATGGTGGAGGTGGCGCGCGAGCAAGGGCCGAGGGTGTCGCGTCGTTTCTGGCAGCATCTGTGCACGAGCTGGCGGGGTGCGACACTGGCATGGCTCCTCGTGCTGGCACTCACCGTGCTGCTCGTGTGGGAGTATGGGGTCCTCGGGCAGTTTCCACAGTCGAGGGCGATCATCGTCGTCCAGGCGCTCGTGGTCACAGGGCTGCTCGTCGTGGCGCTGTGGGCGTGGTGGTTGTTTCCGCTTATCGGGGAGGGCATGTCACTTGGGCGCGCGGTCCGGTTGGCGTTGGTGCTGGCCTTCGTTCGGCTGCCGAGGGGGGTCGTCGGGCTGGCAGCAGCCGGGGTGCCGCTGTTGCTACTGTGGCTCGTCGACGGCGGGTGGCGCTTCGTGCTGCCCCTGATGTTCGTGGTGGGGTTTGCTCTGCTCGCGTTCGTCAACGCGGTGCTGCTCGCTCGAGCGCTCCCATCGGCAACTGCGTGATCGGTTGTGTCGCCAGTGCCCACACGGCCCCTCCCACCGCGAGCCCGCCGATCGCTGTCATCGCCACAGGCAGGGAACATGTGAGCAGCATCGCCGAGATGGCCAGCGGGCCTGAGAGCTGACTCGCCTGGGAGAACATCGCCCAGATACTCAAGAACTTCGCCCGTCCGATGGGCGGGCTCAGATCCGCACCGATGGTCATGTTGATGCCCGCGCCCAGGCCGTTGCCGATGCTCATCACGACGACAGCCACGACGAATCCCTGGCCGGTATTGGTGACGGGCGCGAGGATGAATCCCAGGCCGTAGATCGTGAGACATGCAGCGAGGACGGGGGAGCGACCCAACTGGTCCTTCAGGTAGCCACCGGGAAACATCAGTACCAACTCGACTGCGGCTCCCACTGCTACGATTAGGGAGATCTGGGACTCGTGCCAGCCCAGATGGGAGCCCCACAAGGCGATGAGGATCGGCTGCGCCACGCGTGCCGCGGCAAGGGTGAGGATCGAGATGCCGGCGAACCAGACGGCCTTCCAACGCACCCCCTCGGCCCGCTGCTGAGGCGCATTCGCCGTTGTCGCACGTCGCGCGGTGGCGTCGAAGGCCGCATTCAGGCGTCTCACATACAGCAGCGCCGTGGCCGCGACAGCCATCAGCACCGCGAACAGAAACACCGACCACATGGGGAATAACGCAAGCAGCGCCGCGCCGCACATGGGGCCGACAAGGTTGCCGGCCCGCATCGTCCCGCCGAGGGCGGTCATGGCACGGCCACGCTCCAACGAGGGGAGCGCGTCGGCAACCACGGCCTGCCTGGCGAGGCTCCACGCCACCCCGGCGGGGGAGCGCAGCACGAAGGCCGCAATGTAGAGCACCAGCGACCAGCGGGTCGGCCACGCCAGCGCCATCACCGTCACCAGCAGCAGGGCGCCGGCCACGGTGGTCGCCAGTGCCATCGCGCGGCGGTCGCCCACACGGTCGATGAAGACCCCGACGGGGACCGTGGAGGCGAGCGCAGCAGCACCCGAGATGGCCACGAGTGCGCTGGCCAGTGCCTCGCTGGCGCCGAGCTGGAGGGCTGCGAGGACCAGCAGGGGCATCGTTGCCCCGGTGCCAACCGCGAACAGGAAGGACGGCGCCAGCACGGGCCAGAAGATGAGTCGGTACATGGGTCTCCTTCCGTCAGCCGGTTCAGCCTAGCTGCCGTAGCGTTGCCGTCGGTGGACGTCCTGACCCTGGACAGCGCCCTGCCGGAGCAGAGACCGCAATAGACTCGGACGCATGACGTTCCAAGACCAGGGCTTGGCGGCCCGTCGCGCCTCGTTCTCGCTTGCCACGCTCGATCGCGCATCGAAGGATGCCGCGCTGCACGAGATGGCCGACGCCCTCCTCGACGCCAAGCAGGAACTGCTCGACGCCAACGCCCGCGACGTGGACCGCGCCAGGCAACAGGGCACAGCCCAAGCGATGCTGGACCGACTCTCGTTGTCAGATGCCCGCATCGACGCGATGGTCGCCGGACTGCGGCAACTCGCCGCACTTCCAGATCCAGTGGGCGACGTGGTGCGCGGCTGGAGGCTGCCGAACGGCGTGAGCGTCAGCCAGGTGCGCGTACCGCTGGGTGTGCTCGGCATCATTTATGAGGCGCGTCCGAACGTCACTGCCGACGCCGCGGGCATCGCGCTGAAGTCCGGCAACGCGGTGCTGCTGCGAGGTTCCAGCTCGGCGCTCGAATCGAACCGTGTCACCGTGGCGGCACTTCGACGGGGTCTCGAGGCCGCGGGGATCACCCCGGACGCGGTGCACCTCGTCGAAGGCAGCCGCGAGATCACGTCGGAGATGATGACGGCGAGAGGCATCGTCGACGTGCTGATTCCGCGCGGGGGAGCGGGCCTCATTAACGCCGTCGTTGAGGATGCGACGGTGCCCGTCATCGCAACAGGAACGGGCAATTGCCACCTCTACGTCGATGCCGCAGCCGACCAGCGCATGGCGCTCGAGATCCTCCTCAACGCCAAGACCCAGCGCCCCAGCGTCTGCAATGCCGTCGAGACGCTGCTCGTCCACGCGGACATCGCCGACGAATTCCTCCCCACCGCACTCACGGCACTGGCCGATGCTGACGTCACGGTGCACGGCGGTGAGGAAGTGCGTGGGTACTCTTCCGACGTCGTCCCCGCCACCGATGAGGACTTCGACACCGAATACCTCGCGCTCGACATCGCGGTGAAGGTGGTAGGAAGCGTCGACGAGGCCGTCGAGCATATCCGCGACCACACCACGGGCCACTCGGAGACGATCGTTTCTGAATCTCGACGCGCAATCGCGGCCTTCGTCGGTGGCGTCGATGCTGCTGCGGTGTTGGTGAATGCGTCGAGCCGATTCGTCGACGGCGGCGAGTTCGGCTTTGGCGCTGAGATCGGCATCTCGACGCAGAAACTGCACGCACGGGGACCGATGGCGCTGCCGGAGATGACTTCGACGAAGTACATCGTCGAAGGATCAGGGCAAATCCGCTCGTGATTCGATAGTGTGCTGCCCATGAATCTTGTGCTGCTCGAAGCTTCGACCGAAGGTCTACCTCCCGTGCTGGCAGGCCTGGCTGCATTTGTTGCGTTGCTGAGCGCCCTCATTTGGGTGATCGGCATGGGTTCTGGGCGCCCGAACTCGAAGTGACATCAACCGAACTCGGCATCGCTCGCAGTGAGCGGTCCCGCCGCTATCGCCTGGGCGTGATGGGTGGAACGTTCGATCCCATCCACCACGGCCACCTCGTGGCCGCATCCGAGGTCGCAGCGCGCTTCAGCCTCGACGAGGTGGTGTTCGTCCCCACCGGCATCCCTTGGCAGAAGGCCGACCGCCAAGTCTCGCTGGCCGAAGACCGCTATCTCATGACGGTGATCGCGACGGCATCCAACCCGCAGTTCTCCGTGTCCCGGGTGGATATCGACCGTGAGGGCAACACGTACACCGTCGACACGCTGAAAGACCTCCGCGCCGAACGCGGCGACGACGTCGACTACTTCTTCATCACCGGCGCCGATGCGGTTCGGCAGATTCTCACCTGGCGCGGCGCCGACGAGCTGTTCGACCTCGCGCACTTCGTGGGCGTGACACGGCCCGGCGTCCCTCTGACGAAGAAGGATCTCAGCCACCTTCCCCTCAATTCCGTCACGCTGCTGGAGGTGCCCGCGCTGGCGATCTCGTCGACGGATTGCCGCGAGCGCACCCAGCAGGGGATGCCCATTTGGTATCTCGTGCCGGACGGTATCGTGCAGTACATCGCCAAGCGCGGTTTGTATCCCGCCCCCGACTCTGGAGTTCCCCGTGACAGCCACTGATGAAGCATTGGCCCTCACCCGCACTGCGGCGCTGGCCGCGTCGAAGAAATCCGGTGAGAACATCGTCGCGTTCGATGTGAGCGAGCAACTCAGCATCACCGACGTGTTCCTCATCATCTCGGCGGGCAACGAGCGCCTCGTCGGGGCCCTCGTGGATGCGGTGGAGGAAGCGCTGCTGAAGGATGGGCGCAAGCCGGTGCGGCGCGAAGGCGACAGGGAGAACCGTTGGGTGCTGCTCGACTACGTCGACGTCGTCATCCATATCCAGCACGACGAGGAACGCACCCTCTACAACCTTGAACGGCTGTGGAAGGACTGCCCGACGATCAACCTAGAACTGCCGCAACCGTGACCCGCATCATCATGCTGCGCCACGGCGAGACGCTGTGGAACCGCGAAGGAAAGATGCAAGGCCAAGCCGACGTCGAGTTGAGCGAGCATGGCCGCGAACAGGCTCGGGAGGTTGCCGCCGAGCTCACCCAGTATGCGTTCGACGTGGTGTGGTCGTCGCCGCTGTCACGGGCGCTCGAAACCGCTCGCACGGTTGCCTCCGTGCAGGGCTTGGACGTTCATGTCGATGCCCGACTCGGCGAGATCGACATGGGCGATTGGGCAGGCAAAACCTGGGCGGAGGTGTCGAAGACGCACCCAGAGAGGGTTGAGCGGTTGCGCGCGGGAGAGGATTTCCGTCGCTCGGAATCAGGGGAGACCGCCGAAGAGATGGCCCGACGAGGCACCCGCGCGCTGCACAATATCGCGGCCAAGCACCCCGACCAGACGGTGCTCGTGGCCACGCATGGGTTCTTTACGCGCGTGACGGTGGCATCGCTGCTGGAGCTGCCAGGCCTTGGTCGGGGGCTCGGCACACTGGGTAATGCCCATTGGGCCGAGCTGCGTCACGACGATGCAGGCTGGACGCTGTTGGGGTATAACCTCGGTGGCGCGCAACCGCACGGCATGTAGGTGAGTACTGCGCGAGCGAGAGCGAAACGTGAGAGAGTGGGACAAACAGCTCCAGAGGAGGAGTCGGCGGTGAAGCTGAGGCTAGGTACACGAGGCACAGACCTCGCGATGGCGCGTACCAATCAGGTGGCGGAGAGTTTGCGCGAGCTCGGGCACGACGTCGAAGTGGTGTCGGTTACCAGCGCGGAACCCGACGCGAACCACATGCACGACGGGCGGTCGTTCCAGGGCGGCTTTGCGGCAGAACTGCGCACGGCCCTTCGCGAGGGGCAAGTGGATGCCGTCGTCCACTCCACCAAGGACATCCCCATCGGTGAACAGCGTCAGTCGGACCTCGTGATCGCCGCAGTGCCTGCTCGCGACGACTGGCGCGACGCTCTGATCTCCCAGAACCGCATGCCTCTTGCTGCGCTGCCGTCTCGCGCCCGCATCGGTGTGACGTCGTTGCGACGTATCGCGCAGATCCGCAGGCTGCGCCCCGATCTCACCTTCGTTGATGTCGGCGGCACGATGGAGGAACGCATCTCCCGTGTGCAGCCGGGTGACCTCGACGCGCTGGTGCTGTCCGCGTCGGCCCTCGAGCGCACGGGCAAAACTGAGATGGTGACGGAGTATCTTCCGATTCTCCCAGCGCCGGGTCAGGGCGCGAAGTCCATCGAGTGCCGTGTTGGTGATACCGATGTCATCGAGGCGCTCGGCGGGATCGAAGACCTCGAGACGCGTATCTGCGTGGCTGCCGAGCGTGACCTCATGTACCGGCTGGGTGCCAACTATCGGATGCCGGTGGCCGCGCTGGTTTCGCGCAAGGCGATCCTCAACTTCAAAGCGTGTGTGACGAGCGTCGATGGATCCGAACACCTGCAGCTCGAGATCGGCATGCCCACGTCGTTGTTGCACGCGAAGCGAGCCGGCACGCGGCTGGCGGACGCGTTCTTGGAGCGCGACGTCATGCGCTTCATCAACGAGGAAGCGCTCGCGAACGTGAAGTTCACGAAGGAACACGACGACGAGACCGGCACGCTCGACGAGAAGGGGCCCGACGCGCCCCACCTGCTGCTGCCTCGCCAGGAGGGGCTCATGTCTCGCTCCATCCGCGAGCAGGGCGTGAACGTCGATACGGCCCCGTTGCAGATTGCCGAGCTGCTCCCGAACGCAGAGAATCGTTTCGATGGAGCCGACTGGTTGGTGTTCCCGACGGCGCACACCATCTGGGCGGTGCGTGAGTTGGGTTGGAAATTGCCCGAGGGCGCCAAGGTGGCGGCGCTTGGCACCACCACTCGCGAGATGCTCGAAGACTACGGTGTGCACGTCACGCTGTCCCCGGAAGGCACTGCCAGCACGCCGAACCTCATCGCTATGTTCCCGGAGGGTTCGGGCCGCGTTGTGGTGCCTTGCGCTGACGACCTCAGCAACCGGATCGCCGAGGGCTTGGGGGAGCGAGGCTACGAGGTGATCCGCATGCCGGTGTACCGCATGCGCGACATCGACGAGGTGGCCGAATGGGTGCTGGAAGGCTGGAACAACGGCCGCTACGACGCGGTGCTGCTCACCTCGCCCGTCGTGGCGCAGAGCTTCCTCAACCTGATGCCGCGCAACGAGCAGGTGGCCGTATTCGCCTGGGACGACGATTCCGCCAAGGTGCTTCGCGACGGTGGTGTCGAGCCAGCGATGGTGGCACCGTCGAAGGACAATCAGGGCGTGCTCGCCGTAGCGGAGAAACTCAAGGAGATTACGGGCAAGTAGTCATGCGGTGCTGAACACCGATTCGCCTGGGGAAGGGAACTGCACGGCTTCGAGCCAGCGTCGGCGCTGCTCCGCGCTTGGCGGTGGCTCGTCGGCATCCGTGGGGTCCGCGTGGATGATCATGGCTTGCGCCACCGCGCGTTCACGATCAGAAAGCGCTCGGGGCATCAATACGGCGGTGTCCATCTCTTGTGCGGATCTGGCGGAGTGAGCACGAGAGTTGACCTATGCGCGCATCTGCGCAACTTTAGTGGCGAGGCGTTTGGCTTGGGTTGTTTACCATCAAACGCCTTGTACAGAATCGAGCATTCTTCGAGGAAGGCTCCCCTTCGACGTGCGAGACCCGTGGCTCCTCGGTTAAGTGGTGTGCTGCATGTTGTGGAGGAGATGGTTGATGCCGTCGTAGAGGAGGGTTTCTGGGCTGATGTGGTGCGTCGCGTGGAGTCGCGCGTAGGTAGGGGCTTGGTCAGGGTCGATGGCGACGTGCTTCTCGTCAGATGCCATGGGGGCGGTCAGGGAGGCGCCGATCACCAGGTTGGACAGCCGGTAGGCAGTTCCGAGCGGATCCGGGGTACCCGTTTGTTCGAGAAGGACGCACATGCGCTCGGAGAGGGCCAGGTATGCGGGGCCCCGGGGCGCGCGCATGCCGATGATCTGACCGGCCCATCGGTGAGCCGTGAGGTGCGCGAAGAAGGCGTGCATTAGGGCGAGCAGGTCAGCGTTGCGGATCGACTCGGACATCACGGGATCGTCTGCAAGCGCGGTGTCGAGGGCGAGGTCGAACAGATCGTCGACGGATTCGACGCGGGAGTACAGGCTGGCTGGAGCGACACCCACCTGTTGCGCCACAGATCGCAGGGTGAGGGCCCTCAACCCGCCTTCGTCCAGTAACCCTACCGATGCCCTCGCAACCTCCCCGATGTCCACTGCGCGGAGACGTTGCACAGGTTTGCGGTGTTCCCAGTAGCTCACCCCACCAGCCTAACCAAACACGCTTCAGTTAGCTATCCATTCTATGTTAGGTTTAGCGCATGCTGGATGCCACCACCCTCCCGATCACCTTTGAGAACACTCGCCTACGCCCCCTCTCTGAGCTGGACGCAGACGCGTATGCATCCGGAACCAAGGACGAAGCTGTGCGGCGCTTCGGCCACCTGCCTGAGCCCGACTACACTCCCGACTCCGTGCGACGGATGATCCGTGAAGAGGCCGCTGTGGGTCTGTCGACCGGCACGCTGGCAGTCCTCGCACTTGCCGACGTCGAGACGGACCGGTTTGTGGGGTCCATGGTGCTCTTCGACGTCAGCTCCGAGGCTGCCGAGGTCGGGTTCTGGATTCATCCGGATGCGCGGGGAGCAGGGCACGCTCGTCGGGGCCTGGAGTTGGCATCGCGCTTCGCACGCAACAGTGGACTTCGAACCTTGACAGCACGCACGCTCCTGGAGAACAAGGCCTCCCAGCGGTGCTTGACGAACGCAGGGTTTCATGAGGTCGAGCGAGCCGTCGGGATCACGCCCGCAGGGCAGTGCGAGGAACTATTCCATTACCGGCGCGACCTCAAGCCCACCGCCCAGTGGCCGTTGGCGACGGAGCGGCTTCGGCTCCGTCACTATAACGCCGACGATGCCGAATGGCTTCACGAGCTGTACTCGCGACCCGACGTTGCCCGCTACCTGTTGGACGAGCCATGGACCGAGGAAGTCACCCGCGAAAAGCTCGCCGAGCGGCTAGCGAAGACTGACATCGATGGCGAGACTGGTGCGCTTGCGCTGGTCATCGAGCATGACGGCGTCCCGATCGGAGACGTCGCGTTGTGGCTCACCGATCACGAGCACCGTCAAGGCGAGATCGGGTGGGCTCTCGACCCGGCACACGGTGGGAGAGGTTTCGCCAGCGAGGCTGTCAGAGCAGTACTCGCCCTCGGGTTCGACCACTACCGACTCCACCGCCTCATCGCGCAGATGGATGCCCGCAACAGTGCCTCCGCAGCACTCGCTCGCCGCGTCGGGCTCCGGCTGGAAGCGCATCACGTCCAGGACTGGTTCAGCAAGGGCGAATGGACCGACACCCTCATCTTCGCGCGACTTTCCTCCGAGCACATGCGCCAATGATCGAGAGCCTAGCTGTACCCGGCCATCAGGTTGGTTGCAGACGGCTGATCGGCGGCCGCCCTCCGAGTGCGCTGTAGCGACCTTCAGGGCATGAGAGTCAGGCCAGGTGTCGGCATCACCTCCCTGATCATCACGGTCTCTTGCTCCGGGGCCAGAGTCTCACGCCACCCAGAGATCAGTCAGTCGCCTGCCCTGAGGCCTGGCGCTGGTCAGGCAGTCGGATCAGCCCAACTCCGCCGACGACTGCTAGGGCGATAGCGGTGATGAGCATCGCGGTGGTGAACCCGGCCTGCTGCACGCTGTACCCCGTGAGGAGCGGCCCGGCGGCGAGGCCTGCCGCGTAGGCAAAGTTGTAAAGGGCGAATGAGCCGCCGATGGTGGGCGGGTTCGACCGAGAACCCTGCTCGCCGATGAGCGCGGTCGCTGGGGCGAGTAGCAGGGCGGAGGAGATCCCAAGCAGACTCATTCCGATGCAGGTCTGCCACAGCTCCCCTGCCCAGCCGAGTACGAGCAGTGATGCGGCGGCGGCAAGCACGCCGGATCCGATCAGCAGCCTTGGTGAAGCAGTGGAGATGCACCGGCCTACAAGTGGATTCGCAATGATCGCAGCAAACGACGCCAGCCCGAACAGGAGGCCGATCGTGAGTGCTCCGCCGCCGAGATGGACAGGGAGCACCGGCTCAATACCTGAGAGCACCCCGGCCCCAACGACGATCGCGAGCACGATCGACAGGGAACCGGGCACTCGAAGCACCGCGATAGGGCCAGCGGTGTCGTCGCCGACTCGTGGTGAGTCCTTGACGAGCACGATGCGCAGCGCTCCGTCGGCAAGGGCGACGCCTGCCGCAAGGAGGAACGGGGAAGCCGCGCCGAGGCGCTCGACCATGAACCCAGCCAGCGGGGGTCCGATCAGCACGCCGAGCGTGATGGTGGACATCGCGATTCCCATCGCCTGCCCCCGTTTCTCGAAAGGCGTTGTCGCGGCGATCAGGGAGAGCGCGGCAACCCAGGACGTCCCGCCAGCGATACCTTGCGCGAAGCGGGCGACGAGGAGCAGCCAGTACGGCCCGCCCGTGGCGAACAGGAGTGTTGCCGAAGCGAGGCCGACCAGGCCGATCAGGAGCGGGGCCTTCGGGCCGTATCGGTCGACCATGCGACCGGCGAAGAACGTCGCGATGATCATTGCTATCGCGTACGACGCGAACAGGAAGCCGGTTGCTGCTGGGCCTTGCTCAACCACGGCGGGGAGCATAGGGAGCACAGGTACGGCCAGCCCGTGAACCAGCATGTCGGTGAACAAAGCGGCAGCGCCAACGATAAGAGCGCGGTTCGGGGTCGTGCGCCCGGTCCTGGGTGCGGGATTGTGATTGTGATTGTGTGTCGCCATGATGAGACGACTCCTTTCTAGAGGTTCGCCACCCCCTTGGCCAGCGCCATGAAGCTGGCGCTCAACTCGTCGGGGCGCGGAAGATCGTGTGGTCGGGTCACCGCAGTCACGGTGAGGCCTTGCAGGAACACCAGCGCGAGGTTCGCAACCGTCTGGGGTGCGGCATCGTCGGTGTTGTGGAGGCTGGCTGCGATGTGGTCTCGCCAGGTGTCGAGTGCGGCGTTCTTCTCGGTCGTGTCGCCAAGCGCCTGCGGCGCAACAAGCACTGTGCAAGCAGCGAGCGCGCGGAACCGTTCGTCTTCGCGCAGAAGCTTCACGAATTCGGTCAGGAGCGCAGTAGGTTCGGTGCCTTTGTCCTCGAATAGGCGATTGCCGTACTCGGCCCAACCCCATGAGAGCGCTTCATCCAGCAGTGCACCCTTGGAGCGAAAGTGATGGTGCAGCGCCCCACGGGTGACACCGGCGCGTGCAGCGACATGCTCAAACGTCGCCCCCCTCCACCCCTTCTCTTCGAAGGCCATCAGTGCTGCCTCTAAGAGTGTCAGACGCGTGCGTTCCGCGTCTTCAGCAGTCCGTTTCATACATACAGGTTAGCATGTATGCATCAGCCGGAAGTGGCCGCAACAGCGAAACAGTCCCGCCCGAACTCACCCCAATAGCAAAACAGCCCCGCCGATCGGCGAGGCTGTTTGGATTCCATTTGTGGAGCTAAGGGGATTCGAACCCCTGACCTCTTCCATGCCATGGAAGCGCGCTACCAACTGCGCCATAGCCCCGAGATCGCACTTGCGACTCGCAGAACATTAGCGCACTCATCCGGGAAAGGGAAATCGCTGGCGGTGAGGGGCTTCGTCGCGAAACGTGTGCCTCCCCGCAGGCAGGTGCAACCTGTGCGGCAACTGAGCGGATCATGTGTCACCTGCCTCCCGACGACGCCTCATCGCGCGGAAGCAGATGACACTTGTTCCGGGACTGAGCCGCACAGGTTGCCCGTGCCTGGGGAGGGGACGGGGCTCTAGGCTGGTGATATGTCGTCGCCTGGTCACCTTCTGCTTCACGTGGACGATCTCACCGTGGAGGTGGCGCGTCGCAGCGTCAAGCGTGCGCGCCTGGTGGTTCAGCCCGACGGCAGCGTCAGGCTGAGCGCTCCGCAGCGCATGTCCGAGCGCCAGCTCAGAGCATTCGTCCTTGACAACCGGGAGTGGCTGGTGCGCACGATGCAACGCCAACGCAACCGGCAGATGCCCGTCGACGACCTCACCGACGGCGGCTCCATGACGCTGTGGGGGAGCAGTATCGCGGTTGAGCGACTCGCAGGCCGCACCCGAGCGACGCTCCAAGACGATCGCGTGCGCATCACCGCACCCGACGACACCGCGGCCGAGCGCGCCGCCCACACGCTGCGTCAGCGCTTGCTGGCAGAAGCCGTCGAGCGGCTTGTCCCGCCGCTGCAAGATCGCATCGGGCAGACCCCGTCGGCTTTCAGGTATCGAGCTATGACCTCGCGGTGGGGAAGCTGCAATGTGCAAACCCGAGTCATCACCTTAAACACCTGGCTCGTGCAACGCCCCGAAGCGGAGCTCGAGTACGTGCTCGCACACGAGCTGGCACACCTCGTCGAGGCGGGGCATGGGCCGCGCTTCTACGCCGTGCTCGATCGCGCGCTACCAGACTGGAAACAACGCCGCGCAGACCTGCGCAACCACATTCCGCCGCGCCGCTAGGGTGAGTGCCATGTTGACGCGCGAGCAATGGCAATCACGGGCAGCTGAGCACCGTGACGCGGCACAGCGCGAACTTGCCGACGTCGTGTGGCGCCGAGACCGCGGCATGAAAGAACCCGTCGACGACTTCCTCTTCCACTACTACAACCTCCGCCCGTCGCACCTTATGCAGTGGCACCCCGGGGTGGGCGTCAAGCTCGAAGACGACGGATCGTGGCAGCCACCGCACTACCGCGTGCAGGACGGCATCGCGCAGTTCGACGCGGACGCGTTCCTGGCCAAACGTCGAGGTACGGTCGACACAGCCCGACGCCTGCTCACCGCCGCGGCCTCGATGCAACCGAAGTTCGGGTGCTTCGGCATGCACGAGTGGGCCATGGTCCACGGCCTCGAACAACACGAAACCAGGCACCCGTACCTTCCGCTGCGCTACGGCGTCGACGAACGGGCGAAGATCTTGAACGAAGTGGGCTGCCGTTGCTCCCATTTCGACGCGTTCCGGTTTTTCACCCCGCAGGCGAAGCCGCTCAACCTGGTGACCCCGACGCGGGAGCTGCAAACTGAGTTTGACCAGCCAGGCTGCCTGCACGTGAACATGGACCTCTACCGATGGGCGGGCAAGCTCTGGCCGGCGGTGTCGTCGTCGCTGCTGTTCGCGACCTTCACGCTTGCGCGCGAGATTCGCGTCGTCGATATGCGAGCCTCCGCCTACGACCTCACCGAGTGGGGGCACGAACCTATTCGCGTGGAGACCTCCGAAGGACGCCATGAGTACGCCCAGCTGCAACGCGGGTTCGCCGAGCGCGCGGAGCCACTTCGCAACGATCTGATCACGGTGATCGATCAACTCGGCGTGGCGACGTAGAAAATCACCATCCATCTGCAATTCTAGGCCCGCCGCAGCCACGTGGCGTCTTCCCCCTAGGCCAGTCGGAGGGTCTCATGCGTAACCGACATGCGTTGTTTGGTGCAATCGTCGCGTTCACGACGGTGCTCCCCTTGGCAGCCTGTGCGCCGGCCCCTTCCGCGATCCCCGCACATCGCGACGTGCGCGCCGTGTCGTCGACGGCAGTGCCATCGCCTGAGAGCATTCCCAGCGCGACGGTGACCCCCGCCCAGGCGACGCCATCGCCGAGCCCGACGCCGACACCCACGCCAACCCCGAGCGAAGCGCTGCCGTCGCCTTCCGTGACGCCCACCCCGACGCCCACCGCGCAGCCTGCGCTGTACAGCGCAGGGCATGAGGGCGAGGAGATCCGCGAGCTGCAGCATCGTCTCCTCCAGCTCCATTGGTTCGAAGGCAAGATCACAGGGCTCTACGGCCCGACGACGCAGGCAGCAGTCGAAGGATTCCAGGCCAAGCGGCAGCTTCCCGTGACGGGTGCCGTCGATGCTACGACGTGGAAGCGGCTCGTCGAGATGACGAAGACGCCCACACACGACGAGAAGTACAACGTGGTGAAGCCCGGCCCGGCGCTGATGAAGTCCGGTGACAAGGGCGACGAGGTCCGGGCGCTGCAGTCCCGCCTCAGGCAGATCGGTTGGTACGGGCCCACCGTCGACGGTGTGTACGGCCCCGCAACTGTCGAGGGCGTTCGCGGGTTCCAGGAAAAGCGCGACATTCCTGTCACCGGCGAGGTCGACCAGCGCACGCTCGACCGCCTGCGCGCCATGACGCACGATCCCACCCGTGACGAGCTCGCGAACAAGATTCCGAAGAAGACGGAAGCCACCACAGGGGGCATGAAGCTCGACCCTCGTTGCCTGAGCGGGCGGGCGGTCTGCATCTCGAAGCAAGCACGCCAGCTCGCGTGGGTGGTTGACGGCAAGGTCCGCCTCACGATGGACGTCCGCTTCGGATCCAAACGCACCCCCACGCGGGAAGGTGCGTTCCGGGTGGAGTTCAAGTCGCGTCACCACGTCTCCAAGCTGTATAACTCGAAGATGCCCTACGCCATGTTCTTCAGCGGCGGCCAGGCCGTGCACTATTCGAGCGATTTCCGGGCCCGCGGCTACAACGGTGCCTCACACGGTTGCGTGAATGTGCGAGACGAGAACGCCGTCGCCACGCTCTTCGAAATGGCCAAAGTGGGCGACAAGGTGATTGTCTACTGACGTAGCAACAACTTCGGAAGGTGCACCACGTTGATCGGTTTCGCGATCCTCCTTCAGATTCTGGGGTCATTCCTGTTTGCCGGGGGAGCGGCACTCCAGAGCCTTGGCGTTCGTTCTACGTTCGACGACGACACCCCCGCGTCAGACAACCGCCTGTCCGTTGGCGGGATGCTGAAGCTCGTGCTGATCCCGAAGTGGTCACTTGGTTTGCTGTGCGTGTTGCTCGGTGCTGGCATTAATTTCGCGGCGCTCACGTTGGCGCCCATCGCTGTGGTGCAGCCCATCGGTATCGTCGCCGTCATTTGGTCGGTGTTGCTGGCAGCACGAATCCACAAGCACCGAATCTCTGGGCATTTGTGGATTGCGGTGCTCGTCACGTTCGTCGGGCTAGTGGGGTTCACCATCATCTCCACCAGGAACGCCACGGGCAATCAGGAAGCAACCCTGGTGTCGCTGTTGGTGACGTTCGGTGTGGTCGTGGCTATCTCACTCGGGATATCGGCCATCACGCCACGAGTGACGCCCTGGCTGAAAGCCATGCTCTGGTCGTCGATCGGCGCCATGCTGTACGGGATGGCGACGGGCATGCTCAAAGCCACTGCAGACATGGTGCTGACGTACCACGAGTCATGGCTCGACCTCAAAGTGCTGGTAGCCATCGTTTTGATGCTCGTCGGGTTCTTTGGGGGAGTATGGATGATCCAGCAGGGGTACGCATCCGGCCCGGCCGAGATCACCGTAGCCACGATGACGACGGTGGACCCGGTGGTCGCGGTGCTGTTCGGCCTCGTCGTGCTTGCCGAGGGCGCGCACATGGGACTGTGGGCTGGCATCGGTATGACGGTGATGGGCGCCGTCGCCATCTACGGCGTCGTGATGCTCAGCCACTACCACCCCGACGCCATTAAGGAACGCGCCGAGCGCGAGCGTCGGGACGCTGCCGAACAGCGAGCCGCAAACTAGCCAGGAATCGGCAGTGCCGTGATGGCGCGGCCGTTCGCAGTGGTGAGCACCAACGTGGCATCACCTCGCGGCATTCTGACTTCGAGCGTGCCGGTGGCGGGTGCGTCGGGCGACACCTCAACGACGGGCTCCCCGTCTGGCGCGTAACTGTCACGGCTCTCATTCGTGAAGACGAAGAAGGAGAACCGTCGACGTTCCTTGTCAGCGGTGATGGAGTACTCCAGCTGCAAACCATTGGACGTCCAACGGTGCGAGGTGATCTCAAAGATGCCCGTGCCGTTGCCGTCGTACGGGATGGCGTTCCCCGTGACGCTGGGGGACGGAAACGCAGACGCGGGCGGCTGCTCGGAGGCCTCAGGTTCGGGCTGTGCCGGTTGCACCACGAGCACGATGAGCAGTACAGCAACCGCGCCGATGATGCCCACCACCCACGGCCACACCGGTTTGCGCGGGGGTTCGAAGTCCGGCACCACTGGCGACGTTGTGGGACGCTGGCCGAACGGTTGCCGTGGGTCTCGCTCCACCCGTTCCTCAAAATGCGGGGGGCGCCAATTTGGGTCGTTGCGCGACCAGGGATCCGGCTGCCCTGGCTGTCCGCCGGGCCACTGCTGGTTACTCATGTGTTGAAGCGTAGCCGCCGGAGTTATCCACAGATTCAGTTTCCGATGCAAATTTGCCTGTGCTCGCTGCCACAGTGCAGGGCATGACGATTACTGAAACCCGCACTGTCCGCTGCCGCAGCCGTGCCGAACTCCTCGCGCTGCCGCCCGCCCAATTCGGCTTCTCACCCCAAGAATCTGTCGTTGCCATACGCATGTCCGGCAAGCATGTCCTGTTCATGGGCCGCCTCGACCTCTCCCACGTCGGGGAAGGCTGCCAGGACGCGGCGCGCAGCATCATGACGATGGCGGCGGGCAACCCTGCTTCTGATTCGCACTGGATGCTGCTCGGCTACACGGCCTCCCCAAACCTGGGCGCCGCGTTGATGACCAGCCTCGCCGACGAGCTAGACGCGGTCTCCATCATGGTGCTCACCGACGGAGCCAGCACCTGGGAAGTCGTGAACAGCACGTTGATCGATGAAGAAGCGGCGGTCGTCTCCGACGCGCTCACCGAGTACATCGCGGAATTGTGGCCGGGGGAGGTGGCTGCATCGCGCGACGAGGCCGTCGCTGCCGTGTACGTCTGGCAGCCCTCGAAAGCACTCACAACTGCCGCACGACGTCGTGTGGAAGCGCTGAGCGATTCGGAGCGCATGGAACGCCTCGAGGTGTTACTGGACGGCACTCTCACAGACGCAGAAGCTGCCGAGCTGGCGATACTGGTGGGCTACGAGGAACCATTCGGTGAAGTAGTGGCCCAAATGAACCGCGACGTGGCACCAGCGCGACGTGCAGCCCTACTGGCCGCACGCGTGCAGGCGCCTGCGCGCAACGTCGGCAGTGTGCTCTCGCTGCTGGCGCTCGCTTACTGGCTGGAAGGTGCCGGTGCGCTCGCTGCCGAGTGCCTTATCCAAATCAGCCCCGACGAGCAGCGTCACCCGTTGGCTCACACGGTGGGTGCGATGCTCAAGTTGGGCGTCCCTCCGTGGCGCTGGGACGAACGCTGATCTAATCTAGGGGCCATGCGCTTTGTTGTCTTAGGTGAAGCCCTCATCGACCTCATCCCCGACGGAAACAAGACCTCCGCGAGCAGCTCATGGGTCGCTCGTTCAGGGGGTGGGCCAATGAACACGGCCATCGGGCTCGGGCGTCTTGGCTGCGACGTGCAATTTCTCGGTCGACTGAGTGAGGATTCCTTCGGGCAACAGCTCACGCAGCACATCGAAACCAACGGGGTCGGCACCGACTACGCCATCCGCACATTTGACCCGACCACGCTGGCCGTGGTGTCACTCAGCGACGACGGGAAAGCCAGTTACGCCTTTCACACCGTCGGCACTACGAACTTCAACTGGGCGGAGCAAGATTTTCCTGAACTGGATCCCTCGGATTGGTTGCACTTCGGGTCGCTCGTCGCGGTGCTTGAGCCGTCGTTTGCGCAGGTACACCGTTTCCTATCAAAGACGCCCAATAGGAAGAGTTTCGACATCAACGTCCGCCCCAATGTGCTGAGCGACAGGGAGGAGTACGTGCGCAAGGTGCGTGCCATGGCCTCGCTCGTCGGACAATCGGGTGGCTTTGTGAAGGCATCCGACGAAGATCTCGCCTGGCTCGTCGATTTCAAAGAGGAACCTCTCGACGTCGCCCAGCGATACTGCCGCGACTACTCCGTCGAATTCGTCATCGTCACCTTGGGCAGCGACGGTGCCGTCGCTGTGGGACGCGACGGGGAACTCGCCAGGGTTCCGGGCAGGCGCGTCGAGGTGGTAGACACCGTCGGCGCGGGTGACACCTTCAACGCCGGATTCCTGCAAGCATTCAACGGCGACAACCTCGAGGAAGCAATGCGACGAGGCGTGGCCGCGTCGGCGTTGGTGTGTACGAAGGCTGGCGCTCAGCCACCGACGAGCGACGAGGTCGATGCCGTCCTCGCCTGACGGTCAGCCGACACCAACCCCGCTCTGGGCACGATATATTGGCCCAGCACCGTGCACAGGAGGATCAACGTGAGTCGCGAGCACTACGACAGGGAAGCAGCCCAGGAGAAGTGGCAGGCTTTCTGGGAGCAGAACGAGACGTTCAGGGCGAAGGACGACGGCGAGCGTGAACGCCGTTACGTGCTCGACATGTTCCCGTACCCGTCGGGTGATCTCCACATGGGCCACGCAGAGGCCTACGCGATGGGCGACGTGGTGGCGCGCTATCTGCGGCTGAAGGGCTACGACGTGCTCCATCCCATCGGCTGGGACTCGTTCGGGCTGCCAGCAGAGAACGCGGCCATCCAGAACAACGCGCATCCGGCCGAGTGGACGTACAACAACATCGAAACGCAGGTTGGCTCCTTCAAACGCTACGGACTGAGTCTCGACTGGTCCAGGCGCCTGCACACCTCCGACGAGGAGTACTACCGCTGGACCCAGTGGCTCTTCCTGCGCTTCTACGAGCGCGGCTTGGCCTACCGGAAAGACTCCTACGTCAACTGGTGTCCGAAAGACCAGACGGTGCTCGCGAACGAACAGGTGGTAGACGGGCGCTGCGAGCGCTGCAAGACCGAGGTCACCAAGCGCAAGCTCAACCAGTGGTACTTCAAGATCACCGACTACGCTGATCGTCTGCTCGACGACATGGAGCAGCTACAAGACGGCTGGCCCGAACACGTGCTGGCGATGCAGCGCAACTGGATCGGCCGCTCCGAAGGCGCCCACGTCGATTTCCATGTCGACGGTCGCGACGAGCCCATCACGGTGTTCACCACTCGTCCGGACACCCTCTACGGTGCCACCTACGTTGTGGTCGCGCCCGACTCCGAATTGGCCGCCGAGCTCGTCACCGATGAGCATAAGGCTGAGTTCGACGCCTACGTCGAGGCCGCGAAGAAGGCCACGGAAATCGAGCGGCAGTCCACCGAGCGAGAGAAGACCGGCGTCTTCCTCGGGGCCTACGCCGTGAATCCCGTCAACGGCGAACAGATTCCCATCTGGGCCGCTGACTACGTGCTGTCCGACTACGGCACGGGTGCCGTGATGGCCGTTCCTGCACACGATCAGCGAGATCTGGACTTCGCCCGCAAGTTCGAGCTGCCCGTGCGCGTCGTCCTCGACGTCGACGGCACCGACCCGGCTGAGACTGGCGTGGCCACCGTCGGCGACGGCGCCTACCGCAATTCCGAGGTACTCGATGGACTCACCGACAAGGTGTCAGGCGTTCGTCGCATGATTGACAAACTCGAAGCCGACGGCACCGGACGTGGCACTATCCAGTACCGCCTGCGCGACTGGCTCCTGTCCAGGCAGCGCTTCTGGGGATGCCCCATCCCCATCATCCACTGCCCGTCCTGTGGCGAGGTGCCCGTCCCCGACGAGCAACTGCCCGTCCAGCTGCCCGATCTGCGTGGCGAACAGCTCGCGCCCAAGGGCACGTCCCCGCTGGCTGCCGCCACCGAGTGGGTTGAGGTGGCCTGCCCGAAGTGTGGTGCCGACGCCAAGCGGGACACCGACACGATGGACACGTTCGTCGACTCCTCGTGGTACTTCTTCCGCTACTGCTCGCCGGGCTACACCGAAGGCCCGTTCAACCCCGACGACGTGAACCATTGGATGCCGGTGGCGCAATACGTCGGCGGCATCGAGCACGCCATCCTGCACCTGCTCTACATGCGCTTCTTCTCGAAGGTCCTTCACGACCTCGGCATGATCGACTTCGACGAGCCGATGCTCAAGCTGCTCAATCAGGGCCAGGTCCTCAACGAGGGCAAGGCCATGAGTAAGTCGCTCGGTAATGGCGTTGATCTCGGGGAACAGATCGACGAGTTTGGCGTCGACGCGGTCCGCATCACCATGGTGTTCGCCGGCCCGCCGGAGGACGCCATCGACTGGGCGAATCTCTCGCCGGCGAGCTCGCTGAAATTCCTGCAGCGCGCGCACCGCGTCGCGGCGGAAGTGACGAGCGCACCCGGAACCCCAGCGGATGGGGGAGACAAGCAGCTTCGGAAGGCGACGCACCAGGCCATCGCTGAAATCTCGACGCTCGTGGAGGACGGCCGGTTCAACGTGGCCGTGGCGAGAATCATGGAGCTCGTTAACGCGACGCGCAAGGCCATCGACGGCGACGCCGGCCCTGCAGACCCTGCGGTCCGCGAAGCCGCAGAGTTCACCGCGCAGGCGCTCTCCCTGGTGGCGCCCTACGTCGCTGAGGAGATGTGGGAGCTGCTCGGGCACGAACCGTCGGTGGCGAACAGCACGTGGCCGACGTCCGACCCGGAGCTGGCCGCTGAAGATCTCGTCACGATGGTGGTGCAGATTCAGGGCAAGATCCGCGCAAAGCTCGAGGTTGCTGCCGACATCGATGAGGACGCTGCCGTCGAATTGGCGATGGCGGACGCGAACGTGCAGCGCAACCTCGACGGACGCCCCGTCATCAAGGTGATCGCCAAACTGCCCAAGATGCTCAGCCTGGTGGTCGGTAAGTAGCGAGTCGAGCGACTTTTCCACAGATTTCGTTCCGCATGGGAATCTCGGGCGTGTCGCGCCCATCCTGCTTGTATGAAGAAGCAGACCACGAACCAGGCGGACGAACTCGCCCGGGCTAGGCTCGCGTACGTCAGTATCGGCCAGCGTTCCCTCACTGCTCCCAGGCGTGCCGCCGATGAGCTGGAGGCAACGTCGGAGCCAGCTGAGGAACCACCTCCCGACGCTGGGGAAGAAGCGGCGCCTGCGTCCTGGCGCGACAAGCTTGCGGTGCATCGGGCTCACGTCGTTGCCCTCGCCATACTGTTGGCGGTGGTTGCGGTCACGCTCGGGCTCACGTTCAGCAAATCCAACGCGGCGGAGGTGCCGCCCCAGCCGGCGCTCTCCACGTCGGCCGCTCCTGCCGATGAGCCGACGTCAGCTGGCCCTGAGCAGGCCGCCTCGTCGTCGGCTCCGCCGTCGCCGACCACCATCCGGGTGCACGTTGCAGGGGCGGTGGCGACTCCCGGCGTGGTGACGCTCCCCGCTGAGGCCATCGTCGTCGATGCCATTCAGGCCGCCGGCGGCTTCACCGACGAGGCCGTGCCTGGAGACTTGAACCTTGCGGCGCCAGTGGCGGCAGGGATGCAGGTGAAGGTCGGGCGTCGAGGCGAAGAGAGCCACGTCGTTGCTGCCGAGGGCACTGCTCCTGCCGGCGGCGCCGCACCGACCAGCGGCAACGGCGATGGAGCCGACGGACGCGTCAACCTGAACACGGCTACGGCGCAGCAGCTCGAGGCGCTGCCTGGAGTGGGCCCGGTGACGGCTGCGGCCATCGTCGCGTGGCGAGAAGAACACGGCGGTTTCACCGCGGTAACGGAGCTGCAGGAGATCTCGGGCATTGGCCCGAAAACCTTCAGCAAGCTCGAACCCCACATCACGGTGTGAAACTGCACGACTGGCGCCTCCTGCCCATCGCAGTGGGTGTGTGGGTGGGTGCGGTGGTGGGCACGTCGGAGCTGGCGTGGTGCATCCTCACGACTGTGGCGACGGGGAGCGTCGCCGGCCTCGTGGTGCGGCGTCGGTACCCGTGGGCTGCGCTCGGCTGTCTCGCGCTCGTGATCGTCGCCGGGCTCAGCGGAATGTTGGCCCTGCAACGCGCCGGCTCGACGTTGGCTACGCTGGCCGACCAACGCGCCATCGTCCAAGCAGAAATCCGCATCGTCTCCGAACCGAAGCCGCTGCCGGGAAGGCCGCCGTTGCCCCCGTCGGGCACGGCCTTGGTCACCGTGGTGAACGTAGAAGGCCGAGGCGTGAGCACGCGCCAAACTATGCCCGTGCAACTGCGCGGAAGCGGCGAGCAGCTCGACGATCTGCTCGCCCTCCGCGTCGGTGCAACCTATCTCGTGCAGGGTCGGCTGCGCGCTACCGATCGCGGCGACAGTGAGGTGGCAGTGCTGGCGTTACGGCAGGTTACATCCATGCGCCACCCACCGGGCGTGATTGATCGGCTCGCAGCAGGGTTGCGCGACGGGCTCCGTCGCTCGGTTGCTTCCTCGCCCGAAGACCAGCGGGCGCTGGTGCCGTCGCTGGTGGTGGGCGACACCTCGCGTATCTCGCGGGCGATGTCCGATGACTTCAAAGCGACGGGCCTCACCCACCTCTTGGCCGTGTCCGGTGCCAACTTGGCGCTCATGTTGGGTGTCATCTTGGCGCTGCTGCGAGGCATCGGGGTGCGCGGATGGCTGGTGCGTGCCGCTGCCGTTGCAGGCGTCGGCATGTTCGTCATTGTTTGTGGCCCGGAGCCGTCGGTGCAACGTGCGGCGGTGATGGGGCTGGTGAGCTTGGCCGCGACGGGCGTCGGCACCGGACGGCGCAGCATCCGTGGCATGTGCGTGGCCGTGGTGGTGCTTATGGCGCTCGACCCGTGGCTGTCTAGAGCTCCCGGATTCTGGCTGTCGCTGGCCGCATGCCTGGGCATCGTCTTGCTCGGCCCGATATTCGTGCAGTCGCTCACCCGCTGGGCGCCCCGCTGGCTCGCGGAGGCGCTCGCTATTCCGCTGGCGGCGCAGATCATGACGCAGCCCATCGTCACGTGGCTGAGCGACCAGATTTCTCTCGTGGGCGTGCTTGCCAACGTGGTGGCCGGCCCTTTCGTCGGGCCGACCACGGCACTCGGTTTCGCCGCCGCGTGCGCGTGCATACTTCCACCGCTCAGCACCATGCTGGGCTGGGCGGCCGGATGGAGTGCGCAACCCATCGTATGGATTGCAGAAGCCGGAGCGCGCCTACCGAATGCCACCATGGCTTGGCTGCCCGGCCCGGTGGGGCTGCTGATGGTGACGCTGGCTTGCGGGGCGCTGCCGGTACTCGTCCAACCTGTGCTTCGTCGCTGGTGGGCGACGATGCTCGTCACTGCACTGCTGTGCTCCGGCATGGTGTGGAAACCAGCGCAGCCGGGCTGGCCGGGCGACTGGCGGGTGGCGTTTTGTGATGTGGGGCAGGGCGACGCCACCGTCCTGCGCGCGAGCACCTCCACCGCCGTGCTCGTTGACGTCGGCCCAGAGCCAGCACCGGTGCTGGAATGCCTGGATCGCCTGGGCGTGCAGCATGTTCCAGTGGTGGTGCTCACTCACTTTCATGCCGACCACGTCCGCGCGTTTCCCGCTATCGCACGACGTTTTCAACCCTCCTTGGTGCTGACGAGCCCCATGCAGGAGCCCGCCTTCGAGGCCGAACAGGTGCGCCGCACAGCAGGCGAAGCGGAAGTGCGTGCCACCAGATCTGGTGACACATTCGCCATCGGCGATGTGCGGTGGACGACGATCTCCGCCTGGCAACCGCGTGGCGGCGGGGGCGGCGTCGGGCAAGGGGAATCGTCGGAAGAGAACGATTCGTCGGTCGTGGGCGTCGCGCATGTGCAGGGGCTCTCGGTGATGCTGGCGGGCGACGCTGAGCCGGCCGGTCAGCGCGAGGCGCTGCGGCAGGCGCGTCGGCATGGCTTATCGCTGCAGGCGCAGGTGCTGAAGTTGCCACACCACGGCTCATCGAGGCAGGAGCCCGAGTTCTTCGCAGCCACCGGGGCGGTCGTCGCAATCGCCAGCTCGGGAACCGACAACTCCTACGGGCACCCCGCAGACGCGGCGTTGCGGCTGGCTGGGCAGCACGGCATGGTGGTGGCCCGCACCGACGAGGAAGGCTCGTTGGCGCTCGGGCTGGGGGAGCGCATCCACATCCGAAGGGCCGGCAAATGAGCACAAGGCCGTCACCGCACCACGTGCCTGTCGAATTGTCAGCTGAACAGCATAGGCTTAGCTGCATGAACGCATTCGGCAGCACGATACTCATCACGGGCACAGCATCGCTGCTAGCTGAACGCGCCGTGGACGAGCGCAAACGGGCGGCACTGAGCGTCGAGCCGGGGGCTGATGTCAATCACATCACGGCCTCCGAGCTGGAAGACACCATGCTCAGCGAGGTCGTCGGAGGGTCGCTGTTCTCCAGCCACATCATCGCCATCATCGATGATGTGGGCGCCTGCCCAGCAGATGTCGTCGACCAGCTCGTGGAGGTCGCGAAGTATCCAGGGCCAGATCTCTGCCTCATCCTCGTCCACGGCGGGGGCAACAAGGGCAAGGGGCTCATCGACAAGCTCAAGAAAGCGAAGATTGAGACCATCAAGGTCGAGGCGCCGAAGCCGTGGGAGCTGTGGAAGTTCGTGGTAGCCGAGGCGCGCACGTATCGGCTCCGCATGACGCAGGAGGCTGCCGAGGCTCTGGTTGCTGCGGTTGGCTCCGATCTGCGCGCCATCGTGGCGTCGGTCGCGCAGCTGGCCGGCGACAACGACCGCGACGAAATCGACGTGCCCCTCATTCGACGCTACTTCGCCGGGCGCGCTGAAGTATCGAGCTTTTCTGTAGCCGACGCAGTGCTCGCCGGCAACGCCACCCTAGCGCTTGAGCGCCTCAGATGGGCGGTCGACACGGGCACCGCGGCCGTGCTCATCACGTCGGCGATGGCGAGCAATTTCCGATCGATGGGGAAGTACCTCGACGCCCAAAACCGCCGCATGAATGATGGCGAGCTCGCCCGGCACCTCGGGGTGCCGTTCTTCAAAATCAAGGATCTGCGCAACTATGCCCGCCGATGGAACTCCGACGGAGTCAGCTCGGCCATCGAGCGCATCGCCCAGGCGGACGCAGACGTGAAAGGTGCGGCGACAGACCCCGACTACGCCTTGGAATCGATGGCGCTCGACGTGCTGCGGTGCCAGTACCGCGGGCGCTGAACAGCGTCGCGTCGCTACACGCAAAGATAGATCAAGTTCGTGGCTCGTCTACCCGCCACGAACTTGATCTATCTCTGTCTCTTATACACATCTGACGCTGCCGACGACTCCTTACGTGTAG
>NZ_CAMYPD010000031.1 GCF_947286155.1 uncultured Tessaracoccus sp.
GCTTGTAAGGCAGATGCTCTAACCAACTGAGCTATGCGCCCGGAACCGAGCACACTCTAGTGCCTCTTGGGCTGCCTCGCCACTCGTCGGCTTTAGCTCCTTGCCGCAAGGCAGTAGCCTGGCCGAGGTGACGTCGAGAGGAAGGCACATGGACGAGGAACCGCGCAGGCCACGCCGGGCCATGCCCGATTCCTTCGACGACGAGGACCTTCCGAACGCAGGTGGCGCCCGTCGGGCACTCCCCGACGACGCCAGTGATCATCCCGTCGACCGTCGAGCCCTCGTCGCAATCATCATTGCAGTGATGCTCGTACTCGTCGTAGGCTGCGCATACCTGCTCTTCGGAGCCCGGAACAGCGCGCAGCCCGATCCGACGCCACAACCCTCCGCGTCGGCGCGGCCCAGCCCATCAGCACCGAGCCCTTCCCCCACACCAGATCCACCCGGAGTGGAAGAAGTAGTGGACGACACCACCATCACGCTCCCCCACGACTGGGAGTTGTACCACGATGAACTGACGGAGGGAGACCGTCGGCTCATTCGCGCCAAGGACGCGACGGGTGACGTGCGCATTCAGGTGGCGACGCTGACCTCCATCGACGCGGACATCGCAGCCGCCTGCAGCCTCCTCGTCGCAGACCAAAGCGCCGGCTACACCGTTGACTTTCGGATTGATCCCCAGCCGGTGGCAGTCTCAGGAGCAGCACACGCCGTGGTGTGCGGCTACGTCGGGGCGAAGGAACAGGAGCAAGCCACCAGCGTAAGATTCACGCTCATTCGGCGTGATGCCGACGAACACACCCTCGTGGTACGCACGACCCGACCGCAAGCGTCGAGCGCATCAAACGACGCCTTGACGGATGCGGCAGCAATGACCTGCGAGGCATCGCGAACCTTCAAGCACCCACTCGCGTTGTGCTGAGCTAGCCCTCCGGCTGCCCCGGGTGGCGCGTGAGGTGATCCGCAACGGACCTCAGCTTCCACCACCATTGCTCATACGGGCGCTGGTTGTCCCAGTCCATCCCCTCCAACACGCGTCGTGCGGGCGCCATAATGCCGTCGACGCCACTCTCAGCCGCAGCGTATTCCGTCTTGCCGTGTTGCAGTTGATCGTCCAGCCAAGCAATGGCGTGGTAGGCGAGCCTGGTTGCGTTCACTCGGTCGAACGGCGACGGCACCCCGCCTTGCTGAATATGCCCGACGATGGCCTGGCGCACCGAGAACAAGCCATGCCCTTCCGCCTCAAACATCTTCGCGATGACGTCGGAGGTGTAGTGTTCGCTGGTCTCCTCGCCCATGACAGCCAGGTAGAACGTGCGCCCGGTTTCGAACGCATCGACGAGCGCCTCGATATCCTCAGCGAGTTGCTGCAGCGACACCCCCGTCTCGGGCAGGTACGACTTCTCGGCACCTCCTGCGATGCCGCCCATGAGCGGCAGGAATCCGCAGGTGCGCCCCATCGTCTCGACGACGAACGCACGCTTGCTCGCCGATGCCGACATGCGCACCATATCGATGGAGTCCACGACGGTGTTGAGCGCCGTATCCGAGCCCACAGCCATGTTCCACGACGGCAAGTTGTTATCGATCGAGGCTGGCAACAGGGCGATCGGAATGTTGAACGCAGGATAACGGTGGCGTTCCCGTTCCATCATGTTGACCGTCGCGTAGGCGTGGAAGCCACCCGAGATGAGCAGCGCATCGATCGCGTGCTCCTCAAGCTGACGCGCCATCGGATATAGGTCGGCTTCCGTCGGAATATACCGTCTGGTACCGAACTGAGCGCCGCCAAGATGAGCCATACCCTCGACATCGCTCCAGTGGACCTCTCCGATCTTGCCCGAGATCAGCCCCGGAATGCCGCCGCGAATAGCGAACATCGAATAACCGAGGTCAAGACCAGTCCGCACGGCGACGCGGTCAATCTGATTCATGCCTGGAGCCAACGCGCCGGCATGCATGACAGCGACGCGCTTGCCGCGAAGCTCAGTGACAGTAGGTTCCGCCTCAATGAGTGTGCGGTAAATGTCGATCATCGTCGCGAACCCCGCTCCACGGCTCGCAATCGCCCGGGCGTAGTCGCCCTCACGCACGTAGTCGGCGATCGCACGGGTGGCGACCACGTCGTCCATCAAATGGCGGCGCACCACCTTGTCGCCTTGCACTCCCACGAGCACAGGCTCGGCATCCTCGTGGAGTTCGAGCACCGCCTGCACAGCCTCCACGCCACAGGCGGAGGCCATCCAGCGGTCATACGCCGACGGTTTCCCGCCTCGCTGTACGTGCCCGAGGATGGTGATGCGGGGTTGCTCTCCGGTGCGCTCCGCAATGACTTGTTGAATACGCTGGGCGGAGATGGGCTCCCCTGCGCGGTCCTTGGCGCCTTCCGCAACAACAATGATGGAGTCACGCCGTCCGGCAGAGCGGGCGCGTTCGAGCACCTGCACCATGCGTTCTTCCCAGCCCTCTCGGGGCGGGCTTTCTGGCAAGAAGGTGTAGTCAGCACCGCCCGAGATGGTGGTCATGAGCGCGAGATAGCCGCAGTTGCGCCCCATCACCTCGATGATGAATGTGCGACGGTGCGACTCCGCCGTCGCCGAAATTGCGTCAATGGTCTCGGTGATGCGGTGCATGGCCGAGTCGGTGCCGACGGTCATGTCGGTGCCCACCATGTCGTTGTCGATGGAGCCGACGATGCCCGCCATGCGCAGATGACGATGACGATCACCCAACGCCCGGTCGATCTCGCCAGCAGCCACCAGGGAATCGAGCATGTCCGACCAGCAGAGCTTCAGCTCGCGAGCACCGGTGAGGGAGCCGTCGCCACCGATCACGATCAGACGGTCGATACCGTTGGTGACGAGGTTCTTCACCACCTCGCGCTGCCCAGCTTCCGTACGCATCTCGGTGCAGCGCGCCGTACCGATGACCGTGCCGCCCTTACCGAGGATGCCGGAAACGTCCCGCCAATGCATGCGCGTGATGTGCTCGCCACCTTCGTAGGCGCCCTGCCAACCCTCGCGGATGGCGAAGACTTCCACGCCCTCGCGAATGGCTGCGCGCGTGATGGCACGCACCGCGGCATTCATGCCCTGCGCGTCCCCTCCTGACGTCAGTACACCGATACGGGGAGCGCAGGGAGCAGTCACTTGCGGCTACCCTTCGGTCGAACCACCTTCGTCGCGAGCCAATCCTCGGCGACGTTCGCCGTCGACGTGAGGCTCAGCCCTGCGATGGTCACGCCCTCCTGGACGGAAGCCGCATCGATGTACCCCTGACGCCCAACCTTGGGAGTCAGCAGCCAGATGTAACCGTCGTCGGCCAAATCTGGCATTGCATCGACGAGGCCGTCGACGACGTCACCGTCATCGTCGCGCCACCAGAGGATAACGACATCGACAGCTTCGAGAGCTTCCTCGACCATGTCGGCGTCAATGATGTCCATGATGTCGTCACGAAGATCTTGGTCGACATCCTCGTCCCAGCCGAGTTCTTGGACAACCATGTCGGTATTCAGCCCCAGCAGCTCTGCGCCGGTGACTGCTTCGGATCCGTGCTCCTTGCCTTTTGTGATAACCACGCCCCTAGCCTGCCAGATCACGGGGCCGGCTTCCATCACCCCACCCGAAAAGGGAGATTTAGGGCATGCGGCGACGCACGAGGGGCCACCCATCATCATGGGCAGCCCCTCGTAGCGTTATGGAGAGTGAGCAGATCAGGCGTCGCCCCCGGCGTTGCCAGATTCGCCGGCCGTGACATCTTGGATCCGGTACTGCTCCGCAGCGCGCTGCGGCCAGTCGGCAGGCACCTCACCCGCAGCGGCAAGGCGCTGCAGCACGCGTACCGCGATGGAGGGACCGTCGATGTTGAAGTAGCGACGGGCTGCCGCACGCGTATCGGAGAATCCGAACTCATCGCAGCCGAGTACGGAGTAGTCGCGAGGCACCCAGGGCCGAATCAGGTCGGGCAGCATCGTCGAGAAGTCGGTGCTGGCCACGATCGGGCCCTCGGTGTCGGCGAGCTTCTGCTCCACCCAGGTGCGCTCGTCGTTGCTGGGATCATTGAATTTCTTCTTGTCCAGCTCCACGCCTTCGCGACGCAGCTCACCCCACGAGGTGACCGACCAGACGTCGGCGACCACGCCGAAGTCACGCTTCAACAGCTCCTGCGCTTCGAGACCCCACGGAGCCGCGACGCCGGAGACCAGAATCTGGGCACGACGTGCGTTCTCGTCGACCCCGTCGAAGCTGCCCGGGCTCAACAGGTACATGCCGCGCAGGACGCCCTCGACGTCGAGATTCTCAGGCTCCTTGGGCTGCTGAATGGGCTCGTTGTACACCGTGAGGTAGTACATGACGTCTTCGGGGTTCTCCCCGTACATGCGTTCCAAGCCCCGGCGCACAATGTGTGCGGTCTCGTAGGAGTAGGCCGGATCGTATGCGACGACCGCCGGGTTCGTGGCCGCGAGCAGTGGGGAATGGCCGTCCATGTGCTGCGTGCCCTCGCCAGTCAGCGTGGTGCGTCCAGCCGTCGCGCCGATCAGGAAGCCGCGAGCGAGCTGGTCGGCGGCAGCCCACATGGCGTCGCCGGTGCGCTGGAAACCGAACATGGAGTAGAACACGTAGATCGGCACCATGGGCTCGTTGTGCGTTGCGTACGAGCTGCCGGCTGCAGTGAAGGCCGCAACGGAGCCTGCCTCGTTAATACCGGTGTGAAGGATCTGGCCGTCCTTCGCCTCTCGGTAGCTGAGGAACAACTCGTGGTCAACCGGTACGTAGTTCTGGCCGTGCGGGTTGTAGATCTTGATCGTTGGGAAGAAGGCGTCCATGCCGAAGGTGCGCGCCTCGTCGGGGATGATGGGCACGACGCGAGACGCGAACTCTTTGTCTCGCATGAGGTCCTTCAGCAGGCGGACGAACGCCATGGTCGTCGCCACTTCCTGCTTGCCCGAACCCTTGCGAGCGGCTTCGTACGCCTTGTCGCCAGGCAAGGAGATGAACTTACGGTCGCCGCGACGCTCAGGCAGGTAGCCACCCAGCTCGCGACGCCGCTCCTGGAGGTACTTGATGCGGTCGTCGTCCTGACCGGGGTGGTAGTAGGGCGGCAGGTACGGGTCGGATTCGAGTTGCTCGTCGGAGATAGGCAGCTGCACCCGGTCGCGGAGATTCTTGAGATCGTCCAGCGCCAGCTTCTTCATCTGGTGCGTGGCGTTACGGCCAGCGAAGTGCTTACCCAGGAAGTAGCCCTTAATGGTGTGGGCGAGGATGACCGTCGGTGCGCCGGTGAACTCGGTGGCAGCCTTGTAGGCGGCGTAGACCTTCTGGTAGTCGTGGCCCCCGCGTGAGAGGCGCCACACGTCCTCGTCGCTCCAATCCTTCACCATCGCGGCAGTGCGGGGATCGCGCTCGAAGAAATGTTTGCGCACGTAGGCGCCGTCGTTGGCTTTGAAGGTCTGGAAGTCGCCGTCGGTGACGGAGTTCATGAGGTTGAGCAGAGCGCCGTCGGTGTCGCCCGCGAGCAGCGGATCCCATCCGCGCCCCCACACCACCTTGATGACGTTCCAGCCCGCGCCGCGGAAGTAGGCCTCGAGCTCCTGGATGATCTTACCGTTACCGCGCACCGGGCCGTCGAGGCGCTGCAAGTTGCAGTTCACGACGAAAGTGAGGTTGTCCAGTTCCTCGTTGGCCGCCAGCTGGAGTGCGCCGCGCGATTCGGGCTCGTCCATCTCGCCGTCGCCGAGGAAAGCCCAGACGTGCTGCTGCGACGTGTCCTTGATGCCCCGGTTGTGCAGGTAGCGGTTGAACTGCGCCTGATAGATGGCGTTGATGGGGCCCAGGCCCATGGACACGGTCGGGAACTCCCAGAAATCTGGCTTCTGGCGCGGGTGCGGGTACGAGGGCAGGCCGCGCAGTTCACCGTCGACGTAGTGCGAGTGTTCCTGACGGAAGCCGTCGAGGTCGTCCTCGGTGAGGCGTCCGGCGAGGTAAGCGCGCGCGTACATGCCCGGGCTCGCGTGGCCTTGGAAGTAAATCTGGTCGCCGCCGCCTGGGTGATCCTTGCCGCGGAAGAAGTGGTTGAAACCGACCTCGTACAGCGTCGCCGACGACGCGAACGACGAGATGTGTCCTCCCACACCGATGCCGGGGCGCTGCGCGCGGTGCACCATGATGGCCGAGTTCCAGCGAAGGAGGCGACGGATGCCGCGCTCGAGGTCTTCGTCGCCGGGGAATTCTGGTTCCTTGTCTGCGGGGATGGTGTTGACGTAATCCGTGCCGACGAGCGACGGCACGCCGATCTGGCTCTCGCGTGCACGTTCGAGCAGTTTCAGCATCACGTACCGGGCCCGGTTGCGCCCGCCGTGCTCAATGACGGCATCGAGTGATTCCAGCCACTCCGCGGTTTCTTCAACGTCGGAGTCAGGCAGGTTCGTGGGTAGACCGTTGATGATCGGTCCTACATCGTGCGTCACGTTGAGTCCTCTCTACCGACGCAGCGGCGTCGTTCGCTACTTATCCACTCTCAGCGAGCCTAGCCTAAACCTCTGCCCAAACCGTCGCGTACGCTGTCGCCTATGGGGCTCGAGGTACGCGAAGCACACGTCGACGAATGGCAGCAGTACAAATCATTGCGTCTCGCGATGTTGAGCGACTCTCCACGAGCATTCGGGCACGCGCTGGATGAGGCGCGTGCGCAGCCTGACAAGTGGTGGCAGATTCGTACGAGTTCCCAGCTCATGCCGGATTCCGGTTGGTTCGTCGTGGCCGACACCGACGAGTGGTTCGGGCAGATGCTCACGCGTGATTTTGGAGCACGCGCATATCTGCTGGAGGTGTATCTCTCCCCCACGTTGCGTGGTTCCGGCTGGGCCAACCGGCTGCTCACCAAGGCCGAGCAATGGGCCAGCGCGCAGGGACACCGTCGGTTGTGGTTGGACGTGAACGAGCAGCAGGTGGCTGCCCGCAGGTTCTACGAGCGCGAAGGATTCGTGGCGACGGGCGAGCGCCAGCCGCACGAGTTGTTTCCCGAGGACTACGAACTCGAGATGGTCAAGGAGCTTCGCAGCTCGTAGCAGAAGATCGACGCGGCTGCGGCGACGTTGAGGGAGTCGATACCGTCCGCCATCGGGATGCGTGCCCGGACGTCAGCCGCACGCTGCCAATGCTCCGGCAGGCCATGGCCTTCGTTACCCAGCACGACGGCGATCTTGCCGTAGCGAGGCACCTCGTCGAGGGTGATCGAATCGTCAGCCAGAGTTGCCGCCACGAGGCGGAATCCCGCGTCCTGGATACGCCGAAGGTCAGCCATGTCGTCATCCATACGTCGCCACGGAAGCTGCAGCGCCGCACCCATCGACGCCTTAATGGCGCGGCGGTACAGCGGGTCGGCGCATGTTTCGCTCACGACGATGCCTCCCCACCCCAGTGCTGCGCCGATCCGCAACAGGGACCCAACGTTCCAGTGGTCGACGAGGCCCTCGGCGACGATGATGCGGTCGGTGCGCAAGAGCGTCGCCCAGTCGACGGGTGCGGGACGGTGGAACGTGGCGAGCGCGCCGCGGTGCACGTGGAAGCCGCTCACCTGCTCGATCATCGCCTCGGATGCGATGAAGCAGGGCGCGTCCGTGGTGGCCAGCACATCGTCGAGTTTGGCGCGCCACCGCTCGGTGAGCAGGAAGGCGCTCGGAGTCAAGCCCGCTTCCCAAGCACGGTGAATGATCTTGTCGCCTTCTGCCACGAACAGCCCGCGTTCGGCCTCGAGTTTGGTTCGCAGTTGCGAATCGCGCAGGCTCGCGAACTCGGCGAGGCGTGGGTCGTGGACATCGTCGACAGGGATGATCATGTGGCCCCACAGTACAACTCCGCCTCGCATGAGAGGCGCGGAGGACGGAGACCCCGCAATCTTGACCGTTATCCTCCACGTGCGTGATGTGACCCCCTGATTCGGGCACTTCTTGGCCGCGTGTGGAGGATAACGGTCACTTTTCGTGATAGCCGGTCTACGTGATGCCGATGACAATGCGTGGCGTATTGGTGTGGTCTGTGGTGCGAGGTAGAGTTTCCAGCCGTGTCTTCTGCTGGCTTTGAGCACCTCTCCCCCGCATATCCACAGCGGGCGGCTTGGGGTACCGCGCAGAGTTTGCGCGCCTGGCAGGCAGAAGCGCTCAAGCTCTATCACGAGCAAGCACCGCAAGATTTCCTGACCGTCGCAACCCCCGGCGCGGGCAAGACCACCTTCGCGCTCCGCGTTGCGAAAGACCTCCTCGAACGACGCGAAATCAAGCGCATCATCGTTGTTGCCCCCACCGAACACCTCAAGGTGCAGTGGGCCGACGCCGCCGGCCGTGTGGGCATCCACCTCGACCCCGGTAACACCGCGAAACGTGGCCGCTCGAAGGAGTACGTCGGCTCCACCATGACCTACGCCGGCGTTGCTGTGCGCCCCTGGGTGTACGAGGGCATCTGTTTGAGCCAAGACACGCTCGTCATCCTCGACGAAGTGCATCACGCCGGCGACTCCCTCAGCTGGGGCGACGCGCTCACCGAGGCGTTTGGGTACGCCAAGCGCCGCCTCATGCTCACCGGCACGCCGTTTCGCTCCGACGACAACCCCATCCCGTTCGTCACGTACGACGAACTGCCCGACGGCACCCGCATGAGCCACGCCGACTACACCTACGGGTACGCCGATGCGCTGAAAGACAATGTCGTTCGCCCCGTCGTCTTCATGAACTACGGCGGCCCGATGCGTTGGCGCACGAAGGCCGGCGACGAGGTGGCCGCGAACCTCGGCGAGCCCCTCACCAAAGACCTCACCGCGCATGCCTGGCGCACCGCGCTCGACCCGAAGGGCGAATGGATCTCCGCCGTACTAGCGGCCGCCAATACGCGGCTGAGTGAGACCCGTCGGCACGTTCCCGACGCAGGCGGCCTCGTGATTGCATCCAACCAAACCACCGCCCGCGCTTACGCCCGCGTACTCGAATCGATCACCGACGAGAAACCCACTCTGGTGCTCTCCGACGAGGCGAAATCCTCGGAGCGCATCGACGAGTTCAGCGCCGGCGATAGCCGCTGGATGGTAGCCGTGCGCATGGTCTCCGAAGGTGTCGACGTGCCTCGGCTCGCGGTGGGCGTGTACGCCACGGCCACTCAGACGCCGCTGTTCTTCGCGCAGGCCGTCGGGCGCTTCGTCCGGCTGCGCCGTCGTGGCGAACTCGCGACGGTATTCCTGCCGACCGTGCCCATCATCCTTTCGCACGCCAGCTCGCTGGAACGCCAACGCGATCATGTGCTGGGCCGCCCCAAGAACGACGACGAGGCGCTGTGGAGCGAATCCGAGGCCGAGATGGCCGAGGCGAATCGCACCGAGAACGCAACGGATGAGCTCCTTGGCAGCTTCGAGGCGATGGAGTCGAACGCGACGTTCGATCACGTCTTGTTCGATTCCCAGCAGTACGGGCTGTTCGCCGAACCACAGTCGGCGGACGAACAGGAGTACCTGGGGTTGCCTGGCTTGCTCGATGCGGAGCAAGTCAGTGTGCTGCTGGCTGACCGTCAGCGTCGGCAGTTGCGCCGTCGGGAACGCCAAACCAAACGCAAGCCGGAAGTGGCGCTCCACCGGGCGATGGCGGATCGGCGCAAGAAACTGAACTCGTTGGTGTCCCAGTACGCGCGGCTGCGCAGCGTCCCGCACTCGCACGTGCACGCCGACCTTCGACGTCAGTGCGGCGGGCCACCGCTCGCCAAAGCTTCGAAGGATCAGGTGGAAGACCGCATCCGCATGATCAATGATTGGTTATCTGGCCGTCCAGATGGCCCGCGATAAGCTAGTTGAATGACTCCACCCAGCTCGAAGTCGACCGCGACGCCAGCCCCCTCGGTGAGGGGCAAGGCCGCGCTCATCAAGCGTTTCCGCGCTGTGAGCAGCGGCATCAATACCGCCGTGATCGCAGCCCTCGATGAGAATTACCCATGGTTCAAGGGGCTCGACGCCGATTCGCGCTCCTGGATTTCTATGGTGGCACGTACGGGCATCGACGGGTTCGTGAGCTGGTTCTCCGGGGAACACTTCGATCCAGAAACCATCTTCGAGGCAGCGCCCCGGCTCATGGCCCGGCGCATCAACCTCGGCCAGACGGTCGACCTGGTACGCACGACGACCACCGTCGTCGAGGAGCAAATCCGGGAGCTGCTGCCCCGCAATGATCGTCCGGCGCTTCAGGTGGCCATCCTCCAGTACACGCGTGAGGTGGCCTTCGCCGCCGCTGACGTGTACGCCCGTGCTGCCGAGGCCCGAGGCGCCTGGGATTCACGCATCGAAGCCTCCGTCATCGACGCCGTCGTCCGTGGAGAAACCGACGAATCCGTCATCTCTCGAGCGTCCACGCTCGGGTGGCACAACGACAACAAGGTAGTGGTGCTGGTTGCTACGGCCAAGCACGACGAGGGCATCGACCCGCTTCGACGCGCCAGCGCCAAAGCCGGGTTCGACCTGCTCGCGACGGTGCAGGGCGAGCGCCTCGTGTGCATCATGGGTGGCCAGACGGTCACCACACCGGTGGAAACCGCGCGAGCCGTCGAACCGCTCATCGAGCACTTTGGCAACGGGCCCATCATCATTGGCCCCATCGTCCCTTCGCTCGCCGACGCCAGCCGCTCCGCGCGGGAGGCTGCGTCGGGGTATCGTGCCGCCCGAGCCTGGCCCGAGGGGCCGCGCATCATGCTGTCATCCGATTTGCTGCCTGAGCGGGCACTCGCAGGCGACGGCCACGCCCGCCGCGCGCTGGGCGTCGACCTGTACGAACAGCTGGATGCCCACCACGACCTGCTGGAGACGGTCGTCAATTTCCTCGACCACGGCTCATCCATGGAAGCCACCGCACGCGCCATGTACGTGCACCCCAACACCGTGCGCTATCGCTTGAAGCGCATCACGGAGATCACCGGCTACAACCCTTCCAACGCCCGTGAGGCCTACATCTTGCGCATGGCTGTCACTCTGGGGCGGCTACACACGAAACACCAGTGACTATTAGGAACTGCACAACTCCTCCACGCCGAGAACCGCGATTTTCCACACCGCTTTGTGGGCTCTCCACAAATCACGCGGTTGTATTTTCGTGTCGGTCACTGCGCTTTCCAAGCGGTGTGATCAGGCAGAGTGAATGACGTGTTAGCAATCGTTGCGCCTGGTCAAGGCGCCCAGAAACCCGGGTTCCTTGCCCCTTGGCTCGAGAACGACATCTTCGCGTCGACGCTCGCCGAGTTCTCCGAGGCCACCCAACTGGACCTTGCCCACCTCGGCACCAATGCCGACGAGGAAGCCATCCGCGACACGGCCGTCGCGCAACCACTCCTCGTCGCTGCCGCGCTCGCCGCCGCACGCGCGCTCGACGCCGAACCAGGTCTCGTCGCTGGCCACTCCGTCGGAGAGCTCGCCGCCCTGGCGCTCGCTGGCATTATCACCGACACCGAAGCCGCAGCCTTGGTGGCAGTCCGCGGGCGAGCTATGGCCGAAGCGGCCGCACAGCGCCCAACCGGCATGACCGCCGTCGTGGGAGGCAATGCTGACGAGGTGCTCGCCGCCATCGAGTCCGCGGGGCTGACCCCTGCGAACCACAACGGCGCCGGGCAGATCGTGGCTGCGGGCACCGTCGAGCAGCTCGAGGCCCTGGCCGAGCACCCGCCGCATCGCGCCAGGCTCATGCCGCTTGCCGTCGCCGGCGCGTTCCACACGGTGCATATGCAGCCAGCTGTCGAGGCCCTTGCACATGCCGCTGCCCAGATTCAGCCCCAACAACCCCGCGTCACGGTGTTGTCCAACCGCGACGGAGCCTCCGTCACCGACGGTGTCGACGCACTCGAGCGCATCGTGCAGCAAGTTGCGCATCCGGTGCGCTGGGACCAGTGCATGGACACCATGCGAACGCTCGGGGTCACCGGAATCCTGGAACTCACCCCAGCCGGAACCCTCACCCGCATCGCCAAGCGCAATCTTCGCGACGCAGAGGTTTTTGATCTCAACACCCCTGACCAACTCGACGATGCTCGCGCCTTCGCACAGGCCCACCACCGCTGAGGAGCTCATCATGACTATCACCATCCCTCAGGGATCGCAGTACAGCCGCATCATGTCGATTGGCGGCGCCCGACCGAGCCGCGTCGTGACGAACGAAGAGATGTGCACGATGATCGACTCCACGCCGGAGTGGATCGAACAGCGCACCGGCATCACGCAGCGACGCTGGGTCGGCGAGGGCGAAGACGCGCTCACCCTCGCTGAAGCGGCATCGACGAAGGCCCTCGCCCGCGCGAACGTCGCCCCTGACGACATCGACACGCTCATCGTGTCGACGGTGTCCCACTACGTCCAGACCCCGTCGATGGCGGCCATCCTCGCCGACAAGCTCGGCATGTCGAATCCTGCTGTCTTCGACATCTCTGCAGCCTGCGCCGGCTTCAGCTACGCCCTCGCCATCGCCGATTCCCTCGTACGCGCCGGCACCGCGAAGCACGTACTCATCGTCGGTTCCGAGGTGCTGAGTGAGTACACCGACATCGCCGACCGCAGCACCGCGTTCTTGTTTGGCGACGGAGCCGGCGCCGCAGTGGTGGGCCCGAGCGATACCCCCGCGATCGGCCCAACGGTGTGGGGCTCGGACCCTGCCGCACGCCAGGTGATCGAAATCGACGACTGGCGCAACACCGACCGTCACCCGTACATCCACATGGAGGGACGCGCTGTCTTTCGCTGGGCGACGACCGTCATCGCTGAGAAAGCCAAAGAGGCCCTCGCGCGCAGCGGTGTCACCGCAGACGAACTCGACGTGTTCATCCCCCACCAGGCGAACAACCGGATCACCGATTCGATGTTGCGCCACCTAGGGCTCCCCGACGATGTTGTTGTTGCCCGAGACATCGTCGACATGGGAAATACGTCCGCGGCATCCATCCCGCTGGCGATCGAGGCCCTGCTGGAATCCGGGCAGGCCACGAGCGGGCAGACCGCACTCATCATCGGTTTCGGGGCGGGTCTGGTCTTCGGAGGCCAGGTCATTACCCTGCCGTGAACGTTGCACAACCACAACCAATAAAGGAGCCTTCCATGGCAAGCACTGAAGAAATCCGCACCGGCCTCGCCGAGATCGTGAACGACCTCGCCGGCACTGCCGTCGAAGATGTGCAGCTCGACAAGTCGTTCGGCGACGATCTCGGCGTCGACTCCCTGTCGATGGTGGAGATCATCTACGAATGCGAGGAGCGCTTCGGCGTCGAAATCCCCGACGAAGATTCCAAGGATCTGAAGACCGTGGGTGACGCCGTCGCCTACATCGAGAACGCACAGCGCTGACCACGTGGTGGGGCGCCCACGTAGCGCCCCACCTTCCCTACTTTTCTGAGCATCCCCAAGGAGCTTGTCATGAATACCCCCACCGTCGTCGTCACTGGTCTCGGCGCCACTACCCCACTGGGCGCGGATGTCGCCTCCACGTGGGAGGGCATGCTTGCCGGGCGATCCGGTGTACACAGCTTGCAGCACGACTGGGCTACTGACCTGCCCACCACGATTGCAGCCGAAGTCGTGGGGGATCCGTCGGAGGTGCTCCCCCGCGTCGAGATGCGCAAGCTCGACCGCTCCACCCAGCTCGCGATCATCGCCGCACAGCAGGCCTGGCAGGATGCCGGCTTCGAATTCCAGCCTGACAACGCCGTCGACCGCGATCGCCTCGGCGTGTGCGCCGCGACGGGCATCGGCGGGCTCGAGACCATCATCGGGCAGTGGGACGTCCTGAAGGAGAAAGGCATCCGTCGCGTCTCCCCCTTCACGATTCCCATGCTCATGGCTAATGCTCCCGCGTCGAACATCGGGCTGCGCATCGGCGCCCGTGCCGGCGTGCACACACCGGTTTCGGCATGCGCCTCCTCCAACGAGGCCATCTCGCTGGGCATCGACATGCTCCACCTCGGACGCGCGGACGTCGTCGTCGCCGGTGGCGCCGAGGCTGTGATTCACCCGTTCGCGATGGCGGCATTCGGACAAATGCAGGCGCTGTCTCGTCGTAACGACGAGCCGACGCGCGCGTCCCGCCCCTGGGATGTCGACCGCGACGGCTTCGTCATGGCAGAAGGTGCCGCGATCCTGGTGCTAGAAACCCTGGAACACGCGCAGGCACGCGGCGCCAAAATCTACGGCACCCTCCGCGCGGCCGGCATCACCGCCGACTCGCACGACCTCGTGCAGCCTGACCCCGACGGGTACGGGCAGTCGCAGGCCATGATCAAAGGGCTGCGTGAAGCAGACCTCAGCCCCGCGGACGTGGTGCATGTGAATGCTCACGGCACCTCGACACCGCAGGGCGACATCACGGAGGCCGGCTCAATCCGCACGGCGCTCGGCGACGACACCCAGGCCGTGGTGACGTCGACGAAGTCCATGACCGGGCATCTCCTCGGCGGAGCGGGCGCCCTCGAAACGCTCGCGAGCGTACTCGCGTTGCGTCACCGCGTGGTGCCGCCGACGATCAACCTCGAGCAGGAGGAGCCGGGCCTCGGCATCGATATCGCCAAGGAAGCGCGTTCCCTTCCCGACGGCGATCTCGCCGCCGTGAATAACTCGTTCGGATTCGGCGGCCACAACGTCGCCATCGTCTGCACGAACGAACACGTCACCGACTAGGCACAAAGCCCCCGCGTCGAGCGCGGGAACGCGTCACACCACCTGGTGGAGCCAACGCACGGGAGCGTCTTCGGATGCGTGGCGGAAGTACTCGAGCTCCTCGTCCCACGGTTTGCCGAGAAGGCCGTCGAGTGCGTGGTACAAATCCCCCGACGCGGCGGCCTGCCGCAGGCGGTCTTCCGAAACGAGCATGTCGCCGTGCACGCCCACCGTCGCGCAAAATGATCCGAGGGCTGGCGTGAACATGAAGCGCTGCCCGTCGCAGCCCTTCGACGGCTCCTCAGTTACCTCGAATCGCACCCTGCCCAGACGAGCCAACGCGCTCGCGATCAATGCACCGGTGCCGGGTGCTCCCACCCAGGAGAGTTCAGCGCAGGTGGTGCCGGGTTCTGCCGGTTGGTCGATCCAAGCGAACTTCGCCGGCGCTTGCGTAGCACCAGCTACTGTCCACTCGACGTGAGGGCGCAGCGCGGCCGGCGTCGAGTGGATGAAGACCATGCCTCGCGCCTGCGGTGTCGTCGATGCGTTCACTTGTACCTCCTGGTCGGCCTTGATTGCCTTCCCCTGCGATCACGAATCGACCAGGTGCCTTCATCTTGCCCCACAGCTCCGCATGAAACAAGCCGCGACGGCCCGCCAGCGATCCCACTCGTTTTTCCCAAACTGAGTTGACGAGCCTGCCGGATCGGACATAGTTAAGAGCATGAGACTTCCACTGGACTTCGTGATCAAGCGCCGCGACGCCATCTCGCAGGTGCGCGCAACATCCTCCGGCGTGTACTGGCTCGCGAGCATCGCCGATCAGGATGGGCGCACTACGGTTCGCCGGTGGCGCGATGGCGAGACCGTCGACCTCACGCCCGAGGCGAGCGTCCGCACCCGCGTGATGGAGTACGGCGGCGGCGCATACGACGCCGAGCACGACGCCGTCGTCTACAACGACGATCGCACCAACCAGGTGTTTCTCCTCGACGAGCACGGCACTCGCCCGCTCACGCCCGAGCAGCATCGATACTTCTACGCTGGCCTGCACGTGCAGCTGGCTGATGGGGTTGTCGTCGCGGTGCGGGAAGATCACGACGCGCCGGACGAGCCGCGCACGGAGGTCGTCGCGCTGCCCCTCGACGAGGTCTCTGAGGGCATCGTCGTCGCTACGGGCGCCGACTTCTACGCGGGGCCGCGAATCCGCAACCGCGTCGTCGCATGGCAGCAGTGGGATCACCCCAACATGGGCTGGGATACGTCGTCGATCTGGACGAAGAACCTCGACGACGACGAGCCAGCCCGCGAGGTGTATGCATCCGACGGGGTGAGCGCACAGCGTCCGATGTGGCTGGCTGCAGGAAAGCTTGCGTACACCTCCGACGAGTCGGGGTTCTGGAACTGGCACGTCGTGGAAGGCGATCATCGCGCAACGTTCGCGGGCGATCACGACTGCGATACGCCGATCTGGGTGCTCGACAGGCCTGCGGCGTGCGCCGTCGGACCTGACCTGGTAGCCACCATCGAAATCGTCGATGGCTACGGGCGACTCGCGATGTGGCAGCCCTCCACCGGGGGCGTGACCTACCCGTTGCGCAGCACCGTCTGGATCGAATCCGTTGCCACCTTCGACGACAATCTCTACGCAGTTGCGGAATGGGCCGACCGCCCCGCAACGCTCGTGGCCATCTCTCCGACGGGCACCGTGGACGAACTCGCCGGTGCCGGCGAGGCGCCCTGCGTGGCGAAGATGGCCGCACGCAAGGCCGGCGAGGCGCACTACTGGTTCGCGGCCCCTCCAGGCGTCGAGCGTCCGCCGCTCATCGTGAAGACCCACGGAGGGCCGACGGCGCAAGCCACCGCCGGGTACAGCGAGGAAATGCAGTTCTGGCTCTCACGCGGCTTCGCCGTCGCAGATGTGAACTACCGCGGATCCACCGGTTTCGGGAGGGCCTACCGCGACGCGCTGCGCGGCAAGTGGGGCGTGGCCGACGTCGAGGATGTCGTGGCGGCGGTGCGCGATCTGAGCGAGGCCGGCCTCGTCGACCCCGACCGCGTCGCCATCAAGGGTGGCTCCGCAGGCGGCTACACCACACTGCAGGCGCTCGTCACCACCGACGTGTTCAGCGCCGGGCTCTCGCGCTACGGCATCGGCGATTTGGAGGCGCTCGTCAGCGACACCCACAAGTTCGAGTCGCGTTACCCCTACGGGCTCATCGGCGGTGAGTGGCCGGAGGCACGCGACCTCTACGTGGAGCGCTCCCCCATCCACCACCTCGACCAGCTCTCGACGCCGATGCTGATCATGCAAGGCCTCGAAGACAAGGTCGTGCCACCCAACCAGGCATTCCAGATGGCCGACGCGGTGCGCGAAGCCGGCAAACCACTCGCGCTGCTGACCTTCGAGAAGGAGGGGCACGGCTTCCGCACGATGGATGCGCGCTGGCGTGCGCTCGCCGCCGAGCTCAGCTTCTTGGAGCAGGTGTTCGGGCTGCCGATCAGCGACGACATCCCGTCGCTCGAGATCGAAAACCTGTAGCGACGGCGCCCGTCGCGGCCTCAGGCAGCTGGCCTGGGGCCGAAGATGGCGGTGCCGATACGTACGATGGTCGAGCCCTCAGCGATGGCGAGTTCGAAGTCGCCAGACATGCCCATGCTGAGCTGATTCCACGCACGCTCGGGAAACGCCTCACGCAGGCGGTCGCGCACCTCGCGCAGGGTTCGGAAGCAGCCGGCCACCTCGTCGCGATTGGGCGACGGCATGGCCATGGTCATGAGCCCCTGCACGTTGAGTGCCTCGAATCCGAGGAGCTGTTCGACGAAACGCTCGGACTCGCTCGGCGCGATGCCCGCCTTCTGGGGCTCGTTCGAGGTGTTCACCTGCACGAGCACAGGCAGGGTACGCCCGGCGTCGCAGAGTCGCTGGTCCAGATTTGCGGCCAGCTCAAGGGAGTCGAGGGAGTGCAGTTCCGCCACGGCCTCCACCACGAGCTTGGCCTTGTTGCGCTGCGCATGCCCGATCATCACGAAGCGGGCGCCCGGAAGCTCAGCGTGCTTGCGCGCCAGTTCTTGCAGGCGGTTCTCTCCGAACATCCGGTAGCCGCGATCCATGCACGCGCGCACCTCGTCGACCGAGCGAAACTTGGTGACGGGCATTAGCCGAATCTCCGACGGATCTCGTCCCGCAGCCTGCGCAGCGCGCGCGATCTGCGTCTCCAGTTGTTCCAGTGCAGTTGTTATGGCCATCGTGCCCCCAAGGATATGACCCCGAGCGCGGCGAGGGCAGCGAAAATGAGCGCGAGTCCGGCGTAGCGGTCTGCGACTTCCACCGGCACGCGTTCATATCCGACGGATTCGCTAATGGCGTCGTAGGTTTCGTCGAGCTGCCCAGCCGATTCTGCCGAGTACTTCTTCCCTCCGGAGAGTTTGGCGATGTCGGACAGCTCGTAGTGGTCGACGGGCACGCGCTGGCGGGTGCCGTCGTCGTCGATGACGTAGCCCTCGTCGGTGCCGTAGGCGATCGTGTAGACGGGCACTCCGCGTTCTTTCGCGGCCTTCGCCCCCGACGCGGAAGAACGCCCCATGTTGGTGGCACCGTCGGAGAGCAGCACAATGACGGCGGGCGCGCCCTTGTCTGGGTTCTTGGGGTCGGGCGGCACGAGCGCCAGGGAATCCAACCCGGTGTAGATGCCCTCGCCAATCGCAGTCGACGGCGCCATCTTCAGCGCATCGATAGCTCGGGTTGCGGCGCCGCGATCCACGGTGGGTGGGACGACGAGCTGCGCCGTGCCTGCAAACGACACCACCGCGACGTTGAACGCCTCCGGCAACGTGCCAATAAACTCCTTCGCCGATTCCTTCGCGGCAGTCATCCGCGTCGGCTTGATGTCCTCGGACTCCATCGACCACGAGACGTCGATGGCCACCACGATGGTGGCGCGGTCTCGCGGCTTGTTGGCGTAGTCCTTGGGCACGGCCCAGGCGACGATCAGCATGGCGATGCTGAGCAGCGATAGGAGCACCGCCCCGTGGCGCTTCCAGGCTGCGTCTTTAGGCAGCACCTGGTTGATGCGGTTGCGGCGTTTGGGACTACGGTTCTGCTGGCGCGTGGCCAGCAGAAGATAGAGCAGGCCGATCGCGGGCACCAACACCAGCGCGTAGAGCCGCACCGGGTACATAAACTCGAGAATCTGAGGAATCATTTCGGCCACCTCGCTGCCATCATCACCGCGCCGAGGGCCGCGACGATTGCGAATCCGAGTGAGGCGAACGCGTACTGCGCAGTGATGGGTTTTTGCACTTCCTCGTAGCCAAACGTCGATTCGAGGTTCTTGTACGCATCCTTGAGCGCCCCGGCACTGTCGGCGGTCACGGCCTTGCCGTCGGTGTCCTTGGCGATCTTGTCGAGCGCGGCCACGTCGGGTGCAACCTGCTCGCGTTTCCCGTCGAGATCGACGTAGCCGTTCTCCGTGCCGAACGCGACGGTGTAGATCGGCACTTTGGCCTGCTTCGCACGCTGAGCCGCGGCGGAGGGTTCGCCGCCGTCGGTGTTCGTCCCGTCGGAGAGCAGCACCACCATGGCGGGAGCTGGCTCTTCATCGTCGCCCACCGGGGCAAGCTTCACAGCGGCGAGGGCCTCGTCGATGGAATCGCCAATCGCAGTGCCGTCTTTAAGCTGTAGCGCTCCGATCGCGCGCGAGAGTGCGCCGCGGTCGGTGGACGGTGGCATCCGCACCGACGGCTGCCCGCTCAGCTCTACGAGCGCGACGTTGTAGCTCTCGGGCAGGCCATTGACGAACTCCTGTGCCTGCTGTTTGGCCGCGTCCAGGCGGTTGGGTGACACGTCGGTGGCCTGCATCGACTGCGACGTGTCCACCACCATCACGACGGTGGCTCGCTCCCGGCGCTCCTTCTCTGTGCCGAGCGGTTGTGCCCAGGCCAGCGCCAGGGCGACCAGCGAACACAGCGACATGGCGACGGCCACGTGGCGCGTCCAGCGCTTCTGGCCTCCGACGACTTTCCCGAGCACGCCGGTGTTCGTGAAGCGCATGGAGAAGCGCTTCTTGAGGCGCAGCAGGATGACGTAGAGCAGCACGAGCACGGGCAGCGCCAGCAGCGCCCACAGTCGTTGCGGCGATTCGAAGTCCGGCACCCAGGAGAACATCTACTTGCTCACCCCTTGCGGGGGCTGGTGGAGGAATGCAGCGGTGCGGCGGTAATTCAGCACGAATCGGGCGATGTCGGTAACCCAGTCTCGGTCGGTGCGGAGCCGAATATGTCCGGCCCCTGCGCGTCGGATGGCGGTGGCGACGCGTTCTCGCTGCGCCGCCGTCGCGGCATTCATGCGATTGCGGGCGGCCTCGTCGGAGGTGTTGATGTAGCGGGCGAAGTCTGTTTCTGGGTCGCGGATCAGCATCTCCCCCACGTCGGGGAAATCCACCTCGGCGGCGTCAAGCACCTCGATGCACAGCACCTGGTTGCGCACGCCCAGGCGGCGCAAGGCACGTTCCCAAGGTGGGGGCACGTCCGGGTCGAGTTCGTCCTCGCCCGGTGTGAGGAAGTCAGAAACCACCACGCGCATGCCCCGTCGGCGCTGCATCCGGGCGAGCTGCTCGATGCCCTCCCCCAGTTCGAAGGTGGCTTCGAGGTTGTCTTGGACGATGGGTTCCTCCAGCATTTTGCGCAGCAGACCGTACAAGGCGGTGCGGCCGCTACGAGCAGGGATGCGCTTGACCTCGTCGGAGCGCATCATCATGCCGCCGAAGCGGTCGCCCATCTTTTGGCTCAAGAATCCGATGGTGGCGATGGCCGCAATGCCGAGGTCGCGCTTGGTGATGCCTTCGGTGCCCCAGTTCATCGACGGGGTGAGGTCGAGCAATGCCCAGATTTCGAGTTCGCGGTCGGCCATGGTGTCGCGCACGTGGGGAACGCTGGTGCGGGCGGTGACGGCCCAGTCCATCTTGCGCACGTCGTCTTGGCCGGGTTGATAGACGCGGGCATCGTTGGTGTCGGTACCCGGACCAGGCAGGAGACCCAGGTGATCGCCCTGCAGGAAGCCCTCGAGCCGACGCACGACCGTGAGCTCGATCCGTCGAAGCGCAGCCTCCGGGGCGAGCCTGTTGAGGGGGATGGTGGGGCCCGTCGGCGCGTGGAGCACCGACATCGCTGCGCCCAGCTGCCCCGGGGCCTCGAACTGTGGCTGTCCCACGGCGATTAGGCGCGTCCTGGTTCGCGAGTGGGGCCCTGCGTCGCTTGTGGTTGCTGGTTGTTCCACACTGGCGTGGGGGCGGGAACCATCGCGACGATGCGCGCAACGACGTCGTCGGGGTCGACGTTGTCTGCCACCGCGTCAAAGCCCAGCACGAGACGATGTGCCATCACGTCCTTCGCCACAGCCTGCACGTCGGTGGGAAGCACGTAGTCGCGGCCATTGATGAGGGCAAGCGCCCGCGATGCGGCGACGAGTCCCAAGGTGGCTCGAGGCGAGCAGCCGATAGAAATGACCGATTCGAGGTCGGGCATGCCAAAATCCGACGGTTCGCGCGTCGCGAGCACGAGCCGCACGATGTACTCGGCCACGAGATTGTGGACGAACACGTTCGACGCCATGTCCTGCAGGTGGCGGATCAGTTCCGGATTGAGAACGCGCTGCGCGGTGGGCGGCGTGACGGACATGCGTCGGAGGATTTCGAGCTCCTCATTGCCGCGCGGGTATGGCACGTCGACTTTGACGAGGAAGCGGTCGCGCTGGGCCTCAGGCAGTGGGTAGACGCCCTCGGATTCGACGGGGTTCTGGGTGGCGATCACGATGAAGGGCTTGGGGGCCGGGTAGGTCTTGCCACCGATGGAGACCTGCTTTTCAGCCATGAGCTCGAGCATCGCGGACTGCACCTTCGCGGGCGCGCGGTTGATCTCGTCGGCGAGGACGAAGTTGACGAACACCGGCCCGAGTTCGATGTCGAATGATTCCGAGGAGGCCGAGTAGATGCGTGTGCCGACGATGTCGGAAGGCACGAGGTCGGGCGTGAACTGGACGCGCGCGAAATCGCCACCGACGACGTCCGCGAAGCTCCTCACCGCCAGTGTTTTCGCCACGCCGGGAACACCTTCCAGCAAGCAGTGGCCTTTGGCGAGCAGCGACACCATGAGCTGCTGCACCATGTGCTCTTGACCGACGATGACTCGTTGCACCTGGCTGATGGATTGCCCCAACAGTTGCGACGCTTCGGCAACGTTGGTCGGCATAGCTGCCTGTTCGTTCGGCGAACTGCTCACGCGCTTGGTCTCCTTGATCGAAAATGTACTGCCGCCACGATACCGTCCAAGGCAATCGTTCACCTGGGACGCGCTTGGCCGTTGCACTGTGCTGCTTGCAATATATGGTTCGATGGAGTCAATGAGCGACCCGCATGAAGAGCTCGGGCCCGAACCCGACGCCACCACCGAGGTGCCGCGCGAAGCACTCACTGAGCGCAGGCGCGGCGGTGCTGCGTTCCCTGAAGAACCGTTTCGAGGCCATGAGCCGCTCGACGAGGACGACCCCGTCAAGATCAACTCGTTCTGGCTCGACGCCCGCCTGGCCGTCACGCCGGCCGGAGTGGCCTACGCCGCCCACGAAGACCACTCCGACGAGGTCATGCTGCTCCTGCTCAGTGAAGGCGCGGCAGGCGATGCGGCGGCACGAGCACGCTTCTCGGGCGAGATCAATGCCATGCACATCGACACCGTCGTGGCTCGCGGCGGAGACGGCCAAGACGAAGGCCGCATGGGCGTGCGGTATCGGCCAGAGGAAGACAGCCCGCATCTGGATGACCTGCCACCAGCCGCGCCTTGGGCGGCCCTCGCGTTCGACGGATCTGCCGCAGCCGTGGCGGAGGCCCGTCGGGTGCTCAACGCCGTCGACCTGGAAACGGCCACGCCCATCAGCAAGCCGAGTGGTCCGAGCTTCCAGCTGCCCTGGATTCACCAAACAGGGGTGGGACGCACGCGAGTGTGGCCGCTCGCGTGGCCTGCACGCAAGGATCAGGCCGGTTGGATTTCCATCTTCACGTCGTGGCTGCTGATGCTGCTCATCGCTGCGCTCGGGCTTCTGCTCGCCATTCTCGTGTTCCAGAATGCCCCGCTGGTGTCTCCTCCGGCACCCATTCCGTCGCAAGCATCCGACGGTGGCAGCGGCAGCGGGTCACCCCAGTCGGGTTCTCCGACGTCGGGAGAGCCGTCCGGCCCGCCCAAGACAGACCACACCCATGAGCCCACCATGGGCGAACCCGATGAGCCGGAGTCAGATGGTGGCGGTGAACCGACGGTGAACCGGAGGCTGTAACCGCGTCGGCAATGCAAGTGGTGGGGCGTGCGGGGCTCGAACCCGCGACCCAGGGATTATGAGTCCCCTGCTCTAACCGGCTGAGCTAACGCCCCTCGTCGCGTCCAATTGAACTCGACAAGCTTAGCGAATCGCCGCCCTGTCCTGCGTGCTACGGCGCGACGGTGTCCAGCCAGCGCGCAACGCCCGCAGGTCCGTCGCACAACACGTCGGCACGTGACGCGAGCTCCGGGCGCTCGTCGGAGGTGGACACCACGACGACGCCCGTCTCACCTTGCGCCTGCCGCTGGCGGATGACGTCGAAGGCGGGAACGTCGCCCAGATCGTCGCCGACCATCGCGACGACGTCGCAGCCCACCTCCTTGATCAGCGCCCGAAGCGTGTCCCCCTTCGATATCTGGTGCGCGCGCAGTTCGAGCACTTCCTTACCCGGCTCGATGGTGAGGCTGTAACGCCGCGCGACGGCGAGCACGTCCGGTTCGATCTTGTCGAGCGTGCCGGCGGGGGCACGTCGGGTATGGACTCCCAGCGCGTGATGCTTGTCCTCGAGGTAGAGCCCCGGATACTGCTCTGCCAAACCCGCCAGATCCCGCAGCGCTGAGCGCACCGATTCCGGAGATTCGGGCACCTGCCGCCCGTCCTTGTCGAGGCGTTCCGCACCGTACTGGCCGAGCACGATCAGCTTGGACAGCAGGGCTGCGTCGAGACAGGCCAGCTCCTCTACTTCCTCGACGGGGCGGCCTGTGATGATGGCGACCTGGCCGATGCGTCCGATGAGACGCCCGAGTGCATCGCGGGCATCGGGATGGATGTACGCCTGCGTTGGGTCGGGCACTACGTCGGAGAGTGTGCCGTCGAAATCCAGTGCCACAAGGGTGGATTCGGGGTGAGCTGCTGCTGCTTGCAGAAAGGCCTTCTCGTAATCGTTGGGATGTGCAGGTGTTTCCATGCATCAAGCTTGGCATGTTTCCGGCTTCGGTAGGGTGGAGAGCGATATTAGGAGGAGCAGATGTCCGCTTCATTCGTTGTTGTCGCTAATCGTTTGCCCGTTGATCGCGTCGTTCATGATGATGGATCCGTCGACTGGCGCACGTCGCCAGGCGGGCTCGTGACGGCCTTGGAGCCCGTGATGCGCAGCAAGGGTGGCGCCTGGGTAGGTTGGCACGGAGCCCCAGATGAAACGATCGAGGGGTTCGAGCACGACGGGTATGAGATCGTTCCGGTGGTGCTTGGGCAAACCGAGTACGAGGAGTACTACGAGGGCTTCTCCAATGCGACGTTGTGGCCGCTCTACCATGACACCGTCGCGTTCCCCGAGTTCCACCGCGAGTGGTGGGACGCGTATCAGAAGGTGAACCGACGTTTCGCCGACGAGGCCGCTGCTGTCGCTGCCGAAGGTGCGACCGTGTGGGTGCAGGACTACCAGTTGCAGCTCGTGCCCCAGATGTTGCGGGAGCTCAGGCCTGATCTGAAGATCGGATTCTTCCTCCACATTCCCTTCCCACCAACCGAGATTTTTGCTCAGCTGCCGTGGCGCCGGCAGATCGTCGAAGGACTTCTCGGCGCTGACCTCGTCGGGTTCCAGGTGGAAGGCGGCGCCCAGAACTTCCTGCGGCTGGTGCGCAAACACACCGACCTCGCGGTGGAAGGCGACACGGTGCGCGTCGATGACGCCCACAGCTGCACCGCCAGGGCCTACCCCATTTCGATCGACTCGGAGGGCTTCGCTGCGCTGGCCGAATCTCCTGAAGCCGTGGAAGAAGCCGAACAGCTCCTCGACGACCTCGGGAACCCCAAGCACGTGTTCTTGGGCGTGGACCGCCTCGACTACACGAAGGGCCTCCGACAGCGCATCCGGGCCATGGGTGAGCTATTCCGCGATGAGAGGCTCGACCCGCAAGAGACGGTGTATCTGCAGGTGGCAACACCGTCGCGTGAGCGTGTGAGCGAATACATGAAGCTGCGCGACGATATCGACCTGCTGGTGGGGCGCATCAACTCCCAGACGGGCGACGTCGGGCGCGCACCCATCGTGTACATGCACCGCGGGTTCCCTCGTCAGACGATGGCGGCCATGTACCGAATCGCCGACGTCATGCTCGTCACGCCACTGCGCGACGGAATGAACCTCGTCGCCAAGGAATACGTGGCCTGCCATCCTGGCGACGGGGGCTCCCTCGTGCTGAGTGAGTTCGCCGGTGCCGCCAGCGAACTCGAGCAGGCCTACAGCGTGAACCCGTACGACCTCAACGGCATGAAGGACGTGTTCATGCGCGCACTCACTGACCCGTACGAGGAACGCGCGAAACGGATGCGGGCGTTGAAGGAACAGGTGTCGACCCACACCATCGAACGCTGGGCAGACTCCTTCCTCGGCGACCTTGCCGGGGTGTAGCAGCCCGCGTCACATTCGACTGAGCGCACACCAGATGCTGATTTCGGGCCTCCTGAGCCCTTTCCTTGAATCTAGAGTGCATCCAGTCGCGCAACATGGGTCGTATTCATAACCGGAGACAGCAAGCTCGCTGAGTGGACTCCTCGAAATCGCTGGAATTGAAAAACTCCAATCATCAAATCTCGTGGCCACACCACGTACTGCGCCAGGCAGATTGGGCAGGCCATGAGTTCACTAGCTGGGAGATGCGCTGCGGGGAGACACGTAGCAGTTCACCAGCATCATGGACTGTCAATCCAAAGGCTCGAAGCTGCGATGTAACTTCTCGTGACTGCCGGGCAGCCAAACCGGTAGCGACCTGAGCTTGCGCAGCCGCACGTTGAGCCTCTGCGAGAGCTTAAGCCGCTTGAATAGGCATTTACGCGTCATCACGACTGCAAGTCCAGCCCGTTACCTTGTGAGTACCCCCCGATCGCCGGGGGTCTGGTCGCTCGGCTGGGTATGGCTTTGTTGCCCTGCCATCAATGGTCCGGGGGGTGGTGCCGCCCGGTCGAGAGACACGCGTTGACCGCTGATAGGGACACGGCCCAGCATTGCTGAGGTCTATTCGTAACGTGGGTGCTGGCATCGGGTGTCGAGACTGCGGCCAGCGATGATGCCGACCCGAGGGGCTCATCCCTACCCATCCGCGCCACCGCCATGAATCCCGCCGACGAAAATCATGCCCACGCCGAACACCTGGAGGACCACGGATTACCAGTCAAAAAAAACTCAAACATAGCTCCACCCTCCCAGCAGCATCTGACAGGAATCAGGAATGCTGCCTGGAACTCGGAGGGCCTGCCCCAACGGCTTCCCTCTAACGTCGTCAATTACGCACGACGTTGTGCGGTTGGTCAACCTGAGCGCCGGTTAACCCGCGCAGCACTAGACCGTGGAGCGGCGATCGAGCAGCCAGATGATCGCGGCAAATATCGATGACGCCGCCAAGAACGGCGCAACCAGCCGACCAGCCCCCGAGACGAACCCTGCGGCATTGACGTCATAGCTGAACAGCAGCAGCAGGATCGCCGCGGCAATCCCCGGGATGACCAGCCAGCCGGGGACTCGTCCCCGGACGAGACCCGCCGCCAGCCCCACCATCATCACGGTCCCGCAGATCAGCGAGAGGACTGGAACAACGTCGAGATAGACAAGGAGAAAGGGGTCGAACCATCGATGGGTCTCGAATCCCCGCCCTCCACCCTGAGCGCCGAAGGCGGTCGTATAGGTAGGGAGAATCATGAGCACGACTGCAACCGCGGCGGAGAGCAACGCTACTAGAATCCCTATTGCTTTCTTCATTTCATCATTTCAGCATAAAGTGCGTGTTTGTCGCCACGATCTCCGAGTTCAAAACGACCGCTTGCTTACCCTTATAGGTGTAGTGGACGATGTTGTGACCATCCTTCGACTTACCGTAAGCGACGACAGCGTGCTTCATGGTTTTTCCGTCAATGTAAGCATCCGGGAGTTCTCCGAACAGGATCACAGTCCGACCATTGTTAAGCGCCGAATTCACGTTGGTGCTGAGCCAGTTGTACCACGCCGTTGAACTCACCTTCACGCGGATGGCTGCGTGGTATCCGATGCCATCGGCAACCGGGAGACCCATGACGCCATATCTCGTCCGTTACGGATCAAGTCCGCGAAGTCTGCACCAGAGACTGCCTTGATGTTGGTTCCAGAACAATGAGCTGCTGGGATCAAGATCTTTCCCTTGCGCGCGTGCCAGTAGCGCATCACGATCGTGGCCGCGATCCAGCCGCACCGTCCTTCCGCAGCGGTGTTGTGCAACACCGTGCAGCCGGTGATATAGCCGTAGCTCGGGATCCGGAACCTCGATCCCTGGAGAGTTCCCCGCACGCTCGGGCAACAAGCGGTTGAAAAACGCGCTGTTCTACTCCGCCTGGGTCGCCTCGCACTCGGACCCGATCTCCAAGGCCTAGTACGATCGCAAGCGCGCCGAGGGCAAGCGCCACAACACCGCCGTGATCTGCCTGGCCCGCCGCCGCTGCAACGTCATCTTCGCGATGTTCCAACACAGCACTTACTACCAGCCAACAACCACCACCCCTACACCCGAGCCAGCCACACTCGCAGCTTGACTCAGAACATAGGGATCCCCCTTACATTCAAGTAAAGAGCAGCAGATGCGAGGTTGGGAATCGGACTCGCTCCATCTCATCCATACGTGCCTGCCCCAATATGCCCAGCGGCCCGGCTAAGCTTTGTGCCTAGCCGGGCCGCTGCACTGGCTCCCCGGACTGGATTCGAACCAGTAACCCTTCGATTAACAGTCGAATGCTCTGCCGTTGAGCTACCAGGGAATGGTGGCGTAACCACGCGAGGAATAACGATAGCAGGCCTCCCGCGAGGACGCCAAACGCTGCTCAAACCAGCCCGTACTCGGCCTTCAGACGATCAGTTTCCTCTACGACCAACGCGGCCGTCATCGGATCGGTGAGACGCGCACCACCACTGGGCACAGCGAAGAACTGGAGCTGCTCGTCCGCGCCGAGCGATCGACGAACGATGATCCTCACCTCGCCGGGATCGAGGTCGTGCTGCACGGACCCTACCGTCGACGCCTGCACCCGCTCTTGGAACAGCATCGGGAGTTGTCCGGGACGCTCGAGGCTCGCCTCGTAGGCTTCACCGTGCATGTCTGTCCACCGAAAGATCCCCTTTTCGGCACGCCAGCTTCCGCGCTCTACCTCGTGCCAGCCCATGGCGACCCATTCCCCGTCGCGCTTGACCGCAATCTTATCGACGGTGCCTACGACGACCGGTTGCCCATCGGCGTCCCTGCCCTGCGCCAGAATCTTGGCCCGAGGGCCGAGGGCCGTCGCGAAGTCTTGGTCTATGCGTGCCGTCATGCAATCCATCCTGCACCATGTGGACAAAAAAGTGTTGTCCGTTGCTTGTGCAAAAGTTCCTGTGGAGAACTGAGCGCGGCGCCTGTCGAGCGTGGTTCGGTGTGTTCCATGATTACTCTGCCTGATTTCGACATGACCCCCGACGAACAACGCCTCCTGACGCTCGCCGTCGCCACCATCGAGCCGGCATATGCCCTCGTGCGCCTGGCCCCCACCAGTCTCGTGTGCTGGCAGGCCATCGTCATCGGCCTCGCCGCCGAACGCAGGCTCTGGGAAGGCAATCTCCGTCTCGTCTACAGCATCGCCTATGACGCCCACCGACGCGGCAACGGCGACTTCGAGGAGCTCTTCCAAGAGGGCTGCCTGGCCCTCCAGCGTGCGATCCGCAGATTCCGCCCCGAGCTCGGATTCCGGCTTTCCACCTACGCCCACGACTCCATCGTGCGCCACGTACGCCACCACGCCGACCCTGGCCAGTACGTCTTCGATTCCAGGCACTTCAAGCGGGTTCGCCACCTCGCCCTGGAAGACAAGGCGCCGGAGCAGGTCAGCATGGCGACGATGGCCCGTCGCGTGAATCCCGAGGTACTCGACCGGATGGCGGACCCCGTCGACGCGTACGAGGAGATCCACGAGCAGAACATGGATTTCCTCGAGCTCCTCCCCGAGCTGCACGCAGACCTGCTGCGGCGACGCTTCGGCCTCGACGGCCCCGTGTGGAGCCAGTCGGAACTCGCTGCGGACCTCGGCGTGTCCACCTCCACGATCTCGAGATGGGAGCAACGCGCACTCGAGCAAGCCCACCAACTCCTCACCGCTGACCGCATGCTCAAGGTGGCCTAATGGCCTAGCTGAGACCCACCTGCTGCAAGCGCTTCCGCGCCATCTCCAGCTCGGTGAGCTCCGCGAACTTCTGGCGATACCCCGCCTCATTCTTCGTCGGATCGGTGCGCTGCAATTTCGACTTCAAATCGTCGATCTGCCTCGACACCCGGCGAAGCTGCAGCCGCGACGAATGCACCAGGGAGTACTGCTCGTCGGGCTCGCGCCACAACGGTTCTACCAGCAGCGCGACCATCAGCTGAGCCGTATTCTCCGACGGCGCCTCCTCACGCAACCGCGTTTCCCAGTCGTCGCCGAACGGAACCCGTCGGATCAACGTCATCACCGCCACGTAGCCAGGGTGGGTGAAGTCGTCGGGCTGCACGCCGTTCCAGTCGGTGTCGAAGGTGGTCGGGTGTTGCAACATGAGCTTGAGCGCGTCGCGTTCGAGCCTCAGTGAGCGATCATTCGGATCGGGCCACCCGTCGTCCCGCGGCCGGCGAGCCGGAGGCGCTTCCTCATACGCCGGCTCGCTCTGGCGCCGACGCTGCACCTCGCGGCGGACATCGTCGACGTCCATGCCTAAGATGCCGGCAAGATCGCGCAAATACTGCCCGACGAGGGACTGGTCGCGGATCGAAGTGACGAGCTCCCCCGCTTCGCGCGCGGCCCCCAAGCGTCCTTCGGCGCGGTCGAGGTCGTAGCGTCGGGCGATGTTCTCCATCACGAATCGGTACAGCGGAATGCGCGTGGCGACGAGCTCCCGCACCGCCGCATCGCCGGACTGCATGCGCAAATCGCACGGGTCCAGCCCCGTCGGTTCCACCGCCACGTAGGTTTGGGCGACGAAGTTGTGGTCGCCCTTGAAGACCTTGAGCGCCGCAGCTTGCCCGGCGGCGTCGCCGTCGAAGGTGAAGATGACCTCGCCGTGCAGGCCATCCTGTGTGCCGAGCAGGCGCTGCAGCACGCGGGCGTGGTCGTCGCCGAACGCCGTTCCGCAGGATGCGACGGCGGTCTCCACCCCAGCGATATGGGCGGCCATCACGTCGGTGTAGCCCTCGACGATCACTGCCTGCGACCGCTTACCGATCTCTCTGCGGGCGAGATCGAGCCCGTAGAGCACCTGCGATTTCTTGTAGACGGGGGTCTCCGGCGTGTTGATGTACTTGGCGGGGAGGCGATCGTCGTCGTAAATCCGCCTGGCGCCGAACCCCAGCACCGATTGGGCGGAATCGCGGATGGGCCACAGCACTCGCCCGGCGAAAAAATCTCTGCCGAAGTCGCGGATGAGGCCGGCGGCCTTGAGCGTTTCGTCGTCGAATCCTTGTGCCCGCAACGCCTGACGCAGCGCGTAGCCGCTCTTCGGCGCATAGCCGATCTTGAAGTGCTGGGCGTGCTCGCGGGTGAAGCCACGGCCGTCGAGGAATACGCGCCCGGCAACGCCTTCCGGGGATTCCAGTTGCTGCGCGAAGAAGTCTTCGGCCGCGGCGTTGGCCTCCAAAATGCGCTTTCGCAAACCTGGCGCCTGCGCGGGTTGCCCGTCGTCTTCCATGACGAGTTCGACGCCGTAGCGGTCGGCCAACATCTGCACCGCTTCGAGGAACGAGAGGTTCTGATTGCGCTGCAGGAACGTGATGACATCTCCGCCTTCACCGCAACCAAAGCAGTAGAAGAAGCCTCGCGCAGGGGTGACGTGGAAGCTGGGCGTCTTCTCGTCGTGGAATGGGCACAGGCCCTTCAACGACCCGCTGCCGGCATTGCGCAGCATGACGTATTCGCCGATGATTTCGTCGATCCGGGCGCGCTCGCGAACCTTCGCGATGTCTTCTTCCCTGATCCGGCCAGCCACGCCTGCCATTTTAGCCGCCCCGCCAGCGACGAAGGCCACCGGTATCATGCGACAATCCTGCCCAGCGTTTCTACTCCCCTATATCGTTACGACGTCGTCCGAGGTGTCACCGTCGGCGGCATCACAGTGTTTTTGTACACCCCTGAGACAGTGATGATGACCCACAGAAGTTACACACCCGGGAGTCACCACCACTGTTCCACATCTATGTATCGCGATTGTTATTCCTCCTTTTAAGGAAAATAAATATCCAGGTTACGAGAACAACAAATATTATTATTGCTATTAATTCCCATGGATTCATGCTTCTATACCATCTCTCAGGACATGCCACGAGTTGTAGTAAGCTTTATCCCGGTACCCTGGTTGACTTGAAGCCAGTAGACACTGGTTCCAGCTACCGGTATATCTGTGTTAAAATGACACGTGAGTCTCGCTTTAGAGGAGCTGACTCGATCCAAGGCAAGGCTACTTAGAACCCCAACGCCAGAACATTGACCTCCATAATACCTATCAATTGTCCCCGGCCCACCATTATTCTGTGTAACATTAAAGAAGAATGATAGACTTCTAATTCCCCATGAAGTGCTAGCCTTACATTCCATCATAACACTTCGATAACGGCTACTACTCATCGTTCTACATCATGAAACACCCAGAGGCCTAGCTGTATTGCCTTGGTCGCCTCTCTCCAAATGCTCCAGAACTAAGGAATTCTGTCTATCGCTAAAGGAACCACTCCCATAAAAACTTGGAGCTTCTGTCCTCACGATTGACCCATCAGCAAACTCATCGATGGTTATTCGACGCCCATTGGTGTCATTTACCCTTGATGTCACTGGATACTCTCCCGGTTTTAATGAATCCGGAATACCCCCTTCTTGCATCTTCTTTTCCAATGAGCTTATAGCATCCTTTCCGACATTATTAGCCTGAAAAAAGTTTTCAGTTGAAATATTTCTGCTGGGCTAAGCCCTTCTTTATTGATAGTATCAGCTTGCGCAGTTGAGCTTACCCCTAAGCATGTGAGAGCTACTACCATACCGAAAATAAAAAAGGTATTCGTTTCACTGTTCCTCCATCTGTCATGCGCTCCATTACGCATACATGGATCATACACTAGGAGGGGGGCAAGCCGTTGAATAGTCGACGAGACTCACATGTAGTCCCGGGATGCCAGGGGCCGTGCCTCACAGGTTTTTCCCTGCGAAATGGCTGGAGTGGTGGCGATCATGGGGTATGGATCGTGAGGGATTGTCGTTGCAGGCTCGGTTTGAGGTGTCCAAGAAGTATGCTGCCGCTAACACAGCGGCGTCGAAGAAAGACAAGGGCCTGATCTTGGATCAGGTAGTCGCGGTGACTGGCTGGAACCGGGATCATGCCCGGCAGCAGCTTCGAGCCCGGCTGCGTCAACCCAAAGGGCGTGCTATCGCCACGATCGCAGTACTCGACCGGCGCCGCACCAAACCTTGTAAGTACTCCTATGATGCCCGCAAAGTACTCCAGACAGTGTGGGCTGCCAGTGGCGGGCTATGCGGGAAATACTTGGCTGCCTCGATGACTGATTGGCTCCAGCAGATGGAAGCCGAAGGCTCCCTGATCGAAGGACACGACCGCTACACCAAACAGGTTCGCGCAGAGCTGATAGCGATGTCAGCAGCCACGATTGACCGCTACCTTGCGCCGGTGAAAGCCAAGGACCCGATACGAGGGAAATCCACGACGAAGCCCGGATCCTTACTGCGTAACTCGATCATCATCCGTAAAGCCGGCGACGAGGTCGAAGCCGAGCCTGGATTCTTCGAAGTCGACACCATCACCCACTGCGGCCCTACCCTCAAAGGCGTGTTCTGCCGCAGCGTGAACTTCACCGACGTCCACACCGGCTGGGTGTTCACCCGATCAATCCGCAATAACGCCCATATCCATATTCTCTCAGCGTTCAACGCGTTCATCACCCACATCCCCTACGTGGTCACCGGCATCGACTGTGACAACGGCAGTGAGTTCATCAACCGCGACCTCATCGACTGGGCCACCCACCAAACGGTGTTCTTCACCCGTTCCCGCCCCTGCAACAGCAACGACCAAGCCACCATCGAATCGAAAAACAACCACCTCGTACGCCGCTACGGCTTCTACCACCGCTACGACATACCAGTCGAACTCGACCTACTCAACCAGCTCTGGACCCTGGTATATGACCGACTCAACTTCCTCACCTCACCAGCGGCATTCGAAAACACACCAGACAGCTGTCTGTTTCGCGGGGAAAACCATCGAAGGCACAACCCCGGCTTCGCGGGGACTCGTCAACGAGCCCCACGGTATTCCTCACCCTTGGCAGGAAGGATATCTCAGGCGTGGGTAGGCTATTGGCGCTGTCAATCGTTTGGACCAGCAGCATTGCAGAGGTCGTTACCCATCTACTGTCTCGACACATCGCCAACTGAGCAACGCCACTCACGCCCCACGTCCGATGCCGCGGGGCAGCTTCTTCGGATCCCACCCCAGCAGGCGCTGCGCCTGCTCGAATGCGAACCGATCAGTCATGCCGCTCACGTACGTCACGGCGCCACGCACCCGGTCGTCGACGCGGTGGCTCTCGGGCATCGCGTCGGGCCGCTCCATGTAGTGCTCCACCAACCCGCGCAGTACCGCCACCACAGTTTTCGACTGCGCCACGGACTCTGGGCGGGTGTAGATGCGCTCGTAGTTGAAGCGTCGCAGTTCGGCGAGCGCTTCGGCTCTGAGCGGGTCGAGCCCGACGCGGCCGGTGGTCATCGTCGTTTCGATCACACCATTGATGAAGGTGGCGAGCTGTTCCCGACGGGTACGCCCGGCCACCTCGGTAACGACGGCTGGGAGCTGATTGATATCGACGATGCCCGCGTGGATGGCGTCTTCGAGGTCGTGGGAGCAGTACGCGATGCGGTCGGCCCAACTCACCAGCTCGCCCTCGATGGTCGACGGTGCTGGCCGCGACCAGGAGTGGTTGCGGATCCCGTCGAGGGTCTCCTCGCACAGATTCAGGCTCGTCAGCATCACATCCGCACCCCAGGGGCTGTCTCTTATAC
>NZ_CAMYPD010000032.1 GCF_947286155.1 uncultured Tessaracoccus sp.
CGGGCTCGCGAGAGCTGCGGTGATCTTGCTGTTCGGGGTGCCGTTAGGGCTCGGCGCCGGGCTTGCGGTCAGCGCGTACCACGTCGCATGGAATAGGCGGATCGCCTCCAGCGGGGCATGGCTGGACACCGTCCCATTGTGGGGCTACCAGGCCACGCTGGGAGCGGGGGTCATCGTCGCGGGAATGCTGGCGGCGCTGCTGCTGACGAGACCGCCTCGACGGTTGGTGCGGCGCGGGCTCGACTGACGTGGCCCCAGCGAACGACAGTGTTGGAATTACAACGGTGTGAGTTGTGCACAATGTGTGGAAAAGTCTGTGGACAACTCGCGCCAGTTGGGTTTCAGCGCGTCGTCACCGTTGGCGTTGCGCCGTGGTAGCGAGGGCGTTGAGTGCGCGTAGACTGCTCTCGATGAATAACCGCGGCCAGCAGAGAATTGTCACGATTGTGCTCGTGATCGTGATTGCCGTGGTTCTGGTCGGCGCCCTTGCTACTTCGTTGTAGGCTGATCTCGCAATGCAACATCGTCGAAACTGCCTCATCGCCACCGCTGTGATAGCCACCGCCACGGTTATGCTTCCCGCTGCCGCGGACATCGACGTTCCCGAGGACGGGGTTGGTGAGGCCGTCGGCATGGCCTGGGATGCAGACGGCGAAACCCTCTGGCTCGCCGGCGATCACGCCAACGACGGCGTACTCGTGGGGGTGAGTTCCGACGGTGAACGCTCAGAAATGAGCTGGAAGGGCGAAGACCTCACCTCCGTGCAGGCGCTCGCGATTCACGACGGCCTCATGTACGTCGGAGACACGGGCAACTCCGATCGTGACCGCTCCACGTTCACGGTCTACCGCTTCTCGAGCCTCCAGGCAGGGGCCAAGAAGTACCGCTCGTTCGTGTTCGAGTACCCGGATGACATCGACATTCAGGCGATGATGGTTTCCGGCAAGGGGCGCATCTACTTCGCATCAACCGGCGACGATCCCGGCATCTACCGCGCGCCCGCCAATCCCAGCCGCCAGGGTCACAACCAGTTGGAACGTGTGACGGATGCCCCCGACGGTGTCACCGATGGCGTGTTCCTCCCCGACGGGGGCACGATGGTGCTGCGCGCCGCCGACGGCGTGCACGTGATCGACGCGTTCACCTGGGAGACGAAGGCCGTAGAGACGTACGCGACGCAAACACATGCTGAATCCGTCGCTGCGATCGACGATGACACCTTGCTGCTCGGCAGTACCGGCGTGATTCGTGAGGCTGCGGTGCCCACGAGCAACATCACCACGACGCCGAGCGCCGAGCCTTCCCCGTCGGAAACTCTCTCGCCGAGCGAGAGCGCGTCGGCCGTACCGTCGTCGGAGCCGAGCCCGAGTTCGAGTGCAACGCAGGAGCAGGAACAGGCGCTCGAGGAGGCTAAGCCGCGCAGCACCATCACGATGGTGGCGCTCATCCTGGCGGGCGTCGTTGGGGTTGCTGCGGGCCTAGTCACCTTCTTTGCTCGTTCGTAGTCGCGGTCGGTGTTACCTGGTGTTCATCTTCTCGTTATTCGAGGTGACACCTCTAGGCCATAGTTTGCTTACAAGCCCGTACCCGTGGGCTGTCAGCAACGACTATTGCTAGCGAAGGATTGACAACGTGCGTCCAGGACGAAAGACCGTGGCCGGACTGCTTGCTACGAGCGTCATGGCAGCTTCATGGCTGCTTCCGATGAGCGCGAATGCAGCAGCAACCGACCTCATCATCAGCGAATACGTCGAGGGATCGAGCAGCAAAAAGGCGGTCGAGATCTACAACGGCACCGAGTCGGCCGTCGACCTCAGCGAGTACAGCATCGAGCTGTACACCAATGGTAAGACCTCGCCGAACAACACCATGACGCTGCAAGGAAAGCTTGCCCCTGGTACCACCTACGTCATTGTCAACGCTCAGGCCGGGGCCGAGCTGAGGAGCAAGGGCCAGGCGCAGGGTGCCATCACCAACTTCAACGGCGATGACATCCTCGTGCTCAAGAAGGGCGACGCGGTCGTCGATTCGATTGGCCAGATTGGAAGCATGGAGAAGTGGGGCGCCGACGTCACGCTGGTGCGTAAGCCGAGTGTCACCGCCGGCGACACGAACCCCAACGACGCGTTCGATGTCACGGTGGAATGGGAGAAGCAGCCCAAGGACACCTTCGACGGCCTTGGCTCGCACACCATGGACGGCACGTCAGCACCGACGGACCCTGAGCCCGACCCGGAGCCGGAGCCGTCGGATCTCTGCACTGCGGAAGTCACCAAGATCGGTGCCGTGCAGGGCGAGGGCGACAAGACTCCCATGGGCGGCAAGGAAGTGACGATCCGCGGCACCGTCGTGGGCGACTTCCAGGAGGGCGGCTTCAACGGCTTCTACCTCCAAGACGAAGGCGACAACAACGACGCCACCTCCGACGGCATCTTCATCCACGACGAGAAGAAGAGCGTGGGCGAGATCAGCGTCGGAGACAAAGTTGCCGTCACCGGCACTGCGGGCGAGCACTACTCGATGACGCAGGTCAAGGTGACGAAGGGCGCCAAGTGCGGCACCGCTGAGCTGCCTGATCCGACCGTGATCGACTTCCCCAACACTGAGTTTGAGAAGTACGAAGGCATGCTCGTGACGTTCGCGAAGCCGCTCACCGTCCTCGAGCTCTACCAGTTCGGGCGGTACGGCCAGATTGCGGTCGGCCCGGAGCGCCAGTTCCAGCCCACCGCGTTGGCGCACGCGTCGAGCAACGAGGCAGCCAAGATTCTCGATAGCAACCTGACCAACCGTGTACTCATCGACGATGGCCGCAGCAACCAGAACCCCTCGCCCGCGATCCACCCCGCCACCCTCGAACCGCTCACCATGGACAACCTGTTCCGTGCGGGCGACCAGATCAACGGCGTCGCAGGCATCCTCGATTACCGCTTCGACAACTGGGCGCTGCAGCCCACGCAGGCGGGCACGATCGATAACGTCAACAAGCGCCCCGACGTGCCCCAGGTGGGTGGCGACCTGCAGGTGGCAAGCGCAAACGTGCTGAACTACTTCACCACGCTGAGCTCGCAGGACAAGAACGCACGCGGCGCGGAGACTTCGGAGGAACTTAAGCGCCAGCAGGACAAGATCGTCGCAGCACTGAACAAGCTCGACGCAGGCGTCATTGGCCTGAACGAGATCGAGAACAACGGCACCGCCGTCGAGACGCTGGTGGAGGCCCTCAATGCCGCGAGCGAGTCGGGCAAGTGGGCCGCGCTGAAGACCGGCACGATCGGCACCGACGCCATCACCACCGCGTTCATCTACCAGCCGGGCAAGGTGGAGCCGGTCGGCAAGTTCGACACGCTCACCAGCGCCGACGACCCGCGCTTCATTGATACGAAGAACCGCCCTGCACTCGCGCAGACCTTCAAGGAGAAGACGAGCGGGAAGACGGTCACCGTCGCGGTGAACCACCTGAAGTCGAAGGGCTCGGCCTGCGGCGATCCGTCGGAAGCCACACTGCAGCCGCTCGTCGGCAACTGCCAGGAGACCCGCACCGAGGCAGCCAAGGCGCTGAGCGACTGGCTCACAGGCGACAAGATTGGTGTGGAGAAGTCCGAACACATCCTCGTGATTGGTGACCTCAACAGCTACGACCACGAGGATCCGATTCAGACCTTCGAGAAGGCCGGATTCACCGATCTCGCCAAGAAGTTCCAGGGCGAGAAGGCGTACTCCTACGTCTTCAACGGTCAGCTCGGCTACCTCGACTACGCGCTGTCCAACGCAGCCCTGACGGAGAAGGTCGTCGGCGCCGCCGACTGGCACATCAACTCCGACGAGCTGCCGCTCATCGATTACACGATGAAGTTCAAGCAGCAGGCGGAACAGCAGCTGTACGCCGCCGACGAGTTCCGTTCCTCCGACCACGACCCGGTGATCGTCGGCATCAAACTGGCCGACGATCCTGCCCCGGAGCCGGAGCCGCAGCCGGATCCCGACGAGGTCTCGCTGACTGCCAAGGTGGCGTCGAAGTCTATGGTGGGCTGGCACTCGAACGCTTGGGGCAAGGTCTCCGGTGGGAAGAAGCCCGCGACGGTAGCTACCCAGGTGCTGCTCGATAACGGCAAATGGTCCACATCGCAGGTTCGGAAGACCGACAAGAACGGTCAGTACGTGATCCCATTGACGTACGGGCGAAATAACAACCAAGCTTACGTATGGCGCGTCGTCGTTCGTGACGACGCCGGCAAGCAGCAGGTTGTGTCGGCGCCGATGGTGCAGCGCCGGTACGCCCAGCCGATTGCACGGTCGGCAGGTGTGAAGGCCGTGGGTGCGGTTACCTATGTGTGGGGCCACGCCGATTCGCAGGCCAACGCGAGGGTTTGGACCGAGGTGCAGCTGCCCAATGGCACCTGGTCGAGGTCGCAGGTTCGTGCCACCAAGACCGACGGGTCCTACGTGATCCCGCTCACGTACGGTCGCTACAGTGCTGGAACCTTGAAGTGGCGGGTCGCAGTACAGTACGGCGATGGCCTGGGCGTACACCGCTCTGACGTGTTCACGCTCACTCGCCGCTGACACTGAGTCTGCGGGGAGAAACCCACAGGGGCGGGGCTGCGCATCTCGTGCAGCCCCGCCCCTGTTGCTCCACAGTTACATACGTTCGATCAGGAAGTTGAGGCAGTTCACGAGGGCCTCGACGTCCTCAGGGCTGATCGAGGGGAAGCCTGCGATGCGGAGCTGGTTGCGCCCCACTCCGCGGTACGGGTCCACGTCGACGATGCCGTTGTCTCGCAGCTGCGAGATCAAGAACGCGGAGTCGATGCTCTCGTCGAGTTCGATGGTGGCGACGACGGTGGAGCGCTCGTCGGGATTCTCGACGAAGGGGCGGGCGAAGCTGTGCTGTTCAGCCCAGTCGTACACGATGGAGGTGTTGCGTCGGCAGCGCGCGTCGATGGCTTCCATGCCGCCGAGCTCCAGCATCCAGCGCAGCTGCGCCTGCAACAGCAGCAACGTAGCCACCGATGGCGTATTCACCGTCTGCTGTTTGCTGGATTGCTTGGCAGCAGCGCCCAGATCGAGTATCCCTGGTAGCCAGCGGCCGGTTTGCGCGATGGCTTCCGCACGCTCGAGCGCAGCGGGGGAGAGGAACGCGAACCACATGCCACCGTCGCCAGAGAAGCTCTTTTGGGCCGAGAAGTAGTAGGCGTCGGTCTGGGCGAGATCGACGTTTGCCCCACCGGCAGCCGAGGTGCCGTCGACGAGCATCAAGCCATCGCCGAGTCGCTGCACCGGAGCCATCGCGCCGGTAGACGTTTCGTTGTGCGCCCACGCCATCACGTCGGCGCCAGTGAGTTCGGGCAGTACGATTGAGCCAGCGGGGGCCTCGACCACGTCGGGCTTCTCCAAGAACGGCGCATTCGCGGTTTCCTGCGCGAATTTCCGGCTGAACTCCCCGAATACCGCATGTGAGGAGCGCCGCTCGATGAGCGAGCACGCCGCAATATCCCAAAACGCGCTCGCCCCACCGTTGCCGAGCACCACCCGGTAGCCGTCCGGCATCGCGTACAGCTCGGCCAACATGGCCTGCACATCCCCGACGAGTTCCCTCACCGGGGGTCGGCGGTGCGAGGTGCCCAGCAGGTCGTTGCGGGAGGCCAGGTAGGCCAGGGCCTCGTCGCGAATCTTCGCCGGCCCAGAACCGAATCTGCCATCGTGCGGAAGGAGGTGGTGGGGAATCTGCATGCCTCCCATCATTCCACTTGCTCATTTCGTTGCAATTGGTGCTCAGCAGCCGGGCAGCCTGTTTGAATGGAGCAATGCAGAGTTTTGTGGTGCAGAAGGCCGTAACCGCGCAGGGCATCGTCGCCGACGCGAGGGTCACCGTCGACGGTGACCGCATCGTCGACATCTCCGATGGTGCCCCCGACGCGATGCCCCTGTGGGCCGTGCCAGGCTTCGTCGACACCCATTGCCACGGCGCCGTGCAGGTGAGCTTCGGCACCCCCGACCTCGACGCCAACCGTCGCGCCCGCGCCTTCCACCTCTCGAAAGGCACCACCACGCTGTTCGCCAGCACCGTGACGCTCTCCGTCGACGACCTGGTGGCGCAGGAGGAAGTGTTACGGCAGCTCACCGAGGAGGGCGTCATCGACGGCATCCACCTCGAGGGCCCATTCCTCGCGCCCGAGAAGAAGGGCGCCCACGCCGAACACCTACTCATCGACCCGGATCCCGCTACCGTCCAGCGCCTCCTCGACGCCGGTGGGCCCGCGCTGCGCATGATTACGATGGCCCCCGAGCGCGAGGGCGCGATGCAGGCGATCCAGCAGTTCGTCGAGGCGGGCGTCGCCGTCGCATTCGGGCACTCGAACGCCGATGCCGACATCTGCAACGCTTCCATCGCGGCAGGCGCCACCGTCGCCACGCACCTGTTCAACGCCATGAATGGCATCCACCACCGCGAGCCCGGGCCGGTGCCCGCGCTGCTGCACGACGAACGCGTCCTCGTCGAACTCATCTGCGACGGAGTGCACCTCCACCCCGACGTCATCCGCATGGCCTACGACGCGGCTGGCGCGCACCGCATCGGGCTCGTCACCGACGCCATGAGCGCCACCGGCGCCGACGACGGGCGCTACCTGCTCGGCAACCTCGATGTTGAGGTGCGCGACGGCGTCGCCCGGCTGACTACCGACGACGGCTCGGAGGGCGCCATCGCCGGCAGCACACTCACCATGGCCGACGCATTTCAGTTCTGCGTGGGTACCGTCGGCATCTCCATCCCCGACGTTGCGGCCATGGCGGCAACGACCCCGGCGCGATTCCACGGGCTAGACGATGTGGGCGAGCTCGCCGTCGGGAAACGTGCCGACGTGTGCCTCGTCGACGACGACGGCACCCTCCACCAGGTATGGCATCGCGGAGAGCGAGTGCTCTGAAACCCGTCCATGGAGGCGCTCAGAAAGTCTATGATGACTATCGATGAGCGACCTGATTGACACCACCGAGATGTACCTGAGGACGGTGTACGAACTCCTCGAGGAGGGCGTCGCGCCTCTGCGTGCCCGCATTGCGGAGCGGCTGCATCAATCCGGGCCGACGGTGTCACAGACCGTCGCCCGCATGGAACGCGACGGATTACTCGTCGTGCAGCCCGACCGCACCATCAAACTCACCGACGAGGGCAGCGCCCTGGCGAGAAGCGTCATGCGCAAGCACCGGCTGGCGGAACGCCTCCTTACCGACGTGATCGGGCTGGACTTGGAGAAAGTGCACGACGAGGCCTGCCGCTGGGAGCACGTGATCTCGCTCGACGTCGAGCAGCGCCTAGTGAACATCATCGACGACCCGGTTTGTTCCCCCTTCGGCAACCCCATTCCAGCGCTCGACGAGCTGGGCATCACCGTCTCCGATGCCCCCGAAGACGAGGTGCTGACCCTCGCCGAAGCCTCGCGACAAGGCGCTACGAACTTGCGTGTCATTCGGCTGAGTGAACATCTCCAAGCCAGCCGCGAATCGTTCGCGGCACTCCTCGAGGCTGGCGTGCTGCCCGGCGCAGAGTTGGAGCGCGTCGACGACGGCTTGGGCGTCCGCGTGGGGGAGCATGAGCTCGAGATCTCACCCGTCGATGCCGAACTGCTGTTCGTCACGGTGCTGTGACGTGAACGATCAAACGCTGCACTGGCTACTCAACCGCCGCCCCGGCGCCATCGAGGAGGTGCTCTCGCGCAGCTTCGGCGGTGCACACACCCCGTACCAGTGGTTGGGGCGCGCGGTATCTGTTACCGCTCATCGGGTGCTGGTGCTCGCCTGCGGCTCCGGTTCGATGGTGGAAGAAGTGGCCCGTGACGGACGGTTGGTGGTGGGCGTCGACTGGTCCGCCAGCGCCATCGCGGTTGCCCAGCGACCGGGTAGGCGCGAGCTCGTGCAAGGCGATGTGAACTATCTGCCGTTTGGGCCGGCAACCTTCGACGCCGTGGTGAGCGACATGGGGCTCGCGGTCAACGAGAACCGGATGCTGATGCTCTCGGAAGTCGCCAGGGTGCTGCGCCCGGGAGGTATGTTCGCCGCGCTGACCCCGTCGATGCGCCCCCTGAACTTCGACGACGCGAAGGAGATGTCGTCACTGGTGCGTATTCTGCGGCGTTTTCCGCACGTGCCGGGGCAGACCGAGTTCCGCGCAGTGCGGCTGCTGCGTTATGCCGGGCTGCAGAAGGCGGAGGACGCGCGCGCCAAGTTCTACTTCACGGTGCGCAACCGTAGCGACGCTGAACTGCTCCTGGCGGGGCTGCGGGCTACCGACGATGCGGCGCGCGCGCATGCGGCGGTCGAGCATCTTGCCGATCGAGCGCGGCGTGAGGAAATCCGGGTGCCGCTGCCATTCCGACGCATCCTCGCGCTCAATTAGTTGCCCATCGGGAATGAACTAGGCTCGCTGCACGTTGGTATGAAGAGTAACCAAGTAGGGAAGGACTACGTATGGCCACCACGGCACTGACCACCGAGAACTTCGCGTCCACCGTCGAGGGCAACGAGGTGGTGCTCGTCGACTTCTGGGCTGATTGGTGTGGCCCGTGCAAGCGATTCGGCCCGATCTTCGAGGAAGCCTCCGATCGCCACGCCGATGTCGTGTTCGCCAAGGTTGACACCGAGGACGCCCGCGACCTCGCCGCCGCGCTCGAGATCCAGTCTATCCCCACCATCATGGGGTTCCGTAAGGGCCAGCTGGTGTTCCGCCAGTCCGGCCTGCTGAGCGGCAAGCAGCTCGACTCCCTGATCGAGCAGATCAAGGAGCTCGACATCGACGCGCTCCTCGAGGAAGCCAAGAAGCAGCAGTCCTGACGCTGAAGAAGCCCGGGGTTTCGACACGCCGCCTACGGCGGCTACTCAACCACCGGGAGTGACGCGGGCGCCCCACCCTATCCGGCCATCGAGTAGGCGACGAAGTCGCCGTATCGAGATGCAGCGCGAAAAAACTTCAAAATCCGTACGCAGATTCGCTTAACCCCCCAAAATCGGACGGTTTGATCAATCTGCGTACGGATTTTGAAGTTTTCGTGGGAGGTGATTTCGATACGCGCCCTACGGGCGCTACTCAATCACCGGTGATGGGGCCGGCGCTACGCAACCACCGGTGGTGGGGCCAGCGGCTACCAACCTCCGGAGCCGATCATGCGGACGCGGTCAACACCTCGGTAAGGGCCGCGACGAGGGGCTCGGGTAGGCGGGTCACCTCGTCGGGGGTTGCGCCACGGACCGGGGTCTCGCTCAATGCCTGCACCGCGCGCAGCGGCGACGAGGCCTCGTCGAGAATGCGTGCCGCGGTGTGTTTGTGGGCGACGGCCGTCTGCGCGCGCTCCAAGATCGCCTGGCAGCGGGCGCGCACGTCGTCGTCGGCCACTACCTCAGGCGCGGTCCACTCCAGCGGCGAGGTGCGTAGTGTCACGCTGGCCTCGCGCAGCTCGTCGATGCCGCTGCCCAGCAGCCGAACCCGCCAGGTGCGAGTCTCAGGCAGAATGTGAGTGGCGCCGGTAGGCACGTCGACGGTGAGCGTGCGCGTCGCATCATGCCAGGTGATGCGCGTGGTGACTGTCGCGGGGTCGAGCGCCCCGTCATCCTCTACCAGCGTGTAGTTGCCATCGGCGCCGGGGGCCACCCACACGTCGAAGAGCTCAGGCAGATCCGCAGGACGGGTACCGCGTGCAGCCAGCGGGATGATCGCGCCCTCGCGCGCGAGCACGGGAACGGACTCAATATCCCGATGCATCGTCACATACCGGCCTCCGACGTACCGCAACCCAGTGAACACGTCGACGAACCGCCCCTCAGGAAGCCACGTGTGCGTGGCCGCGAGCTGGGTGACATCGTCCACCGGGGAAGTCACGGGGGCGACGATGAGCTGACTGCCGAACAGGTACTGGTTCGGCACGTCGTAGGCACCCTCGCTCAGAGGGTAGGCGTGGTACATGGGCTTGAGCAGCGGGGTGCCGTCCGCCCACTCCGAATAGAGGTACGGCACCAGCGCGTGGCGGAGCCGCAGGAACGCGCCCATCACGTCGCTCACATCGTCGCGGTACTGCCACGGTTCCTTGCGGGAGAACTCGTCGTTGCTGGAATGCAGCCGGTTGATGGGGGAGAACACCCCAAACTGCAGCCAGCGCAGCGCAAGCTCATCGTCGCGCACACCCAGCAGGTGCCCGCCGATGTCGTGGCTCCAGACGCCGTAGCCGATGTTGGCAGCCGTCGCCGTGAACTCAGGCTGGAACGCCAGCGACGCCCACGACGAGACCACGTCGCCCGAGAACCCGACGGGGAAGCGATGCGACCCTGGGCCCGCGTAGCGGGAGAGGACCAGCGGGCGCTGACCCCGTCGCGCCATGTCCACCGTGTGGAAGTAGTTCAGGAGCCACAGCGGGTCCATGCCGTTTTGCGCGACGGAGCCCTGCTGCCAATCGATCCACCAAAAGTCGACGCCCTGCGCCTCCAACGGGTGATGCACCGCCTCGAAGTACGCCCTCCTAAACGCAGGGTCAGTGAGATTGAAATCGACGGGCAACTCGTCACCCGGTTCTTGCCCCACCATCTCGCACACCCGGTGGTACGCATCCTCGAAGGCCCGGACACCGTCAGCCGGATGGACGTTCAGCGACACCGCCAACCCGCGCTCGTGCAGGCCCTGCAGGAACGCCTCGGGATCGGGGAAGAGCTCGCGGTTCCAGGTGTAACCCGTCCAGCCATGCCCAAAGCGGCGCTCCACGTCGGTGATGTGCCAATCCATATCAATGACGGCCACGCTAAACGGCAGCTCGTGGCGCTCGAACGTGTTCATGAGCTCGTTGTAACTGTCCGCTGAGTAGCGGTGGAACCTGCTCCACCAGTTGCCGAGCGCGTACCGCGGAACGAGCGGCGTGGGGCCGGTCAGCCGGGCAAAATCAGCCAGCGCCCCTGCGTGATCGCGATCGTGGACGAACACGTACTGATCGACGTGCCCCTCGCGCGGCGCGACGAACTCGTCGTCGGCGAGCACCTGGAACGATGCCGAATCGTCGAGCACGCTGATGCCGAGATCGCTCACGATGCCGTCGTCCAGCTCGCAACGCCCGTCGACGGTGTCGAGCGTGCGTGTGGTGCCGCCGAGATTGATGGGCTTGTTGAACAGCCGCGCAAACGGGTTCTCGAAGGGCTGCCCGAAGCGCCAGACCGCATGGTAATTCGATCGCGCCCGGACGGTGAGCCCGGCAACGCTGGGCGAGGCGCCGTCGTAATCCAGCTGGAACGCCTCCGTGATGATCTGCACACCGTCGCCGCGTTCCTCGACCACCATCGACGTGCGCTCGACGGGGCGGTCGGTCACCACCTGGGTGGGGCCATCGACGAAGACGCCGTCCGCATCCCACTCAAACCGTACGAGTGCTTCGCCAAGCACCTGGATTCGCCACGTGGGGCCCTGCACCGTCTGCTGTTCATGCCGCATGCCTCTAACCTACGGGAGGCGCGCCCGAGTAGCACGCGCGGGCGAAGTCGGCCCTGCAATCGCGACGGTGGCTAGGCCTTTCGGATGCCTGCTTCGTCGAGCATGGCCAACGCCTCATCTTCACCTTCGAAGAGCTCGTCGCCCTCCGCCATGTACGCCGAGGTGTACGCCTCGAGCGCGTCCTTATCGCGGTGCTGCCCGCGCAACGCATCGCCTAGCCGCAGCCAGACGTACCCATTACCGAGACCATGTTGCGACTGCATCGCGTACCGGGCAGCGTCTTCGGCAGCCTCGTACTGCTCGAAGCTGAGGCAGACATCGGCCAGCGCGATGTACAGCATCAGCGCGTGCTCCCACTGCGTCTTTGGGTCGGGCAGCAGGCGGAGCCCCTCGATGTACTGCTGCGCAGCCTGCGCCTCGTCGTCGCGCTCGACCAACTCGTCGCCGGACTCCATCAGCGCCACCACCCGACGGTGGGTGGCGTCGTCGAGCTGCACCTGCGGCCTGCCCGTTCCGGGGTCGGGCACCTCGATACGCGGCGCTCCAGCGGGGCTCGCCGGCGCTGTTTCCGGTTGCGCATGCGAACGGTAAAACTCCAGGTAGGTGGGGGCTTCACCGTCGAAGATCTGCATGCCCTTGGCCTTCACGATGGCGTCGAAATAGGCGAACGCGAGCTCATCCTTGCCTGCGCGGAAGAACAGCTTCGCCTTCACGAAGTCGACGAGCACGCGCGACTCTTCGGTGTGCGGCGTGTACGCCTGCTCCAGCAGCTCGAGCCAGCGGGCGGCGTCGGCGATCTCCCCCGCGTCGACGGAGGTGTCCGTGATGCTCAGGGTGAGCGCCTGCGGGTACAGTTCCCAGCTGAGCTTTGGCTCGGGCAGCAGACTCCACGCCTCCTGCCACTTGCTGAGTGCACCGGACAGATCGTCGGCATTGCGGGCCTGCACGCCGTCGGCAATGAGTTCGTCGAGGCGGCCTTGCAGCTCGCCGTCTACAGCTGGCCTAGTCATGTTCTAAATCCTAACCGCCGATGTCTTTCGGTTCGCCCTTGAAATCTCGAAGCTCCTTCAACACATCGGACTCGACGTCGCGTATGTCGACACCGTCGGGGAGCGTCACGGGCGGTTGATACGTCATGCCTGATGCGCCCATGATGCGCCCGTCGCCCTGGTTCAAGACGCCCGGCTGGAGGATGTAGCTGTTGGGGTCGTTCATCCACTCGCGCACTTCGGGCGCCTGGGGTCCGTAGAATCGCCCGACGTTGTTCCAATACACGACGGCATCGATGGGGTAGTGCCCCATGTCGCACTCGTCGTAGCCGTAGAACTTGCCGTCCTCGCCCTTGACCTGCACCTTCTTGAGTTCGTCCTTGCTCCAGTCTGCAGGCCCGCCGTCGGGCATGTTTTTGATCTGCGACGGGTCCTCGTCGTGCATGCGTTCGAGCACATGCTTGCCGACGTTGCTGTACTTGCTGGGGGTGGAGCCGACGAATTTCTTACGCTTGTCGGTGTACTTCTTCTTCGACGCCTTCTCCTCGGCCTTATCGAGGTTGTCGAAGAATTGCTCGTCGTCCACGCCCTGCATGGAGTCGGGGACGTTCTTGTGGTTGAACTTCTTGCCGACGACGCGACGGAACATGCCGCCATTGGCCAGGTCGACAACTTCGGGTGGGTATCGCTTCGCCATCAGCCTGCCCTCAACTGACTCGCCGCCATCTGCGTCGCCTGCTGAATGAACATGAACGCCTGCTGCCGCACCTGGTAGGCCGCCGGAATCGCTTGCGGCACCGCCTTCGCCACGTTGATCGCGGTGGCGACGATGCTGAGCTGCGCGATGATGGCCATCTTCAGGGTGCGGATGGTCATCGCGGCCATGTGATGCGCCACCGCGACGGACTGGCACGCCATCTGGAAATCTCGCAGCGAACCGACGTTGCCCCCGCCGCTGGCCATGAACTCAGCGAACGCGTCGACGGCCTCGCCCTTGTTCTGCGACGCCACCGACTGCGCGGTCTGGGAAATCTCACTCAGCGTGGAGGCGGCGAGGGACGCGAGCTGGTGCCAATCGGAGGCTCTGCCCTGCAGCGCCGACTCATTGGTGCTGGGGAACGGGAGCCCGACGAACGCCTGCGCCTCGCGGAGGGCGCCAGGAAGCTGGATACCCACTGCTATTCACCCACCTTGGACGCGATGGATTCGTTGTTCGTTTCGCAGCGCTCGTAGGCGTCGCCGGTGTCGCGCGTGATGCCGGCTTCGGAGCTCAAGCCGCGCGCGATGCCCGCGACGGTGCGCTGGCCAGCGCTGCCGACGGCCATGAGGATCTGGGCGACGGCCGCGTCGGCTTGCGTGGAGGCCATCGGCACCGTGTCCGCCACGTTCATGAGCCTGCCCAGGATGCCGCTGGCTTGCGACACGAACTGCTGCGCGGTGGTGTCGAGGCTCCGCGAACCGTTGTGCCACGACGACGGAGAGAACTGGTAGTTCACAGCGCTGCCACCTTGTCGATACGTTCGTCGAGGGCCTTCCACTCGGCGTCGTAGGCCTCACGCAGCTCAGCGCCCAGCGCGGCCATCGATTCCAGCGACGAGCCCCCGTCGGCAGCCGCCAACTCGCTCATGAACTGCTCATGCGCCTGCTGCAGGGCCTCGTTGGCTGCCTGCGTGAGGGCCTCGGCGAGCTCCGGCGCGGTGAGCTTCAAGGGAGACATCAACTCGACGGTGACCGTGCGCCCATCCGAGGTCACGGCGACCGCTCCGGCGTGACGTTCGACGCGCACACTAGCGGGTTCGGGTAGCTCGGTGGGGAGCTCGCTCTCTTGGTTGCTGAGCACTCGTTCGACGGTGGCGGACAGAGGTGACTCGGTATACGACATGCTGCTCCTTGTTCGTCAGCGACGCTAACAACGAGGAGGGTCAGTTGTGGCCCCCTGCAAGGCAGGACATCGGAGTTGAGTACTGATACCCAGAGCGCGGATGAGTCAAGATAGATCAAGTTCGTGGTGGTCAGACGAGCCACGAACTTGATCTATCTTTCGGGGCATGGCCCAGCAGGCGCCGTGGGCCCGAGCAGCGTCGCTGCTACACACCCGATGTGGCCTGCGAATGGGCAGAATAGGCTCCCGAACTCTATCAAACGGCCGGTGGCTGCTTCGTGTCAGGGGTGCCTATTGAGGGCCTTGGGTGTCATGGTTGGATAGTACGCATGAGTGCGCGAAAGATTGGCGTCACCGAGCTTGCCCTCCGTGACGCGCACCAGAGTTTGATGGCAACTCGCATGGCCATGGAGGACATGGTCGATGCGTGTGAAGACATTGATAAGGCCGGTTACTGGTCCGTGGAATGCTGGGGCGGTGCGACGTACGACGCGTGCATCCGCTTCCTCAACGAAGATCCCTGGGAGCGTCTCCGCACGTTCCGCAAGCTGATGCCGAACTCGCGGCTGCAGATGCTGCTGCGCGGGCAGAACCTGTTGGGCTACCGTCACTACGAGGATTACGTCGTCGACAAGTTCGTGGAGAAGTCTGCCGAGAACGGCATGGACGTATTCCGCGTCTTCGACGCGCTGAACGACCCCCGCAACATGGCGCGTGCGATGCAGGCTGTGCGCGACGCGGGCAAGCACGCTCAGGGCACGATTTGCTACACGATCTCTCCGGTACACACCGTCGAGGGATACATCAAGTTGGCTGGTCAGCTCATCGACATGGGTGCAGAATCCATCGCATTCAAGGACATGGCCGCCCTGCTGAAGCCGCAGCCCGCCTACGACATCGTCAAGGGCATCAAGGACACCTACGGCGACGTGCAGATCAACGTCCACTGCCACTCCACCACCGGCGTCACCCTCGTTTCGCTGATGAAGGCCATCGAAGCTGGCGCGGACGTCGTCGATACGGCGATCTCCTCGATGTCGCTCGGCCCCGGCCACAACCCCACCGAGTCGCTCGTCGAGATGCTGGAAGACACCGGCTACGAGACCGGCCTGGACATGGACCGCCTCGTGAAGATCCGCGACCACTTCAAGGGCGTGCGCCCGAAGTACGCGGAGTTCGAGTCGAAGACGCTCGTCGATACCGGTATCTTCAGCTCCCAGATCCCCGGCGGCATGCTCTCCAACATGGAGTCGCAGCTCAAGGCGCAGGGCGCTGGCGACCGCATCGACGAAGTGATGGCCGAAGTTCCGCGAGTCAAGGCCGACGCAGGGCACCCGCCGCTGGTGACTCCGTCGTCGCAGATCGTCGGCACGCAGGCTGTGTTCAACGTCCTCATGGGTCGTTACAAGGTGATGACCGGCGAGTTTGCCGACCTGATGCTCGGCTACTACGGCGAATGCCTGGGCGAGCGCAACCCCGAGGTGATCGAGCTCGCGAAGGCGCAGGCCAAGAAGGACCAGATCACGGTGCGCCCCGCCGACCTGCTGGAACCCGAGTGGGACAAGCTCACGGAGGAGGCGAAGGGGCTCGAAGGCTTCGACGGCACCGACGAGGACGTGCTCACGCACGCCATGTTCCCGAACGTGGCCGCGATATTCCTCGCCACCCGTGCAGAAGGCCCGAAGAGCGTCGCCAAGTCGCCCGAGCAGCTGGCTGCCGAGCGAGCCAAGGCCGCAGGCCCCGCGCAGGGCATCACCGCACCCGTCAACTACAACGTCAAGCTGGCCGGACGCGAACACAGCGTCACGGTTGAGCCCGCCTGAGGAGCATGAGCATGGTTCACGAATACACGATGGCTGATCGCCTCGAACAGTTGAAGGAACGCCGCGCTGAGGTTGAGGCCGGCGGCGGCGAGGCAAAGCTGGAGAAGCAGCGCGCCAAGGGCAAGATGACGGCTCGCGAGCGGCTGGGACGGCTGCTCGACGACGGCACCTTCCAGGAAGTCGGCGCGTTCCGTCGCAACCGCACCACCACCTTCGGCATGGACAAAGCCAACATGCCCGCCGACGGTGTGGTCACCGGCACCGGTGCCGTGTACGGCCGGCCCGTGCACGTCGCCAGCCAGGACTTCACCGTCATGGGCGGTTCTGCTGGCGAGGCGCACTCCATCAAGGTGGCTGAGGCGCTGCACTCGTCGCTGGAAACCGGCACCCCGTTCATTTTCATCAACGACTCGGGCGGCGCCCGTGTCCAGGAAGGCATCGACTCGCTGTCGGGCTACGGCAAGGTGTTCTACCAGAACGTGCTGCTGTCGGGTGCGGTGCCGCAGATCTCCATCATCTCCGGCCCCTGCGCCGGTGGCGCGGCGTACTCCCCGGCGCTGACCGACTTCATCATCCAGACCCGCAAGGCCCACATGTTCATCACGGGCCCCGGCGTGATCAAGCAGGTCACCGGCGAGGAAGTGACCCAGGACGACCTCGGTGGCGCCGACGCGCACATGGGACGCTCCGGCGTCGTGCACTTCGTCGCCGACGACGACGAGCAGGCCATTTTCATCGCCCAGAAGCTGCTGAGCTTCCTTCCACAGAACAACTCCGAAGAGCCGCCGATCGTTGACCCGGACGACGTGGTGGAGCCCAACGAGAAGCTCCGCGACATCATTCCCGTGCAGGGCAACAAGGGCTACGACGTGCGTGACGTGATCGCCGAGATCGTCGACCGTCGCGACTTCCTCGAAGTCCAGGCCGGCTGGGCGATGAACATCGTCGTCGGCTTCTCCCGCATCAACGGCCGCACGGTGGGCATCATCGCCAACCAGCCGTCGGTGATGTCGGGCGTGCTCGACATCGACTCGTCGGACAAGGCGTCGCGGTTCATCCGGTTCTGCAACGCGTTCAATATCCCGCTGCTGAACCTCGTCGACGTGCCCGGCTTCCTGCCTGGCGTCGCGCAGGAGCACGGCGGCATCATCCGCCACGGCGCGAAGATGCTCTACGCCTACTCCGCCGCGACGGTGCCGAAGATCACCGTGGTCATGCGCAAGGCCTACGGTGGCGCGTACCTTGCGATGTGCTCGAAGGACTTGGGCGCTGACAAGGTGTTTGCATGGCCGACGGCTGAGATCGCCGTGATGGGTGCCGAGGGCGCTGCCAACGTCGTATTCCGTCGGGAGATCGAGGCTGCCGAAGACAAGGAGGCGCGTCGCGCAGAACTCGTGGAGGAATACCGCGAGACCTTCTCGACGCCGTACATGGCGGCCGCGCGTGGCCTCGTCGACGACATCATCGACCCCGCAGACACCCGCCGTGAGATCGCGATGGCGCTCGAGATCCTCGTCGGCAAGCGCGAGATTCGTCCGGCCAAGAAGCACGGCCTGGGCCCGGCCTGATCGGAGCACGCAGATGTCTGATGTATCCGTGAAGGAACTCCAAGAGCAGGTGCAGGCGCTCACCGAGCGTCTGGCCTCCGTGGAGGCGCAGCTCGCTGCTCTGAATTCCGATAAGAAGATTCCCGAGGAGCACCTCGTGGTGATTGGCGCCGCGATTGCGGCGTACATGGGCCACAAGGCGAAGGTGCGTGCGGTGCGCTTCCGTCACCAGGAAAGCTGGGCGGCGGCTGCGCGTGGGCGTGTGCACAACCGTTCCGTACCCCACATCCGTTGACAGTCCGAGAGTAGGCAATGATGAAGTTGAAGGTGACCGTCGACAAGACGGAGTACGAGATCGAAGTCGAGGTGCAGGAAGAGGAGCGCCAGGGATTGGGGCCGGTGGTCATCGGCGTCAATGGTGGCTCGAACCCCATCCCCACCAAGGCATCGATGCCCGCGTCGAGCGCGAGTGCCATTACCGCGCCGCTCGCCGGCTCGGTGAGCCGCATCCTCGTGGAGGAAGGCCAGGAAGTCGAGGCCGGCACCGTCGTGCTGGTGCTCGAGGCCATGAAGATGGAGACCGAGATCACGGCGCCCAAGGCCGCCAAGATCGAGACCATCCTCGTGGAGAAGGGCGACGCAGTCCAGGGCGGCCAGGCCCTCATCGCAATGGCCGACTGACCCGCCGCAGTTCGATCTGACGATAAAGAATGCGGGAACCCACCGAAACAGGTGGGTTCCCGCATTCCTTGTTAGGGAGGGGTTTCGATACGCCGCCTGCGGCGGCTACTCAACCATCGGTGCTGAGGCGACTGCCCCCGATCATCGAGTAGGGCCGAAGGCCCGTATCGAGATGCATACCCAGCTACCCGCTCAGACGATTGGATAGCATAGGCTCCGGGATTGGAGGTTTGATGAGCTACGACGAGGACGAACCGACGCAGCCGCTTTCGCTCGACGAGCTGCGCCAGGAGATGAGCGGCAAACGCCGCGAGGACCCCGTTGACCCCGACGGCCACGGAACCCTCCCAGCTCCCAACCCGCGCGCTCCAGTCGACCGCGCCGACGTGATCGGCGAAGGCGCGAAGGCGTTCGCAGCGTGGTGCGGGCGGTTCCTGCTCATGGCTGCCGCGGTCGCCCTCACCTTCTGGACGTTGGGTCAGGTGCGCGAGGCGCTCATCCCATTGCTGCTCGCGTTACTCATCGCTTCCGTGCTGTATCCCGTCGTGAGCGGTCTTCGTCGTATCGGTGTACCCCACGGCATCGGTGCTCTGGTGAGCTTGCTGCTCGGTGCTGGGCTGATTGGTGGGCTGGTGAGCTTGATCGCGCCCAGCGTCGTGAGCCAGTGGCCGGTGCTCGCCGACCAAACGGTGAAGGGCATCCGCAAGGTGCAAAACTGGGCGTCGGGCCCGCCGCTGAACATTCACGACGAACAGCTCAATAGATACCTTGGTCAGCTCACCGAGTGGTTGCAGGGGCATTCTGAAGATCTCGTGAGCATTGCGCTCAATGTGAGCGGCAGCGTATCCAGCGGCCTCGTCACACTGGCTATGACGCTCGTGATCGTGTTCTTCATGCTGAAGGACGGGCACAAGTTTGTTGGCTGGGCGCGCACGGTCGTCGGGCGACGGGGCGGTTTCCACGTCTCTGAGCTGTTCACGCGCCTGTGGAATACCTTGTCGGGGTACATCCGCACGCAGGCGATCGTGTCCATGGTAGATGCGGTGTTCATCGGCGCTGGCTTGTGGCTGATGAAAGTGCCGCTCGCGTTCCCCATCGCCGTGCTCACGTTCATGGCCGGATTCATTCCCATCGTTGGCGCTGTCACCGCAGGCGGTGTCGCAGTGCTCGTTGCGTTGGTGACGGGCGACGTCGTGCAGGCGCTCCTCGTGCTCGGTCTTGTCATCTTGGTGCAGCAGCTGGAGGGCAATATCTTGCAGCCCGTGCTGCAGTCTCGCGTCATGGAGCTGCACCCCGTCGTCATCATCCTGGCAGTGCTGCTCGGCGGCGGTTGGTTTGGCATCATCGGCGCCTTCCTAGCGGTGCCGGTGGCGGCGGCGAGCGCCGTCGTGTTGCGCTACCTGGGTGACATGATCGACCTCAGAACTGGCGAACGTGTCGCCCGTGATATCGCGTGGGCTACGGACGACGGGCACGTCGTCGGTGGTGAATCGGAGAAGTCAGCCCGCTTCTTCCAAGACCTAGTGCTCCGTCGAGTGCGCTTCACCCACGACCACGACAGCGATGCAGACCTGCCCCCCGTCGCCGTGGATGAGGGAGACTCCCGCAACCCAGTGACGTCGGTGTTCCGCAAGCTCAAGCGCCGCGGGAAGCACCACGACGACGAGGCGCCGTCGGAGTAACGAAGTAGCGCGCTACTGGGTGACGCGATGCATCTTGTGCTTTGCCTGGGCGCGCGGCCGGATGGTCAGGCGGTCGACGTTCACGTGGTGGGGTCGGGTGACCATCCAGCAGATGGCGTCGGCGATGTCTTCCGCAACCAGCGGGCCAGGCACGCCTTCATACACCTTTGCGGCGCGGTCGGCGTCGCCCTCAAAACGGGTGAGCGAGAACTCATCGGTGGCGACGAGGCCGGGCGCAATCTCCGTGATGCGCACGTCGGTGTCCACGAGCTCCAGCCGCATGGATTCCACCATCGAGCGTTCGGCGGCCTTGGCGCCGCAGTACCCCGCGCCGCCTTCGTAGCCGGCGTCGGCAGCGATTGAGGTGACGAACACGACGATGCCCGTCGCCGTGGTGAGCGCGGGCAGGAGCGCCTGGGTGACGCGCGCGGTGCCGAGCACGTTAGTGGCGTACATGCGTTCCCACAGGTCCAGGCGCGCCTCGCCGACATTTTCGAGGCCCAGCGCGCCGCCAGCGTTGTTGACCAGTACGTCGAGGGAATCCCCGACGGCTTCCGCGAGGCGGGCCACGTCATCGGGGTTGGTGATGTCGCAGGGGAACGCGATGCCGCCGATCTCGCTCGCCAGGGACTCCACGCGCTCGGCCCGCCTGGCCACGCACATCACCTTGTGGCCGTGCTGCGCGAGCAGCCGCGCGGTTGCGGCGCCGATACCTGAACTTGCACCTGTCACTACTGCTGTCTGCATATCGCAAGCCTACGCGGTGAGCAGCGCTGAAGCAGCGACCACCTGAAAATGACCGTTATCCTCCACGCCCGAAGAAAATCTGGATATTGAGGGGGTTCGCGGCTTCTCGTGGATGATAACGGTCGAAATCTGGACGGGACTGGCCAGAGAGGTGGGCCACCTGCGTTGGCTCTGGCCGGCGGGGCGCTCTCAGGCACCACGAAAAAGTGACCGTTATCCTCCACGAGAAGCTGCACACCCCCGGATTTCGAGGATTTTGTGCAGGCGTGGAGGATAACGGTCACAAGGCGGGTGTGGCCCGACGGTTACTTCTTGCCCTGGTTGGCGACGGCCTGGATGGAAGCAGCGGCGGCCTCCGGATCGAGGTAGCGGCCGCCCTTCGTGACGGGCTTGCAGGCATCATCGAGCTCGTACACCAGCGGAATGCCGGTTGGGATGTTGAGGCTCGAGATGTCGTCATCGGAGATCTCATCGAGGTGCTTCACCAGCGCACGCAGCGAGTTGCCATGTGCGGCGACGAGCACGGTCTTGCCCGCGGTGAGGTCGGGATTAATCTCGGCTTCCCAGTAGGGGAGCATGCGGCCGACGACGTCCTTGAGGCACTCGGTGAGCGGACGTTCCGACTCGGGGATGTCGGCGTATCGCTCATCGGAGAACTGCGAAAACTCGCCGTCGGCATCGATCAGCGGCGGCGGCACGTCGTAGCTGCGGCGCCACTGCATGAACTGCTCTTCGCCAAACTGGTCGCGGATTTCAGTCTTGTTGAGGCCCTGCAGCTTGCCGTAGTGGCGCTCGTTGAGGCGCCAGGAGCGCTTCACGGGAATCCAATGGCGATCGGCGTTGTCGAGGGCGATGTTGGCGGTCTTGATGGCGCGGCGCAGCAGCGAGGTGTGCACCACGTCGGGCAGGATGCCCTCGTCCTTCAGGAGCTTGCCGCCGCGTTCGGCTTCGGCGAGGCCCTTCTCGTTGAGGTCGACGTCCACCCAGCCGGTGAACAGGTTCTTGGCGTTCCATTCGCTCTCGCCGTGGCGGAGCAGGATCAGCGTGTTAGTCATAGTTGCAGCCTACCCGCCCATGCGTGACGCCCGCATCACCTGGTGGGTGTATGCGGGCGTCACGGCGTTTGATGGAATCAGGCGTTCGGCCAGTCTTCGCCCTCCGGGACCTCGCCGGTGATGAGGTAGATGGTGCGGCGACCCACCGCGACGGCGTGGTCGGCGAAACGCTCGTAGTAACGGCCAACGAGCGCGACATCCACGGCAGCGGCGATGCCGTCGCTCCAGTTCTCATCCAGCAGGACGTTGAAGTGTTCACGACGAAGATCGTCCATCTTGGTGTCGATGTCGGCCAAGCCATAGGCCTCTTGGGCGTCGCGGTTGGCGAGGGCCTCGCGCGCCACGTCGATCATCTTCAGCGCGATTTCACTCATGGAGCGGAAGTTGGGTTCGAGGCTTTCCGGCAGCGCCTTGTTGGGGTAGCGGAGGCGCGCGATCTTCGCGATGTGTGCGGCGAGGTCGCCCATGCGAGCGAGCTCGAAGACCATTCGGATGGCGGACACGACGGTACGCAGCTCGCCGGCGACGGGGGCCTGCAGGGCGAGCAGGGACAGGCACTCGTATTCGAGCTTCTCGTGCAGCTGATCGAGCTCAGCATCGTTGCTGATGACGGCCTCAGCACGGTTGATGTCGGCCTCGAACAGGGCTGCGGTGCTCTCCTCGAGTGCGGTCTCAACGAGTTCCGCCATGTGGAGAAGGCTTTTCAGGAGCCCGTCGAGTTCTTCGTGGTAGCTGGTTCGCATGGCATCTCCTTGGTTGACGTACTCAATGCTATGGGCTGAATGAAGTCTGGTGGACAGCGGTCCACGCTAGTCATCCAACCTTCCCATTCTGGGATGACATGTTAAACAGTGTGTGAACGATCGGTGACGGATTTGGGTGCCTTCGACGGGCAGCGGCAGGGCACTAGACTCGGTGCCATGTCGTACATTGGCGCTGGCCTGGTGGGGGCGGCCTTGGCGTTGCTGCTCGCCGGAGCGGTGGTGGCGCTGGTGTGGGCGTCTCGCCGACGCACGATCGCGCTCGCGCAAAATAATCCGACGATCGACCCGCTCGTCGAGCGCCTCATTGCGCAGTTGCCCATTGGGGCGGCCGTCGTGGGCCCTCACGACGAGCTCCTTGGGCACAACGAGGCTGCGGTGCATATTTCGCTGGTGAAAGGCACCCGGCTGGGTTACAAGCAACTGCTCGAACAGGCGCGGGATGTGCGGCAGTCTGGCTCGGAGTTTTCTGGTGACATTAGCCGGGAGGCGATTCCGGGCGAGCCGCCGCTGTCGCTCACAGTGTCGATCAGTCAGCTCGACGAGGATCAGCTGCTGGTGTTGGGGTCTGATAACGCCCAGTCCCGTCGGGTGGAGGCGATCCGTCGGGATTTTGTGGCGAACGTCTCGCACGAGTTGAAGACGCCCATCGGCGCGATCGGGGTGCTCGCGGAGGCGGTGGAGGCCGCGAAGGACGACCCGGCGGCCGTCGAGCGTTTCTCCGTGCGTCTGCAGCGTGAGACGAAGCGTCTGTCGGAGTTGGTGTCGCAGATCATCAACCTGTCGCGGTTGCAGTCGGCAGCACCCAACATTGCGCATGAGCCGGTATCGCTGGTTGATGTTGTCGAGGATGCCATCAGCAATTGCCGCGAGTCTGCGGAAGATCGACGGGTGCAGATCATCGTCGGTGATCTGCAGGATGTCACGATCGCTGGTGACAAGTGGGAGCTCACCGACGCCGTCACCAACCTGGTGCAAAACGCCATCAACTACTCCGACCAGGGAGCCCGGGTGGCGGTGAGCATCACCGCGAAGCACGACAACGGTGAGGATGTCGTCGACGTGAAGGTGTCTGACAACGGCATCGGCATCTCGAAGGAAGACCAGGAGCGGATTTTCGAGCGCTTCTACCGAGTCGATTACGGCCGCAGCCGGTCTACCGGCGGCACCGGGCTCGGGCTCTCGATCGTCCGCCACATCGTCATGGCACACGGGGGAACCATTACAGTGTGGTCGAACCTTGGGCAAGGCTCCACATTCACGCTGCGGTTTCCCGTGCCGAGTGATCTGAAAGGTGAAGGAACAGTTCAATGACACGCATTCTGATCATCGAAGACGAGGAATCGTACCGCGACGCGCTCACGTTCATGCTCCAGAAGGAGGGCTTCGACGTCGCCACCGCAGCCGACGGGGCCGAGGGTCTCGCGGAGTTCGACAAGCATGGTGCCGACCTGGTGCTGCTCGACCTCATGATGCCCGGTATGCCCGGGCTCGAGGTGTGTAAGCAGCTGCGTGCGCAGTCCAACGTCGCCATCGTCATGGTCACCGCCCGCGACTCTGAGGTGGACAAAGTGGTGGGCCTGGAGCTCGGCGCCGACGATTACGTCACCAAGCCGTTCAGCCACCGCGAGCTCGTGGCGCGCGTGCGTGCGGTGCTGCGTCGCGGGCAAGATCAGGAGCTCGTCCCCGACGTCGTTGAGGTGGGGGGAGTGCGCGTCGATGTCGAACGTCACCAAGTGTACGTCGACGGGAAGGAAGTGCGGTTCGCGCTGCGCGAGTTCGACCTGCTCGAGCTGTTGCTACGCAACCCCGGCCGAGTGCTGACGAGAGGCCAGCTGATCGACCGCATTTGGGGCAGCGACTACGTCGGCGACACCAAGACTCTCGACGTGCACATCAAGCGCCTGCGGTCGAAGATCGAGCGCGACCCGTCGAAGCCGGAGCGCCTCATCACCGTGCGCGGGCTGGGGTACAAGTACGAAGGCTGAGCGACGGGCTTCCCGCCGGGCGCTGCCCGTCGGCCGTGCAGGCTATGACTGGGTGTTCTCCCAGAGCTCTTCGAAGTCGGGGTGCGTGTTGGCGTACACCGGCACCTCGAGCTGGATGGCCCCGGTGCTGAGCTCGATGACGACGCGCGCATTGCGGCCGGGCGTGAGGCCTGGATTCTCGACGGTGACCGGCCCGTCCTCGAAACGCGCAGCCCCGTGGGCACCCACGGTGGCCTGGAAGTCGAGCTGATCGGGTTCGCCGAAGGAACCGTCCGGCATCTCCGGCGCGTAGTGGATGGCGGTCACTTCCGTGCCGTCCACCGACGCGACGGTGCCCGCGAGCAGCCCCTTGCCCTCGTCGTCGACGACGAATAGGACGTTGCGGGCCTTCTCGCTCGCGGCCGCGCCGTTGCTTTGCGTCACAGCCAGTTCACCTTGAGCCCCAGCTGCCGGAGGCACATTCTGCTGCCACCCGGAGGCGGTGCAGCCCGTGAGAGCAATGGCAGATGCGGCGACGCAGGCCAGTGCTGCTTTCCGTACGCGAGCGAACATGGTGCAACCTTCCGAGACGATAGGTGATGGCCGTCATATTAGCCGCAACGAGTGACATTCGTCGCCCCGACGGTTCGTCGCCCTTATCGAAGTGTGTGGCCGGGTTTCGATACGCGCCTGCGGCGCTACTCAACCAGCGGGGGGGGGCGCCGGGGCGGCTACTCAACCATCGGGCTCGTCCGCCCTATCGAGATGCAATCGCGCGGAGGCGAACTCAATCACACTTCCCTGAGATTTGTCCAAGGAGACACGCGGAAAAGTCTGGTAGAATAGTCTGCGAAAGGGGCCAAAACAATATGACTTTTTCTATCGGTGAAACGGTGGTCTACCCCAATCACGGGACGGCCGTCATCGAGGATATCGAAAACCGCACTATCAAGGGCGAAGACCGCATGTATCTCGTCCTTCGCATCATCGGACAAAACGACCTGGTGGTTCGCGTCCCGGCATGCAACCTCGATCTCGTGGGCGTCCGCGACGTCGTCGATGAAGAGGGGCTCGAGAAGGTGTTCGATGTCCTGCGCGATAAGAACACTGAGGAGCCGTCGAACTGGTCTCGTCGTTTCAAGGCGAACATGGAGAAGCTGCACTCCGGCAACATCTTGAAGGTTGCCGAAGTGGTCCGCGACCTGTGGCGCCGCGACCAGGGCAAGGGCCTGTCGGCTGGCGAGAAGCGGATGCTCACCAAGGCGCGCACCATTCTCGTCGAAGAGGTCGCCGTCGCGAACAAGCTCGACAACGAGAAGGCTGAAGCCCGACTGGATGAGATTCTCGCCTCCTGAGATGACCAACCGCAGCGTGCAACCGGTCGCCGCCATCGTGGTGGCGGCCGGTTCTGGTTCCAGGCTCGGCCACGAGCTGCCGAAGGCACTCGTCGATGTCGGCGGTGTGCCGATGGTGCGACGATCCGTCGACATCCTGCGCAGCGCGGGCGTGGGGCAGATCGTCGTCGTGGCTCATCCGGGGCACCTCGACCAATTCCGCGCCGCCTTGTTTGGGGTCGCTGAGCTCACCATCGTGTCCGGGGGCTCTGAGCGCGACGAATCGGTGCGTAACGGTCTGGGCGAGGTGGCTGCCCCCGTCGTGTTGGTGCACGACGCCGCCCGCCCGCTCGTTCCGATCCGCGTCGTGGAATCCGTGGTGCAGGCGGTGGCCGAGGGTGCGCAGGCGGTGATCCCCGTCGTGCCCGTCATCGACTCCATCCGACGCGTGCTCGACGGCGGCAGCAGCGTCGTTGATCGCGCGGAGCTTAGAGCCATCCAAACCCCGCAGGGCTTCGTCACCGACGTGCTGCGCGCCGGGCATCGCCACATTCAGGAGCACGGCGTCGCGGTGACCGACGACGCATCAGCTTGTGAACTCGTCGGTGCGCCGATTACCTTCGTTGAAGGAGATCGCGAGGCGATGAAAATCACGGAGCCGCTCGACCTCGTCCTGGCCGAGGCAATGTGGCGGGCAAGGAGCTGACCATGCTGGTTGGCATTGGCACCGACGTGCACAAACTCGTCGAAGGCGCGACGATGCACCTAGCCGGTCTCACATTCCCCGACGAACCGTGCGGCCTCGAAGGGCATTCCGACGGCGACGCCGCCGCGCATGCCATGTGCGATGCGCTGTTTTCCGCCACCGGGCTCGGCGACATGGGCAGCAACTTCGGCACGAGCGAGCCACAGTGGGCGGGCGCGAGCGGCGTCGAATTTCTCTCTGAGACTGCCAAGCGCGTTCGTGAGGCAGGCTACGAGATCGTTAACGTCGCGGTGCAGGTGATCGGTAATCGCCCGAGAATGGCAGGTCGGCGCCAGGAGGCACAAGAGGTCATGGGCGCTGCGCTGGGCGCCAGGGTGACGGTCACCGCCACCACCACGGACGGTCTTGGCCTCACAGGGCGTGGCGAAGGCGTGGCCGCAGTGGCCGTCGCGTCAGTTAGGCTGATTACTACCACGACGCCTTGATGCGCGCCGTCGCTGAACTACGAAGGTAGGAGGCCTACCATGTCCGGACCTGCACAGCCGGGAATGCCCGGTTTCGCCGGAGCCCCCAACGCACCTCGGCCCAACCGCACCCCGTATTTCGTCGTGATCGGCGTGCTTGCCGTTGCACTCATCGGGTTGCTGATCTGGGGCTTCATGCCCACCGACGAAGACCCCTCACCCCAATCCTCTGCCGATCCCACGCCATCGGCGACGGAGGCACCGTCGGAACCGGAACCGGAACCGGAGCCAGAACCAGAACCAAGTGATGCTCCCAGTACGGACATGCCCGCGACGGAGGCGCCGCCCAGTGACGACCCGAGCGCGTCGGACCCCATGACGGAAGGGTATGCCATCCTGCGCGAGATGCTGCCCGTGAAGCTGGAGAGCTGGGAGCTGCACATTGAAGAAGCGGGCGGGCATTCGCAGCCTGTGTACAGAGACGGCGATAGGCAGATGAGCTTCTTTCCCGTCGGCGCGAACACGAGCCCAGAGCAGATGAGTGAGGGCCGGGAAGGTTTGCAGCAGTTCGACGGTGGCGCCTGCTATCTGAACCCGAACTCGACGGGAGAAACGAAGATGATTACGTGCGCCATCGCGCCGAAGGCAGGCAAGGGGCACACGTTCCTGATGTCGAGTCGATACGCCGAAATTGATGAGATGGTGCGCCTAGCGAAAGCTATCATCGCGGTGGAACGATAGCGATCAGAATACGCATGGGCCCGGAGGCGGGCTGCGTCTCACAGAAAGAAACGATTAGATGAGCGGACCAAGATACCCAGGCCAGGGAAACCCGCAGAACTATGGCGGGCAGCAGTGGGGGAATCAGCCTTCCCCCGGCTATCCGCCTGCCGGGGCACAAGGTCATGGACAGTGGCAGAACAACCAGGGCGGTGCGCCGAACTGGAACGGTGCCCAAAGCGGGCCGCAGGGCTGGAATGGCGCCCAAGGGAGTCCGCAGGGCTGGAACGGTGGGCCCGGCATGCCGCCCGGCGGGATGCCGCCGCAGGGGCAGAATCCAGACGGCAGTCGCGGGCCTGGTGTTGGCATCATCATCGCGATTTCCGTGCTGGTGTTGGCGCTGATCGGCGTCTTAGTGTGGCTGTTCTTTTTCAAGGGCGACGACGGCGGGACAGCGGAACCGAAGCCGGGTGCCTCGTCTTCGAGCGCTGAGCCGCCGTCGAAATCCGTGGACCCGGGCGGCGAGGACACCCCTGGTGGTGAGGACACCCCGGGCGGCGGTGAGCAGCCTGGTGGCGAGCAGCCCGGCGGTGAACAGCCTGGTGGCCAGCAACCCGGCGGTGAACAGCCTGGTGGCCAGCAACCCGGCGGTCAACAGCCTGGTGGCCAGCAACCCGGCGGTCAACAGCCTGGTGGCCAGCAACCCGGCGGCGCTGGGGAACTCACCGTGGACGACCTGCCCAAGCAAATCGGCGAGTGGCAGCTGAGCGAGTTTGGGCTCACGATGTACACCAAGGGCTCGGCCAACATCCTCGTCCTCGACTTTGGCGAGGAGACAGCAATTTTGGATTACGCCCGCCAGAGTCTGCAGAACGTCGACGAATTCGACGGCGGATTCTGCGGCGAGACGGCCGGCGGCACCGAGAAGCTGGAAGCGTGTTACATCCATCCAGGCAAGAAGCCGAAGTCTGTCGCATCGGTGTCCGGCTCGAACGCCTCGCGAGCCGAGCTCGTCGAGGTAGCCAAGGCAATCGCCGCGTACAAGTAATCACCGCGGCATAGGCAGCAATAACGACGGTGGCGCCGGCCCTCAGCTAGGAGGAATCGGCGCCACCGTCGTATGTACAGCAGCAGTGCGAACTGCAGCGCGCTTACAGCTCGAATCCGGGGTAGAGCGGGCGAGCGTCGAGCAGTTTGGAAGCGCCGTCGAGCGAAGACTGGCGGGCCGCAGCGTCGAGCTCATACTTGGCCTGGCTCGGGGTGCCCTTGCTCGTCGCAGTGGGTGTCGTCGCCTTCAACACGCCTGCGATCATGCCGGCCACCTCGTCCATATCGGACGTGGTGAAACCGCGCGACGTGAGCGCGGGAGTGCCGAGCCGAACGCCGGTGGTGTACCAGGCGCCATTCGGATCGTTGGGCACAGAGTTGCGGTTCGTGACGATGCCCGACTCAAGCAGCGCGGCCTCCGCCTGCCGCCCAGTGATGCCGAAGTCGCGCACGTCCATGAGCACGATGTGGTTGTCGGTGCCGCCTGTGACGAGCCGAACGTCGCGCTTGAGGAGGCCTTCAGCGAGCGCCTTCGCATTGTCGGCCACCTGCTGGGCGTAATCACGGAACGCCTGGGTGCGGGCCTCGGCGAGGGCCACCGCCTTCGCCGCCATCACATGCGACAGCGGGCCGCCGAGCACCAGCGGGCAGCCGCGGTCCACGTCGGGGGCGTACTCCTTGGTGGCGAGGATGAGCCCGCCGCGGGGGCCGCGCAGCGATTTATGTGTCGTCGTAGTAACGACGTGCGCGTGCGGCACGGGGTCTTCGTCGCCGGTGAACACCTTGCCTGCGACGAGGCCCGCGAAGTGCGCCATGTCCACCATGAGCACCGCGCCGACGGAGTCCGCGATCTCGCGCATCTTCGCGAAGTTCACTCGACGCGGGTAAGCCGAGTAGCCCGCCACCAGCACCAGCGGCTTGAATTCCTCCACCTGCTGAGCGACGGCGTCGTAATCCAGGAGCTGCGTTTCCGGGTCAGTGCCGTAGGCGCGCTGGTGGAACATCTTGCCGGACACGTTCGGGCGGAAGCCGTGCGTGAGGTGGCCGCCGGCGTCGAGGCTCATCCCCATCAGACGCTGCTCGCCGAACTTCTTGCGCAGGGCCTCCCAGTCGGCCTCGGAGAGATCATTGACGGTTCGGGCGCCGAGCTCTTGCAGCGCCGGGGCCTCAATGTGGTGCGCCAGAATGGCCCAGTAGGCGGTGACGTTCGCGTCGATGCCGGAGTGCGGCTGCGCGTAAGCGTACTCGGCGCCGAACAGCTCACGGGCATGCTCGGCGGCGATGGATTCGACGGTGTCGACGTTCTGGCAACCGGCGTAGAAACGGTGGCCTACGGTACCTTCCGCGTACTTGTCGCTCAGCCAGGTGCCCATCGTCGCGAGCACCGGGAGGCTGGCGTAGTTCTCGCTAGCGATGAGTTTCAGCGACGCGCGCTGATCGGCGAGTTCCTGGCGGGTGGCGTCGGCGATGCGTGGCTCGACCTGCCCGATCATGTCGAGTAAGGTCCGGTACGCGTCGGATACTGCGTTGAGGTCGCTCACTGGGGCTCCTTCGGAAATTGGGCAACGACACTAACCTATCGCTGCCATTGTGGTCAGACGTGGCAAATGACCGCTTTGGTCAATAGGGTTGGACAGCGTGAGAGTCTCCCGTCGAGCCGCGCTCGCTTCGCTGGGGGTCCCCCTGCTCGCTGGCTGCTCGGGGCCCATCAACTTCACGCCCGAAAATCATCGCGCCAGCCCCACGCCGACGGATACCACCCCGCCCGAACGCGTCGTCGAGCCCGACTTCTACGCGCGCTCCACCGCAGGCACCCACATTCGCGTCGACGACGCCACACCGCTGGGGCTGGTGTTCAGCACCCCCCACATGGATGGGCGGATCGGCGAAGTGCTCATCAGTGAGCGCATCCCCTACGAGGTTGCACAACAGATTGATCAAACCGCACCCCTCAGAGCACCCGAGGGGTATCGGTTCGTCGCCTTCACCGCCCAAGCCGGCCGTCCGGTGTTCGTCGAAGACGCCGAGCACCCCGTCGACGTCAGCCTGAACCGCGACGGCACAGGCATGCCGGTACAGAACCTGTTCGGTGGGGTCGCGCAGGGGAAGTTTCAAGTGTCGTGGGAGTTCATCGTCGCGTGCATCCCCGCTGAGGGCACCGCGGTGCTGGAAATAACCGACGAAGGCAAGACCATCCGCGTCGACCTCGTGCAGGGCATCCCCGCGGTTGACGAGGCCTGGAACGCGAACGAGGGCTTCCGCTCGCGCACGACCGTCGTGTTCGACCCGCCCGACAACGTGTATCAGCGCCAGTACTCCGCGCAGGCGCCCGGCTACGAGCCGGTGGCGGGGATCTTCCGCATTGGCATGCGCCCGTCGAATGCGTTTATGGCGCCGTGGACGCCGGAGCACGGCTGGTCACCCGTTGGGGCGCAGTGGCTGACCATCCCGATGGCGGCGCGCGTCGAGTTTCAGGGCATCGAGTCGGGCACGAATATCGAGCTCGACCTACCCAGCTCATTCACGTACACGGCGCTCGACGGCAGCAAAGCCAAACTTGTGACACCGAAGACGATCACCACCGACGCGGTGCGGCGCGGGCAATCCGACGTGCAGCCCACGTTCCAGGTGACCGGCCGCGACGACCAAGCGTCGCTGGTATTCAGCGCGGCGGGGAAGATCCGCGTCGATTTCCAAGAAGTATCGGGCGTGGCGGGCAACTTCACCGGCAGCAGCACCCCCATTCGGTTCAACCTGCAGTACAAAGACGCGGACAGCCGCTTCTAGAAGCGTGGGGCCCAAGGCCCACCTAACCCAATATCCACACGCGTTTGCCAAATCGGGCCGAAAACGGGCTCTGACGCAAACGAATGTGGATATCGGGTTAGGTCTGGCTGCCGCCTCAGTTGTGTGGGCGTTGGAGGCTCGCTTCATAGAGCGCGATCGACGCCGCCACTGAGGCGTTGAGCGACTCCACGTCGGAGGCGATAGGGATGCGCGCCAGCGCGTCACAGCGCTCGCGGGTGAGCCGAGCAAGACCCTCATCTTCGGAGCCGACGACGATCACCAGCGGCCCGTCGGCGCCAGGGATGCCGCCCAGCTGCGCCTCGCCCTCACCCGCGAGCCCGACGATGGTGTAGCCCATCTTGGCCGCCTGCTCGAGCGCGCGGTTGAGGTTGCCTGCCATCGCGACGGGGATCCTCGCCGCCGCGCCCGCCGAGGTTTTCCACGCTGCCGCCGTCATCGACGCCGACCGGCGCTCCGGAATCACGACCCCAGCCGCGCCGAACGCGGCGGCGGAGCGGATGATCGCGCCCAAGTTGCGGGGGTCGGTGATGCCATCGCACGCGACGAAGACCGCTGCGGCGTCCACACCGTCGGCGAAAAGCTCCTCGGGCACGGCGTAGTCGTAGTGGGGGAGCTGGAGGGCGACGCCCTGGTGGACGAGCCCACCCGTGACCCGATCGAGTTCACCGCGGGGTACCTGCAGGAGCGGGATGGAATGCTCGGCGGCGTGCTTGAGGATGTCGCGGATACGGTCGTCGCGCTCCGCGCCCTCCGCAAGATACACCTGCTTCACGGGCATCCCGGCGGTGAGGGCCTCGAACACGGGGTTGCGGCCGACGACCCAGTCGGCGCCGGCCTTCGCCCTCGGGGGACGCTTCGAGGGGCCGCCCTGGCGCTTTGCCGCGGCCTGCTTCGCCTTGTACGCCTTGTGGTAGACGCGGTCTTCGGCCTTCGGCGTCGGGCCTCGGCCTTGTAGCGATCGACGGTTGCGGCCGCCGGAGCCGGCGGCCTTGCTGGGGCCGCGCTTGCCTGCGCCTCGTCGTGACGAATTTCCTGGCATCAGCGCACGCTCCATTTCGCCCCGTCAGGGGTATCGGTGATGGTGAGGCCGGCATCGGCGAGGGTGTCGCGGATGGCGTCGGCGGTGCCCCAATCCTTGGCCGCGCGAGCCTCCGCACGCTGCGCCAAGAGCGCTCCCACAAGGGAGTCGACGATGGGTGTGAGGTCGTCGGTGGTGGCGTTGGTGGCCCATTCTGGGGCCTGGGGGTGGAGGCCGAAGACGTTCAGCATCGCCGTGGCGGCGCCGAGGAGGGCGCTGACATCGTCGCCCTGGGCGAGGGCCTGGTTGCCGGCGCGGATCACGTCGAAGAGTTGTGCGACGGCTCCTGGCGTGCCGAGGTCGTCGTTCATGGCCGCAGCGAAGCGCTGCCACTGCTCGAGGTGGGTGTAGTCGGGTGACGCGGTGGCGTGCTCGGTGGCGCGGAGCACGAAGGAGTCGATGCGCTCGATCGCTTTCTCGGCCTCCGCGAGCGAGCCGCGGGTGTCGTCGTCGGAGGGGGAAAATTCGATGGTGGAGCGATAGTGCGGGGCGAGCAGGAAGTAGCGCACGGCGCGGGGGTCGAACTGCCGCGTGACTTCGCTCACCTGCGCGGTGTTGCCGAGCGACTTCGACATTTTCTCGCCCGACATCGTCACCCAAGCATTGTGCATCCAGTACTGCGCGAAGCCGCGGCCGGCGGCGCGGGCCTGCGCGAGCTCGTTCTCGTGGTGCGGGAAGCGGAGGTCAATGCCGCCGCCGTGGATGTCGAACTGGGCGCCCAGGTACTTGCCCGCCATGGCGGAGCACTCGATGTGCCAACCGGGGCGGCCGTGACCCCATGGCGACGGCCACGAGGCGGTCTCTGGCTCGCCGTCCTTGTGGCCCTTCCACAGGGCGAAGTCGCGGGGGTCGCGCTTGC
>NZ_CAMYPD010000033.1 GCF_947286155.1 uncultured Tessaracoccus sp.
CCTGCCTTACAAGCAGGGTGTCGGGGGTTCGAGTCCCTCTGCGCCCACCCAGAACATAACTCCCACTTTGTTCACCCAGCTGAATGCAGTATCGGATTTGGTCATGATGCGGCTTTCGGAGCTCGCACGTTTGGTCGTCGTTGCGAAGGGGAGGGCAAAGTCATACCCGCGAGTTCTCCATCTGGTCAGTGCCGAATGCAGGGCTGCTTCAGCCCATCATCGCCAGAGCCTCTCGATCCCTGTACTGAGCGGTAACTAGCTGCCACTAGGCGTCGTGCGTCTTAACGTTTCTGAGCTTCACTTCGTGACCGCGGTCATAATTCTTGCTACTATAACTTTGTGAGTTCAAGTCCGCGTGTAGCTCGTCGTAGAGAGGCGACACGGCAGAGGATTGTCGAGACGGCCCTAGAGCTGTTTCTGACGCAAGGGTTCGAGCAGACGTCGGTTGCTCAGATCTCGGAGGCGGCAGATATAGGTAAGGGAACGTTTTTTACCTATTTCGCGACGAAGCAGGACGTACTGTCCTTTCTGGGTGAACAGGTGATGTCCGTCATGGCGGCTGCCGACAGCCCGGGCGCTGGTGCGGCTGTGCGACTGCGGCGGGTATTTTCTGCTGCAGGCAACTGGTTCATGGATAACGAAGCATCTGCCCGCCAAATGTGCATTGCTCGGATGTCGTCTTTGAGTCAGCGGGATGTCGGATCGTCACGGGGTCCGCTGCTCGCCTTGTTGGAATCGATCGTCGTTGAAGGGATGGAATCTGGCGAGTTCCGTGCAGTAGATCGTGATACCGCTGTGACAATGATCGCGTCAGCGTACTTCGCGCCGGTGGCACAGTGGACGTGGGGACATGCGGGCCCGCCCTTGCCACAACGGTTGATGGCTCTGCTGGAGCTTGTGCTTGTTGCGCTGGTGGCCTGATCGTGTCCGCAGACTTCCGAAGCTTGGTGGCGGTACGTAACACAACGGTGGGTACAGGTACTCTCACACAACTGCAGACGCCGTTAGAGACTACGAAGCCGACTATAAGTAGCAAGGCAACGCACGCTGGGGTCTACACCAGGATGTTAGAAACCTGTCTGCGCGCCATGATGCAGGCCAAATCGGCCTCTCATCACATTGGTTGTTCCCATCCGTGGGTCGTCGCCAACTCCAACTCTCGTGTTTGTTTCCGCCATGCGGGGCTTAGCATCTCGCTGCCCACAGTTGTCTTCGGTTGTTTCGTTGCTACTTGGAGGGCATCATGACCGTCTCCTTTGTTGAGGCAACCCTGGCCAATGGCGGCGGTAAGGCGGCGAATCTGGGGGAGCTACAACGGGTTGGATTTCCCGTCCCTGACGGCTTCGTAGTTAGCGCCGACATATACCGCGATGCTGTGGGCCAGATACCGGTAGACACCCTGCTGGATCGGGGACCTGAAGCGGTCCGAGCTGCTGTGGAAGCTGAGCCCATCCCACCTGGCGTCGCCCGGGAGATTGTTAACCGCCTGGCCGATTTGGGTGAGGGCGTCGCGGTGGCTGTGCGCTCCTCAGCAACCGCAGAGGATCTGCCCGAAGCGTCCTTCGCCGGGCAGCAAGACACCTTTCTAGGCGTGGTCGGCGTGGATGCTGTTCTAGATGCGGTACGCCGATGTTGGGGATCGTTGTGGACCGCCCGCGCTGTCGATTACCGCCAACGCAATGGTTTCGACCACCACGAGGTTGCCATCGCAGTCATCATTCAGCGTCTCGTTGACGCCGACACCGCTGGCGTTCTGTTCACCCGTAATCCCATCACTGGCAGTGAGGAAACACTCATCGATGCCTCGTGGGGGCTTGGTGAATGCGTCGTGTCCGGTGCCGTCACGCCCGACCAGTACCGCACCACTTCCACGACGATCATCGAGCGTCGTCTCGGCACTAAGCAAGCCCGTACCGATCGCTACCAAGCAACCTTGCGAACCACCGATGTTCCGTCACGCGACCAAACCCGCCTCTGCCTCACCGATTCCCAAGTGCTTGAGCTCGCAAGCCTCGGGCACGCTGTGCAGGATCATTATGGCACCGGCATGGACCTCGAATGGGCCTATACGGGCACCACTCTCTGGCTTCTGCAAGCTCGCCCTATCACCACGGCTGCCGAGATCCGAGAGCCGCCAACGACAACGGTGTCCGGACATCGGATCAGTAAGGCTTCCCGTGCGTTCCATACTGACCTGATTGAGCACTATCCGGGACCCTACCCGCTTGACTTGGCCGCGATCATCCCCATGCACCGTGAACTTCAGATCGGTATGGCCAGCATCGGCATTCGTTCCACACCCGTTGACCAACTCATCAACATGGAATCCGACGGCACTATCACCGCTGCCTACCCAGACATTAACCTTGGGTGGCGCCTTGCTCGTATCCTCAAATACCCGGCCCCCGACCCAGCTGGCTGGCCCATCGTAGAAGCCCAGTACCACAGTCAGCTCACGACCATCCTACCCGCAGACCTTCTCGCCGTGCCCGATCAAGACCTGTTGTTGTTGCTCGACCAGATCCTCGCGCTTGTCAGCAGTATCGCCCGGATACGGTTCCTCGACTATGTCGGCCCAGCGCAGCTCACTGCCCTGAAACTAAGGCTTTACCTGATGCTGGCCCGTTGTCGAGGCATCGACGTCTACGACCTACTCGGCGACCTGGACTATAAAACCGTGGCCATCGATAACGCTCTGCGGCGGTTGGCTGCCCTTGACCCTGACAGCACCAACTATGAAAGCGCCTATCAGCGATTCCTGGACCAGCATGGTGCCCGCACTCCCCAGCTGTACCTTCCTTTCTCCCACCGCTCCTGGCGCGAAGACACGAGTAGTCTAGACGCAACTCTCGAAGCCGTGCGCCGAGCCGAACAACGTCCCGCCGAGACGCGTTCCCATCAAGAATTGGTCAATGGCATTATCCGTCGACTACCGGCTCCGGCTCGCCGTGGTTTCAGGCGCACCTTAAAAGCTTGGCGAGACGGACATGTTGCGCGTGAAGCTTCGGTATATCTCATCGAGGAGGCTTATGTGACCGCGCGACTTGTAACCGATGAGGTCGCCACCCGGCTGTGGCGCAGGCAGGCCCTCAAAGCTGTAGATCAGCTCAAGTACCTTACCTTGGTCGAGATTCAAGAAGCACTTACCGACTGTGCTGCGGCTCGCCGCACCTACGCGGTCGCCTGTCAACGTGAAGCTGCCCGTCCACGGGCCGCCGCAGCGTGGTGGGCGCCGACCGGTCAGAGGCCTGGTGAGATGCTCGCTGGTGCTGCTGGAAGTCCCGGCCAAGCCACAGGCCCGGTCCGAGTGATCGCCGGACCCGAAGAATTCGACCAGCTCCAGCCTGGCGACATCCTGGTGTGCCACTACACCGACCCATCCTGGACACCCCTGTTTGGTCTGGCTGGCGCAGTAGTCGCTGAGACCGGCGGGCGCCTCTCTCATGCTGCCATCGTCGCCCGCGAATACGGTATCCCAGCAGTCATGGGAGCAACGGCCGCCACCACGATACTGGCGAACGGTCAAACCATCACCGTCAACGGAACCAATGGCACCATCACCGTCTGATCTGTGGAGGTTCGTATCCACGCACCCGCAGGAGCCACACTCGCATTGCACGCTCGTGCTTCGAGCGTTGTGGTTACGGATGAGGTTAAGTGGCTCATCGTATTTGAGGGTGTAATCGGGGTCTGAATCTGCCGGTTTTGAGGAGGCAGCGGGCGATGTAGTGGGTCAGGTTTCGGAACCCGAGTGCGGAGCCGTGGAGGTGTTCGAGGCGGCCGCCGAGGGCTTCGGTGGGTCCGTTGCTGGTGCCTGTCTTGCGAAGTAGGCCAGGATGTCAGTGGTGCGGCGTTGTAGGGTTCGTCCTAAGCGGCGCAGCTCGAGAGATTCCCATTGGTCAAGTCTGGTCTTGTCCGCTTGTAGTTGGCGCCAACGTGCCAGCGCTTCGTGAAACGTTGGGTCGGGCTCAACTGGGGCTGCTTGGCGTCTCCGGGAGTCGGCCCAGTCGGCGACTGCGAACAGCCTGTTCCATGCCTTTGTCGCGACGACCTCACTGTCGTAGTTCACCAGTGTTCCGTGCATGATTCCGTTGCGGGCAAGTTCGGTGGTTTCATCCACGCTCAACTTGTAGTGGCTCTTGATGAATGACTGGTGGGCGTGGCTGAGGCCGAGGTGGTGTCCAACGACGCTGTCCCAAGCAACCATGTCCTCGGGGGACCGCGCATGCAACCCCTTGCGTTGAGCGGTGTCCAAGTCGTTGACGAACCCATCCATAACTGAGAGTAAAACGAGAACGGTGCTGTAGAAGCGACCTGCTTCATAGTCAACCAGGGCCTTTTGGAGCAAGGGGATGCGCGGCCGCATCTCGTCGAATCGGTTCAGTCGGCGAAGCGGGAATGCAATTCGGTCCTGCGTTTGGTAATACTCGATGAGCCGCCGCTCAGCGACCTCAGGGTCTTGAGCTGAGATGATTTCAGCGATCGTTTCTAGATTTAGGTCGCCAGTGAAGACCCAGTTTCGGGGACCCAATAGCGTATAGAACGCGTCGACAGTATCGGTGATCCGCCGATGCTCTTTTTGGAGGCGCTTGAGTTCTTTCGGCTGGTCTCGTGGCAGCAGGAATCCCAGCAGTCTGTACGCAGCCATCTGCTGCTCCAACTCCCTGACTGAGGGGAGATCGCGCGCAGACCCGTAGGGGGTTGCCGGTGGATGCTCCGTCATGTCGATAACGCTAGCGGTGAGCGCAGGTAACCCGTGACGGACCGCACTCCTCCGGTTCGTGGACGTGCGACACACGTCATCGCGTTTCACCCACACCGTGCCTCGATGGACTTCGAAGCGTTTCGCAACAGCAGTGGCACTCTGACCGTCGCTCCGAGCGGTTCGGATCGCGTCCACTTCCTCCGGCTTCAGTGGTGTTCGGGCTGAGCCCACCCGCGTCCACTTAAGAGAGACGACTGAAACTTACCCCGCCTGGTGGCGGGGCAGTCTTGCGTTTGTGGTGACTTGGGCTCTCAGGGACTGCCTTGGTGGCGGCAGCCGGTTCTTGAGTTGACGAAGTATCGATTTCAGTTGTGACAAAATATAGATTTGAGCTATGACGGATTATCGATCTCGTGTCGTGGATGGTGAGTTGTTCCGGCGCATGACGGCTATGGGGGGCGGTACTCATTGACGGGCCCAAGGCGGTCGGGAAGACGAGGACTGCTGAGCAGGTTGCGCGCACGATGCTCCGCATGGACGTAGACCAGGCAGCTCGCGCGGCACTGGAGATGGCACCCGAACAGCTGTTTAGGAACCCGTCCTCATCGTGTTCGACGAGTGGCAGGAAACCCCGGAACTGTGGAATCTCGTGCGCCGCGCAGTCGACGATCACGCCGGGAAGGGCCTGTATGTCTTGACTGGTTCCTCCCGATCCCGGGATGACACGAAGATGCACTCTGACGCTGGGCGGATCGCTCGGCTGCGGATGCGGCCGATGAGCCTGTTCGAAACTGGGCACTCCACCGGCGAAGTCAGCCTGCGGCGACTGCTGGAGGGGGAGGAGCCGGCCGGGACAAGCGCAGGGTTGGCGGTGGAAGACCTACTGGAGCGCATCGTTATTGGCGGCTGGCCAGATCTGCTTGACGCCGGTGAACACGAGGCATCGCTGTGGCTGCGAGACTATCTGCGCACTGTGGCCGAGGTAGATGTTCCTGGACTCGGGCCACGCCGGAACCCTGGCAATATCGAGAGACTTCTCACTACTCTCGGGCGGGGGGCTGGGACGCCGCTGAATCTCTCGTCTGTGGCTGAAGATGTGGGAGGTGCCAGGGGCGTGTTGCCGCCGAGACCTTGACCAACTACCTTGACGCACTCGACCGGCTCATGCTGATCGAACCGATTCCCGCATGGCGCCACCATATGCGTTCCCGGACCCGACTACGCGCCGCGGCCGTTCACCACTTCGTGGATCCCTCGCTGGGCGTCGCCGCGCTCGGTGTGGGAGCTGATGGACTGCGGCGGGATCTTCCTGCTGCGAGGCTCCACTTCGAGTCGCTTGTGATGCGCGATATTCGCGTCTATGCACAACCACTGGACGGGACGCTGTCATCATGGCGGGACTCCCAGACTGGGCTCGAGGTTGATGCGGTGCTCGAACTGCCGGACGGTAGATGGGCAGGCATCGAGGTCAAGTTGGGTGAGGCTGCTGCGGACGCAGCAGCGGCATCACTTGTGCGCATGGCCGCCAAAATCGACCAGGACCGTCACGGCACGCCCGCTGCTCTCATTGTCGTGACAGGCGGTCGCTACACCTACCGGCGTCCCGACGGCGTCTACGTCGTGCCGATCACGGCGTTGGGGGCCCTGAGCAACCCAGTCACCGAGGCAAGTTTCGACAAGCCTCCCGCTAGGAGATCTCGTGATTTGTCCGGCTCGATGAATGAGTCGGTCAGCGAGAAGTGACCGTTCTCTGAGACGGTTCGGCACGTGGACGACCACACACGCGTGTTCCGTCTGCCGCCGATTTCGTCCATGCCTGTTGAGTACCTGACACCCGCCATCGAGGACCGAGCACTCGAGGTGCAGGGCCTTCTGGCTGAACGTGGCCAGCACCGAGCCCCTTCTGTTCCCGATCTGCTCATCGCGGCCACCGCCGAGATCACTGGACGCGTGGTGTTGCACGTTGACAAGGGCTTTGAATTGATCGCTTCGATCACCAGTCAACCGATGCAACGCCTGTGATCAGCCTGTCCTGCACCAGCATCATGCTGGGCCATCAACTTGGGTACACCTCCGCGTGGGGCTGGTTCCTCTCCTCCGCCCTCACAACTACAGTGGAGCCGTGAATGACGACTCCTGGCGTAGCAGCACGGCCCGCGTGGAAGGTCCCCCGTCGGTGTCCTATGCGCTGCTGGATGCTTCTGGTGCATCGCTCGCCTCGCGCGGTGAGAAACAGCGCTACTACGCGGCGAGCACCATCAAACTGCACATCATGCTCGCAGTACTGCAGAAGGTAGAGGCTGGCGAGTTGGGTCTCGACGACGTGCTCACCGCGACGCGCACCTTTGTTGGGTGCGATGGGAGGCCCTTCACGTTGACCGGTGATCACCTCCATCCTGAGTTCCCGGAGGAGGGCGCTCCGCTCACCGTCGAGCAGGCGGTGTATCTGATGATTTCCCGTTCGAGTAACGAGGCCACCAACATGTGCCTGGCGTTGCTGTCAGGCTTTCCGAAAGTTATTGCCGACGTGTGCCGACGGCTCAATCTGGTGGGTACGAAGGTAGAGAGGCAGATCGGCGACGCGGTAGCGGTCGCTCGTGGGCTCACGAATGAAACCTGTGCCATCGACCTCGCATCGACGATGCATGCCATTCGGTACGATGATTTCCTGAGCGAGGAGACGCAAGGAGTTGCGCTCGCCGCGCTGCGAGACCAGCAGATGCCAGTGATCACACGAGCTGTTTCGGATGCCGTCGACTACGGCTCAAAATCCGGTGAGATCCCCGGTATCCGCCACGACGTTGCGTTCATCGGGGAGACTGGGCTGTCGCTCGCCGTAATGACCTCGGGAATGGGCGAGGCAGAAGCAAACGAAACCATCGAGGCACTTGCGATGGCGCTGTTGTCCGTCAAGCGCCAAGACGGTTGAGTCGGCCTGTCGGTCCATGCCGAAATCCGGGGGATAATTTCGATACGCCGCTTCGCGGCTACTCAATCATCGGTGGGGGCGCGCTCGCTACTCAGCCATCGGTTCGGGACGGCAGCGGGTCGGTGGTTGCAGCCAGGAGGGGCAGCGCGAGCCCGGGGCCGGGCAGGAGGCTCAGCATTCCGTCTCGCTCGACGTAGCCTCCCTCGGGCACATCATGGGCGAACCATGCCGGGGGATCCAGATCAATCATCGTCACGGCCGGATGCATCAGCGCTAGGTGGGCAGCTGCGGTAATCGAGATGCGGGGCTCCATCATCGCACCCACCATGCACTCCAGACCCGCCGAATGCGCGAGCTCAGCAATCTCCAGCGCCGGCTGCAGGCCGCCGGTTTTCGCCAGCTTGATGTTGAGCAGGTGGGCGGCGTCGGCGTCGATGAGACGCTTCGCGTCATCCGGCGACCAGACGGCCTCGTCGGCCATGATCGGGATAGGCGACTCCCGTTTCACCTGCGCAAGCCCCTCCAGATCCGCGCGCGGCACTGGCTGCTCGATCAGATCGATCGGCAAACCATCCTCCACAAACCGGTGCAGCAACGCGATGGCGTCGCGGGCATCCCACCCCTGGTTCGCGTCGAGACGCAGCCGAATCTCGGGTGCGGCATCCAGCACCGCACCGAGACGCCGACGATCCTCCTCGGGGTCGGCCCCGAGCTTGATCTTGAGAATCGAATAGCCATCCGCGACCGCCTCGCGCGCGTAACGTGCCATCGTCTCCGGCTTGTCCAGGCTCACCGTCATATCGTTGGCCATTGAGCCACGTAGTCCCTCGCGCACGGCATCAGCATCGAGCGACGGTTCAGCTAGCCTTCCCAGCAACTCGCCTAACGCCAGTCCCTGAGCCTTGGCGAGCGCATCGTGCAAGGCAACATCGACGGCAGCCCTTGCGCTGGTTGCCTTAGGCGTGGCCGCGACGAGCGCGTCGGTGATCTGGCGCAGCGTGCCACGGACACCCACCAACGCGTCCCGAACGGGACCGTTGATCGCGCGCATAATCGACTGCGCGCTCTCACCCGTCACCTTCACCGTCTCCGCAGCAGAACCCTGCCCGACGACGGAGCCATCAGGCGTGGCGAGTTCGACGTCGGCAACGACGTAGTCCACCGCATCGGTTCGCCGCGCTGCCGTAATGAATGGCCTGGTAAGGGGCGATCGGTGCCCGTGTACCCGGACATCGACAACATGGAGAATCTCATCTGCAAGGGGCTCAGCCACGATGACAACCTGCCTCAGAACCCAGCCATGATTTGCGCTGCAGCCAGCCCGATCCACGTGCCGAGCAGCGCGCCGATGAGCGCGTAGAGCACGCCGACGGGTGCGAGGGCCTTGTTGTATGCCGCAGCCACGACGGGCGCAGAGGCCACGCCGCCGATGTTGGCGGTGGACGCGACGGCTAGAGAGAACAGCTCGGTGCGGGAGAGCTTCGCGTAGATCACCATGATGATTGCGTGGATGAGCAGCACCAGGAAGCCGCACGCGATGTACAGCGGCGCTTGGGTGATGGCCGAGAAGTCCGACCCGGAGGCAATCTGGCCGATGACGAGGAACAGCATGAGGGTGGCCACTTCGTCCGTACCTGCGAGCTTTCCGAGCGGCGTCTGCGCCGCAATCAGGCCGAGTATCGACACGATGATGATCGTCCAGGCGCTGGAGTTAATCACGTCGCCGATATCCGGCAGCATCTTGCCCAGCCAGATCGAGAAACACGCGACGGCGATGGCGCCGAAGCTGCTGATGGCCAGCGATTCGAGCGTGATCGGCTTCTTGTCAGCGTCAAGGTTGCCCTCGTGGCGCGTGAGGTAGGTGTCGCCTGCCTTAGTGAACTTGTTGAATCGATCCGAGACCGCGACGGAGGAGAACATCGCCATCAGCCACACGGAGTACACCAGCGTGTCGGTGATCAGGGCGTAGCCGAAGAGCGTCTCGGGGCCTTGCAGAATGTCCTGGACCGCGACCATGTTGGCGCTGCCGCCAGTCCAGGAAGCGAGCATCGCGCCGAACACCTTCCACGAACCGTCGCCGAGGGCTGCGCGGAAGATCCAGTAGACGCCAACGACGGCCACAAACAGCGATGTGCTCGCCACCGCCATCGTGAGCAGCAGCTTGGGGCCGAGTTTGATGATCTTTCGCAGATCACATCCGAAGAGGAACAGGAAGATCATGGCGGGCAGTGCAACGCTCTTGACCTCGCTCAACGGGGCGGTGACCTCCTCTGCGCTACCGAACACGCCCAGCGAGTTCAGCGTGGCGCACAGCAGATACATCAGCACCATGCCAGGCACGTACTTGAAGAACTTTGATTCGGTCTTGCGCTCAAGGACGATGAGCGTCGCAGCGAGGGCCATGATGACACCGAGCATGACGAGTCCGTTGTCAATCACGAGTTACTCCTTCAGGTCGGGTGGCCCCACCAATGCACACATTGCGCCCAGCCGAGCCGACGAACAACAACCTCGGTGAAGGAACCGAGCCGCTGCGGACTTGTCACAGGACGCTGAGATGCCTTCGAAGAGGATCGGCTGGGAGATTACACGAACACGATCTGTCATAGAGCGGGTTTCTCAATTTCGCAGATACCCATGCTCGTGCACTTCGCCCCGGGGCGGAGGAGGCTCACTGGTAGTATCTGGCTCGCTCGTCCCCAACCCAAGGCATCCATGATTGAACAGTACCCCTGGCTGGCCATCCTTCCCCCTGCAGTCACCATCGTCTTAGCCATCGCAACCCGCAAGGTGAAGATCAGCCTCGGACTCGGCATCGTTGCTGCCGCGTTGCTATTAGCCGACTTCAACCCGCTGCACATGTTCGTCGAAATCTGGAACGGGTTTGCCGCCCAGTTCTGGGAAGAGGGCGCATTCAGCACGTACAACCTGTTCATCCTGGTGTTCCTCGTGATGCTGGGCGCCATCACGTCGTTCGTCTTTATGTCAGGTGGTACAGCGGCGTTCTCGGAATGGGCGTCGAAGCGCATCAAGTCGCGACGCGGTGCGCAGCTCTTGGCGTTGGTGCTTGCACTGGTGCTGTTCATCGACGATTACTTCAGCGCCCTCGCCGTCGGGCAGGTATCCCGCCCCATCACCGACCGCCACAATGTCTCGCGAGCAAAGCTGTCGTACATCGTCGATTCGACCGCTGCGCCCATGACGGTGCTGGTGCCGTTCTCCTCCTGGGGTGCCAGCATCATGGCACTCCTCGCACCCGTGGTTGCCAAATCTTCGCTGGATAAGAGCGACCTGGGCACCTTCCTCGGCGCGGCAGCTGCGAACTACTACGGCATCGCTGCGCTCGTGCTGGTCATCGTCGCAGTGTTGTTGCAGCTCGACATCGGCAGCATGCGCACGGAAGAACGTCGCGCGATCAAGCACGCCGACGTGCACGAAGAGGGCGCTGAAATCCCCGGCGAGCTGTCGGAAGATCTGCCCATCCACGACGACGGCGCCAAGCGCGCGCTCATCGTGCCCTTCGTCGGGCTCATCATCGGTGTCGTCACGACGATGTACCTCACCGGCTACATTGCCTCGGGCAATCCGAACCCGATCGCCGCACTTGGTAGCACCATGCTCACCGAGTCGCTCGTGATTGGCGGCGGCGTCGGACTGCTGCTGGCACTGTGGTTCTACTGGAAGGCCACGAAGGACAACGACGACTTCACCTGGAGGACGGTGCTGCAAGGGTTCTGGGAGGGCTTCAAATCCATGTGGCCGGCCATCGCGATCCTGCTGCTGGCTTGGACGCTCGGCACACTCATCGGTTCGCTGGGCACGGGCGAATTCCTCGCTCAGCTGGTGGAGAACTCCGATCTACCCCCGGCCTGGCTGCTACCGGTGATGTTCGTTGCCGCCGGATTCATGGCATTTTCGACTGGTACCTCGTGGGGTTCATTCGGCCTGCTCATCCCCATCGCGGGCGATATCCTCCTCAACCTTGGCGCCGATGACCTGCTCATCGCGGGCCTGGGCGCGGTGCTCGCAGGCGCAGTGCTGGGCGATCACATCTCTCCCATCTCGGATACCACCATCTTGTCTGCCACCGGTTCGCAGGCGAACATCATCACCCACGTCGAAACCCAGCTGCCCTACTCCATGGTGGCTGCCGGTTCAGCACTCGTGGGCTACTTCGTTGCGGCTACCACGAAGAGCGTTCTGCCTGGACTTATCGCGACGCTGGTGGTCATGGGCATCCTCGTCTACGTGCTGCAGCGCATGACGACGGTGCTCGTCGACGAGATCCCCGAATCTGAGCAGGCGGACATCGAACCAGTGAAGTAAACATGGCGCATTTCTTCGAACGAACCCCGATTCCTGAGCTCTATCGGTGGTTCGCCGGGCAGACGCGCAGCACGTCGCCGACGTGGGAGCGCCTCTGCCTCTGGATCGCTGTTCAACCCTGGCTAGTCGAACGCCTCGACGCACTGCCTGGCCAAGCGCGACAGCCAAACCGCTTTCTCGCAGCACTCCAGTTTCACGACGCTCCACTCGAGCCAGGCCCTGCCCTCCACAACTGGCTCGAACACCACTGGGAAACCGTTCGCCGAACCATCATCGAACGTCCCACCCAAACCAACGAACCCGGCAGGCTCAGGGCGCTCGCACCGCTGTGGGCGTCGTTACCGCAGCCCGTATCGCTCCTGGAACTCGGCGCCTCCACCGGGCTCTGCCTTCTGCCGGACCTGCTCGGATTCGACGACGTCACCGTCGCGGCACGACTGGGCGTCGACACCAACCCTCTTGACCCACGCGACGAGGACACTCGCCACTGGCTGTGCTCACTGGTGTGGCCAGGCGAGGACGAAAGGAAACGGCGGCTCCAACACGCACTCGACGTGGCCGCCACAAGGCCCCCTGAGGTGCGGACAGCCGACCTCGAAGAGACCCCAGAACGCTGGATCCCAGATCTCGTCGACGAGCTCCGCGCGCGCAGCCCGGAAGCCACCGTCGTCGTGTATCACTCCATGGTGCTCGGATATTTGCCGCGTGCGAAGCGGCAGGAAGTCGTTGATGCGGTGCGGGGGAGCGGAGCGCGATGGGTGGCGTTCGAGCCGCGTCAGGTGCTCGCATCGTTGTGTGAACAGTCGGTGCCCGACGCGCCCCCGTGGGGCGACACGCTGCTCACCCTCGACGGTGTACCCCGGGCATGGTGCCAACCGCACGGGCTCCGCATCGAGTGGATCAGCCCCGAGTGAGCCTCACACTTTCAGCTGTTTGAACTGGAAGAACACTCGCGAATCCCAGTCCTTCGTTGACTTGTTGAAGTCCCAGCAGATGACAATGACCGCCGACGATGGGCCGCTGGGATCGAGCATCAGTGTGGAATCGGGGTCGTAATCACTCACCATCACCCTCGACGCCTTCGTGAACTCATAGCAGACGATCTCCCCGTTAGAGCCGTGCACCTTGAGGATGTCGCCCGGCTGCAGGGCGGATTGCCCGCCCTGGAACAGCTCGTTGCCAAGCGCTGGTCTGAGGCCCGGCCGGTATGTGTGAATGGTGAGCACGATCTTGCCGTGATCGGATCCGGGCTTCGGGCCACCGCTCCACCAGGCGGCAGAGCGTCGATCATTCAGTGGCGGGGCGGGGATCTGTCCGCCTTTGGTCGCCTTCGGGATGACCTGTTCGTGTGCACCCACTCGTTCGATGGTGTACGAAGAAGGCTTGAACGCCTTTGCAGGGTTCGCGCACTGCTCCGATCCTGGCCTCGCTGTGGACGGCGTCGGTGAGGGAGAGGGCGATGGCGACGGCGTCGGGCTGGGTGAGGGAGATGGCGACGGAGTGGGCGTCGTAGAAACGGAGATGCTCGGCGTAGGGCTCAGCGTCGGTTCTGCCGTGTGCGAGTCGCGTGGCCACCAGATAATCGCTCCCACGAAGAGTAAAAGCGCCACGGCGATGGCGACCGCGAGGACGATCCGGTTCTTGGTCATCTGCACGCATGCAGCGTAACCGAAACGAGCGCTCCGATAAAGGCTCTATCCAAATGCGCGTTCCATGCGGCGAAAGCTGCTCAGTCGCGTCTCGGACAGCGCACCGGTGCGTACTGCCTCGTCGAGCGCACATTCCGGCTCGGTCGAGGTGTGTGTGCAGCCTCGCGGGCATTGCTCGACGAACTCGGCGAGGTCTGGGAACGCGCCGACGATGGACGAGGGGTCGACGTGGCTGATACCAAACGACCGCACACCAGGGGTGTCGATGATCCAGCCGCCTTGAGGCAGCTGGAGTGCGAGCGCGGACGTCGAGGTGTGGCGCCCCTTGCCCGTCAAGTCGCTCACTGCGCCTGTCTCACGATTTGTGCCGGGCACGAGCCGGTTGACCAGGGTAGATTTTCCGACGCCCGAGTGCCCTACAAAGACGGTGACCTCGTCGCGCAGGAGTTCATGCACTGGAGCGAGGTCAGAGGCGGGGTCGCTCACGACAATGGGAATGCCGAGGGGCTCGTAGGCTGAACGCAGCTCGTCGGGCGTAGCCAGATCAGCCTTCGTGAGGCACAGCACCGGGTCGATGCGCGCGTCGTACGCCGCGACGAGGATACGGTCGATCATCCCGATGCGCGGCGGCGGGTCTGCCAACGCGGTGACGATCATCAGCTGGGTGGCGTTCGCGACGATGGGACGTTCAAACGTGTCAGCATCGTCGGCGGAGCGCCGCAGCATCGTGGCGCGCTCTTCCACCTCTACGATGCGGGCGAGTGTGCCGTCGTCGCCGGAAACGTCGCCGTCGAGGCGTACGCGATCACCGACGATGACACCCTTGCGGGGGATGAGCCGCCCACGAACCGCTGTGACTCGCCGGTCGTCGACATCGCAGCGGTAGCGTCCCCTGTCGATCGACACCACTCGTGCTACGGGGAGGTTGGAGTAGTCAGGGCGCTCTTTCGTGCGCGGCCGGGTGCGCCGCCGGGGACGGTCGAAGCCCGCGTGGTCATCGTGGTAGATGCTCACACAAGCTCCGCCCACATTTGCGGGAAGTCGGGCATGGTCTTCGACACACATTCCATGTCGTTGACGCTCGACCCCTTGGCCCTGAGCCCCAGGAGCGCCGCGAAGTGCACCATTCGGTGGTCAGCGTAGGTGTCGAACTCGAGGGGCTTGGGCGACCCACCGGTGATGCGTAACCCATCATCCAACTCCTCGACGCCAATCCCGGCAGCTGAGAGTTGCTCGGCGAGCGCGGCAATCCGATCGGTTTCGTGCCCACGGATATGCGCGACGCCGGTGATCGTCGTGGTTCCCTCCGCCAGCGCCGCCAGCGCAGCGACGATAGGAGTGAGCTCGGAAGCGCTGTGCAGGTCGATGCGTCCGGGCGATGTGAGCTGGCCGTCGCCGCTCAGCGTGACCACACCATCCCGAAACTCGACGCGGCAGCCCATGGAACGCGCCACGTCGAGGAACGCTGCCCCCGGCTGGGATGTCTCTGCCGGCCACCTCGGCACGGACACCGCGCCTCCGGCCACGGCAGCGGCGGCGAGGAACACCGCGGCATTCGTGAGGTCAGGCTCAATACGGGTGTCGAGCGCAGCAACCGGCCCTTCCGCCACGCTCCACGTACGCTCGTCGATCTCTCGAGCATCGACGCCGCGGGCGCGCAGCATATTGAGCGTCATCGCAATATGAGGCCGCGACGGGAGCGACGCTCCCTCGTGCCGGATGGTGAGACCACCTCGAAGACGAGCCCCGACGAGCAACAGCGCGGACACGAACTGGCTGCTGGCGGAAGCATCGACGGTGATCTCCCCACCCTGCGCATCGCCAGGGGTGACGCTGAAGGGGAGTTGATCACCGTCGACGGTCGCCCCGAGGACGCGGAGCCCGTCGAGCAGCCCTCGCATGGGGCGCTTGCTCGCATGTGGATCACCGACGAATGACACGGTGGCATCCCCGAGCAAAGTGACCGCAGGGATGAAACGCATGACGGTGCCAGCCAAACCGCAGTCAATCTCCGCAGGCCCGCGCACCGGGCCCGGAGTGACGTGCACCGTCGAATCGTCGTCGACGCGAATCTGCGTGCCCAAGCCGCGCAGGGCGTCGATCATCAACTGGGAATCTCGAGAGTGCAGAGCACCCTCGACGCGGCTGGGCCCGTCGGACAGCGCCGCCAACACGATGGCTCGGTTGGTCTCTGATTTCGAGCCGGGCACAACGACGCTGCCCTCGATCGGCCCATCAGCCGAGGGGAGCGCAGTGCTCAACGCTGCACCTTCTTGGCCTGCTTTTTCGCGGCCTTCTTCGCCTTCTTCGCCTGCTTACGGGCCTGTTTCTTGGCCTTCTTCGCGTGAGACTTCAGCTGACTCGGCGAGAGATTGCTGTTCGACTTGGATGCGGAGTCGATGCGATGCCCGGCACGCCAGCTGAGGCTGGGGCGGCCGTGGAGGTCCATCGAGCCGACGACGGCAGCGCCCAGCAGCGCGAGACGTTTCATCACTTCGGCACGGCCGGCCTTCTTCTCCTCGGCGGAGGCATCTTCGGAGGGGGCGACGATGGCGGCATCCAGCGCGGCTGCGGGGATGAGGAGCGCAGCTCCAAGGCGACGACCAATGCCTGTGGCGTACATGAGGCCGCCCAGCACCTTGCAGGCGCCGCCGATGCGCACCCACGTCTCGGCGCGCTCGGGAACCGACGAGGAGTATGCGGCCGGAACTACGCGCTGTACCAGCGGGACGGCCTTCTCAGTGGCGCCTTCGGCCTTCGAAGCGAGCTCATCCGTCTTGCGGAATGCTTCGATGCCGTCGACGATAAACCAGCTACCAAACAGGGAACGTGCTGCGAATCGAACAAGACTCATACCAGCCAGCCTACCTGCTCACTAGAGCTTCATGCGCGTGTTTCACCGCAACGCTCGCGTTCATCGTGGAACACCGCCTGGAATGTGACATCCAACTAGCTTGTCAACTCCGGAATAGAACGCCTTCTTGCTGCGTTTGGTTGAACATGGCGCAGATCGCATCCACGACGAGGAACATACGGCCACTCGCGGTGTGCTGTGCGCTACTGTGTGGGGTGATGAACACGTCCACCGAGGTTGCGGAGGCGCCTGACTCCTTCGAAGACGAGGCGTTAGCGCTCATTGACCGCCTGTACGGTGCGGCGCTGGGTATGACGAAGAATCCTGCGGATGCCGAGGACGTGGTGCAGGAAACGTACGCCAAAGCCTTCAAGGCCAGAGATTCGTTCAAGCCGGGCACCAACCTCAAGGCCTGGCTCTACCGGATTCTCACCAATACCTACATCTCGCACTACCGCAAGGCTCAGCGCTCTCCACAGATCTCCGGTGCGTCCGACATCGAGGATTGGCAGATCGCCAACGCTGCGTCGCACGATTCCCGCGGCCTGCGCTCGGCCGAAATGGAAGCACTCGATCAGATTCCCGACGGCGCCGTCGCCGATGCGTTGGGCAACCTGGGAGAGCAGTACCGCATCGCTGTGTGGCTCGCGGACGTCGAAGGATTCTCCTACAAAGAGATTGCCGAGATCATGGATACGCCGATGGGCACCGTCATGAGCAGAATCAATCGAGGGCGCAAGCAGCTGCGAGAAGCACTCGCCGACTACGCCATCGAGCACGGCTTCCTGCGAGGGGAGGAACAACGATGAGTGATTTCTCTCACGAACACGATGAAGTCGATGAGTGCGTCGCCGCGCTCGAACGAGTGCACGCGTTCCTGCATCATGAACTCGTCGACGCCGATGCCGACGCGATTCGCCACCACCTGCACGCCTGTGAGCGATGTATGGAGAATTTCGAGATTGAAAGCACGATCAACGAGATGATCCGCCGCTCTGCAGCGACGAAGGCGCCCTCATCGTTGACCATCAGAGTTCAGTCGCTGCGCATCAGGCGTAGCTGACGTCCACACTTCGTGCCGCGCATCAAAAAGCCCCCACCATCTGCTGGCGGGGGCTTCGTCACGTCAGGCGTTGGGACGCTTGCCGTGGTTGGCCTGGTTCTTACGACGCGCGCGACGCTTACGACCTCTCTTACCCATGCTGATACTCCTTGCTTGATGTTGCAGCAGTCCATTGTGGCACAGTTATGGTCATGCTTGATGCCGATCTCCTCACAGATTCCGAATGGTTGGATGCTTTCGTCGACCAATGGCATGTGCTGGCGGACCTGAGTTTTTCCGATTTGGTGCTGTGGAGGCCCGTCGATGAGGATGGCTCAGCGTTCCTGTGCACGAACCAAGTTCGTCCTGTGACGGGGCCGACGGCCATCGAACACGACATCATTGGAGAGCGCATCTCGTTCGAGGAAGCCGACCATCCGGTGTTTGGCGCTTGGATGACCCACGACATCGTGGAGACCAGCGATAACGCGCTCGGAGCGGGAATTCCCGTCGATGTCTGGGCCATTCCCGTGTTTCGACGAGAGCAGGTGATCGCCGTCGTCGAACGCCATACCAACCAGATGGGCGTGCGTGTCACAGGAGGATTGGAGGAGAACTCGCTCGAGATTGCCGACGTGCTCGCCCACATGCTTGTGCGTGGAGAATTCCCTCTGCTTCAACCCGCAGACAAGGCGCTCGCGCCGAAGGTGGCCGACGGCCTACTGCGCGTGCAGCCCGACGGCATGATCACCTACGCGAGTCCAAACGCGGTGACCGGATTTCGTCGCCTGGGCGCGGTCGGGGATATTGAGGGGGAGACGTTCCGCGAGCTCACCAGCGGGCTGCGCGAGGGTGTCGAAGGCGTGGGACAGACCGTGCAAGGCGATCTGGACGGCACGCTCAGCCTGGAGTTTGAGCTCAGCCGGGACAACGCGTCGATGCGGTTCCTCCTCATGCCACTCTGGCGAGAGCGACGATCCGCCGGCATGCTGGTGCTCTGCCGCGACACGACGGATCTGCGACGTCGCGACCGCATGCTCGTCACCAAGGACGCCACGATCCGAGAGATCCATCACCGCGTGAAGAACAACCTCCAGACGGTCGCAGCGTTGCTGCGAATGCAGTCTCGACGTCTGGAGTCGCCCGAAGGGAAGGAGGCGCTGCGTGATGCGATGCGTCGCGTGAGTTCTATCGCCGTCGTGCACGAGACACTCAGCCAGTCGCTCACCGAAGACGTCGAATTCGATGACATCTGCGACAAGATTCTTGACATGGTCGGAGACCTGGCTGCTGCCTCGGGCACGGTCAAGGCCGAGCGAATCGGATCGTTCGGTGTCGTTCCAGCCGGGGTTGCCACGTCGCTGTCGATGGTGGTGACGGAACTGTGCCAGAACGCGATCGAGCACGGCCTGCATAGTTCGTCGGGCACGGTACAAGTGATCCCTGAACGCACCGACGAGACGCTCTACATCCGCATCCGCGACGACGGCGCAGGACTACCGGAGGGGTTCACCTTGGGGCATCAGCGCAGCCTGGGATTATCGATCATCCAAACCCTCATCGGCGACCTGTCCGGAACGTTCGAGTTGCGGAACCGAGACGGGGCCCAGGGCACGGAAGCCATCATTGCGCTACCTTTAGCGCAGATGCGCGCCAAAGGTAAAGGAAAGGGGTAGCGACGGTTAGTTGTTGCGCAGGCGCGTGCGGGCGTTGCGGCGCTTGATGGCGCGGCGCTCGTCCTCGCTCATACCGCCCCAGACACCGTGGTCTTGGCCGGCTTCGAGGGCCCAGGCGAGGCACTGATCCATGACCTCACACTTGTGACAGATTTTCTTCGCTTCTTCGACTTGAGCCAAAGCAGGGCCAGTGTTGCCGACCGGGAAGAAGAGCTCGGGATCCTCAGTCAGGCACGCAGCCTTATGACGCCAGTCCATCCAACACGCTCCTTCCAACGTCGCCTCGACAACCAAACCATTGAACGATATCCCGGAACACTCCGTGGGACAAGACCTTTTGCCTACTCAATGGGCGATGGTTTGAGATTATGTGCGCCGAACGGCCATGGCAACGGCGCGCTTACTTGTGTGCTCTTTTCAGCATACAAGCGGCTAGACCACCGGCATAGGGTTTTCGTCGAGCATTGGCAGGAAATAGGGGAATGCGGGATGCTTATGGGTATGCCTGAAGCCTTACGTCGACGACTCAGCCCCTGGCCTTACGGAGCTGCGGTCGTCATGACTGCCCTCACCGCGGCCATCATCGTCGGGGCCGGTGTGTGGGCGCTGGTTTCGCACACACAAGCGCTGGGATTAAGCGTCGGTATTGTGCTCCTCATCTACGGGCTCATCATTGCGGGCGTAGCGGGGCTCGCATGGGTACGGCAGCCATTGGCATGGGGGTTGCTCGTCGCAGTGTCGCTGCTGAATGCCTGCACCGCCGCATCGTTCCTGCAAACCGAGTCATCAGGCCAGTGGTGGCTGGCGCTATCTTGGCTGGCGTTTGCCATTGCCACGGGCGTGTTCTCGATGCTGCCGCAAACGAGAGCGGCCCTACAGCGTTAAACTGCAGGACCGCTCTCGTCATCGTCGCTTATTCGTCGTCGTCATCCAATCTGGCAAGCCAGGATGCGAGGCGCTCGATCGGTGTCTCGAACTCCGGATTGAGGTCAACGAAGGTTCGCAAGTGCTCCGCGAGCCACTCAAACGAGACTTCCTCGTCACCTCGACGGTCGACGAGTTCTTCCAGCCCTCGGTCGGTGAAGTACAACTCATGCCTCCATCGCGCGACGCATGAGTTCTGCTTCTTCTTCCAGGTGGCGCTTCGCGGAACCGACGGAAGGTGCCGACGACCACGGCCGGGTGATCGGCTTGAGCGTGATCTCCTGATCGGGCAGATGCTTGCGCAGCGCGTCCACGAGATGCAGTGCCATGAACGGCCAAGCGCCCTGGTTTTCGGGCTCATCCTGCACGAAGCGAATGTCGGTGACATGCGCGTACCGCTGCAGGATCTTGGCTAGATCCTCGTCGGGCAGTGGGTAGAGGCGTTCGAGGCTGACGATAGCCACCTTGCCCTCCAAGCCCTGCTTCTCGCGGGCCTTGACGAGATCCCATCGGATCTTGCCGGAGCACAGCAGCACGCGCTCCACCTTGCCGGCATCCGTGATCGACGGATCGTCGAGCGCGGGGTGCCACCTGCCCGAGGTGAACTCGTCGGGCTGCGACGTGGCCAGCTTGTTGCGCAGCATGGACTTCGGCGTCGCGATGACCAGCGGGCGGTGGTAGTTCACGTACGCGTGGTTGCGCAGGAGGTGGAAATGGCTCGCCGGGGTGGACGGCTGGCACACAGCCAGCGCATTCTCGGCGCACAGCTGCAGCCACCGTTCAATACGCGCCGAGCTGTGGTCGGGGCCCTGACCTTCGTAACCGTGCGGCAGCAGCAGCACGACGCCCGACTTCTGGCTCCATTTCGCGTCGGCGGAGGAGATGAACTCGTCGGCGATGATCTGCGCGCCGTTGGCGAAGTCGCCGAACTGAGCCTCCCACAGCACAAGCGCGTCGGGGCGCGCCACCGAGTAACCGTACTCGAAGCCCATCACGGCATATTCAGACAGGAGCGAATCGTAGATCTCGAACGGAGCCTGATCGTCGGTGAGGTGCTTCATGGGCACGTAGGCTTCATTGGTGACACGGTCAACGACGGCAGCGAAACGCTGCGAGAACGTACCGCGACGGGTGTCCTGCCCGGACATGCGCACCGGACGCCCCTCCATCATGAGCGACCCGAAAGCGAGCAGCTCTGCGGTAGCCCAGTCGATGGGCCCTTCGAGGATCGACTTTGCGCGACGCTCCATCTGTGGGAGCACCTTCTTGTGCACTTGGAATCCCTCAGGGAACGTGCGATGTGCTTCGGCGATGCGGCGCACTGAGTCGGGTGTGATCTCCGTGAGACGCTGGTCAGGCTTGGTGGGGTAGTAGGGCACCTTGCGGTACTCCTCATCCACCTCGTCCTGGCTCTCGCGCATCTCCTTGAACACGCCCTCGAGCCGTTCACGGAAGCGGTTCATGACGTCCTCGGCGTCGCTCATCGAGATATCGCCACGTCCGATCAGCGACTCGGTGTAGAGCCGCCTGGTGGAGCGCTTCTGTTCGATGAGGTCGTACATCTTCGGCTGCGTGAAGCTCGGATCATCGCCCTCATTGTGGCCGCGACGGCGGTAGCAGACGAGGTCGATGACAACATCCTTGTGGAACGCCTGCCGGTATTCGAACGCAATGCGCGCGGCGCGGATGCAGGCGTCAGGGTCGTCGCCATTGACATGCAGCACCGGAGCTCCAATGGCCTTGGCGACGTCGGTGCAATAGGTGGCAGACCGAGACTCCACGGGGGAGGTGGTGAATCCCACCTGGTTGTTCACCACGACATGGATGGTGCCACCCACCTTGTAACCGCGCAGCTGGCTCATCTGGAGCGTCTCGAAGACCACGCCCTGCCCAGAGAATGACGCATCACCGTGCAGGAGGATGGGCAGCACGGGGAAATCGTCGCCGCCGAGCACGTCCTGCTTCGCGCGGGTAATACCCATGAGCACGGGGTTCACAGCCTCGAGGTGCGACGGGTTCGCCGCCACCGAGGTCTTGATCGACTTCCCGTTTGACGCGACGAAGACACCTTCGTTGCCGAGGTGGTACTTCACATCGCCAGTGCCCTTGGTGTCGGCGACGCCGTCAAACTCGCGGAAGATCTGCCCATACTTCTTGCCGACGATGTTGGCCAGCACGTTCAGCCGTCCACGGTGAGGCATGCCGATGCACACCTCGTCGAGCGAATCATTCGCTGCGCGCTGGGCCACCTCATCGAGTAGCACGATGAGTGATTCGCCGCCTTCCAACGAGAAACGCTTTTGGCCGACGAACTTCGTCTGGAGGAAAGTTTCAAAGATCTCGGCTTCGTTGAGCTTGTCGAGGGCGTGCATGTGCTCTTCGTGGGAGAGGGGGGTGCGTGCCTGCTCGAGGCGCGACTGGAACCACGTGCGCTGCTCGTTGTCTGCAATATGCATGTACTCGACGGCGAGCGTGCGGCAGTAGGAATCCTGCAGCCTAGCCAGAATGTCACGCAGCGTCATGTAGCGACGCGGCTCGCCACCGAGCGTGCCGATGGGGAACTCGCGATCCAAATCCCAGATGGTGAGGCCGTGGGCCTCCAGGCTGAGTTGCTCGTTGCTTCGGGCACGGTATTCGAGCGGATCGGTGTCTGCCACGAGGTGCCCGAATGCGCGATAGGCGTTGATGAGCTCAATCACCCGGGCCTGCTTCGACACCTGATCCGGGCGATGCGCGGAAACATCCGCAGCCCAACGCAGCGGCTCGTAGGGGATACGCAGCGCCTCGAAGATTTCGTCGTAGAACCCGCTGTTGCCCAGAAGGAGCTCGTGAAGCACCTTGAGGAACTCGCCGGATTCAGCGCCCTGGATAATCCGGTGATCGTAGGTGGAGGTGAGCGTGGTCATCTTCGAGACCCCGAGCTCCAAAATTCGGGAGCTCGACATGCCCTGGAACTCTGCCGGGTAGTCGATATTGCCCACACCGAGGATGAGCCCCTGGCCGTTCATGAGGCGCGGCACAGAGTGGTTCGTGCCGATGCCGCCGGGGTTGGTGATGGTGGCAGTCGTCTTCGCGAAGTCGTCGACGGTGAGCTGGTTGTTGCGGGCCTTCGCCACGACTTCTTCGTAGGCCGACCAGAACTGCGCGAAGTTCAGCTCCTCGCAGCCCTTGACGTTGGGTGCGAGCAGCTGGCGCTTGTCGCCCTTCTTCACGTCGATGGCGATGCCGAGGTTGATCGACGGGTTCCTGACGAGGTTCGGCTTGCCGTCAACGACGTCGTAGCCGTTGTTCATGGCGGGCACAGCCTTGATGGCCTGAATCATCGCGTAGGCGATGATGTGGGTGAACGAGACCTTGCCGCCCTTCGTGCTCTTGAGGAAGTTGTTGATGGTGGTGCGCTGGTCGATGACGAGCTTCATGGGCACCGAGCGCACCGAGGTGGCCGTCGGCATCGTCAGCGACGCTTCCATGTTCTTCGCCGTGCGCATGGGCGCGCCACGGAGCACGGTGTACGAGGGCTCCTTCGCTTCGACCTTCGGCCGGATCGCGGGGCTCGGGGCGTTCGCCGACAGGCCAGCGCCGCTGCCGGGCTGCGTCGGTGATTCCTTCGTGGTCTGCACCTGTTCCGTGGCCGGGGCATTCGCACTGGGTGGCGTCGGATGGTCGCCGGAGGTGTTCGTCTTGTCGGCGGCATCAGCGGTGGACAGCTTGGGTTTCGCGTTAGCGCCGACGGGCGTGGTCTTCTTCGCAGGCGACGGCGTGGGTTGCGGCTTCGACGGTTCGCTGGCAGCGGCTGGCTGGTGCGGTGCCGGCTGGCCCCCTCGCTCCTTTGCGAAGTAAGCCTGCCAGGAGGCATCGACGGATTCCGGGTCGCGCTCATAGGCGTCCCGCATCTCGTCAATTAACCACGCGTTGGCACCGAATTCGTCGTTGGGCTGAGCTGTAGACATCTGTGCGTGTGGCTTGGCCACGTCCCTCTCGTGTGTTGTTTCCCGCAGACTTCTGCGGCTGCATGTCAAAGCTTAGCCAATTGTTCGCGTTCGTGGGGGACACGTCGCGGCGATGCTTTGAGCGTCAACCATGCTGCGTGGACGAGCATCACGATGAGCAGCAGATTGCGCAGCACGAGGACAGAGGTTTCTGGGCCCGATCCGAGTGGTAACGCCATGATTCCCATCGTCGCCCAGGGGTAGGTGATCTGCGTCAACACGCCGACGATGACGAGCCCCGTCGCCAAAACCTGAATATGCCGACGCAGCCACCCACTCGTGTCGTGCCCGATGAGGGCGGCGATCGGCCCGCCAAGCCACAGAACGTACTGGGGAGAGAGGGTCTTGTTTGCGACGATGGTGGCGAGGATCACTGTGAAGATGGCGAGCAGGATCGCTGTGGCGTCCGCTCGATGTCGGATGAGACGCACGGCGAGATAGATGGCGAACAGCGTGGCCAGCGTCGTGCACACCGACGCCACAACCAGCATGGCATCGACGCCCGGCCCAAACAGCTCGATCGCGTTGTACTGCGATAATTCCAGGATCCAATGCGGCGAATCCGTGAATGTACGAACTGCCATGAGGGGAGTTGCCGGTACCGACTCGATTTGCAGACCGCGTTCTCGCTGCCAGCTCAGCGGAGCGACATTACGATGCCATCCCTCGACGAGTAGCGATACTGCACCAAGTCCGCCCCCAACCAGGAGGAAGCCGAACAACCGACGCAGCCCCTTACCCCGGCGGGGGTCGGGCGCGAGCATGGGGAAGATGAGCAGGGCCGGCCAGAGCTTGATCGCAGCACCCATGCCCACGAACGCGCCCGACCACCATGGCCTGCTGGTGAGTAGCAGGCAGGCGAGGGCGACGAGCGCGGCCGGGATGAGGTCAAACCGGAACCAGACGATGGCGCCGTTGGCGGCCGTGAACAGCATCCAAAACAGTGCAGCTCGGGCGCCTCGGGCGCGGTAGAGGCAGAACGCGACGAGGGCGTCGAGGAGCACCATACATCCCGCGAAGAGAGGGAACCAGGATTGCCAGCCGCCACCGAGCCGGTAGAGAAGATGAAGTATCCACACCGCAGGTGGCGGGTACTCCTGCATAACGCCGGATTCACCGCGTTCGAGCCTGTCGAGGTGAAAGCCGTAGTAGGAAACGTCGTTGGCCACGAAGTTCACGTCGGGGCGAAGCCACAACAGATACGTGATGCAGCGTGTAAGGAAAAACACCGTGACGAGTAGCAGCGGTGTCCATCCCCGCAGGTTAGTTTTCCGCTTCAACAGCACTCCTGCATTCACCGGCGCCAAGTGGCGCCCCCGCGAGGATTCGAACCTCGGCTCCCGCCTCCGGAGGGCGGTGCTCTATCCCCTGAGCTACGGGGGCATTCAGCCGACGGCTGAAACCTCGGAAGATACTAGCAAAAGATGAACGGGCGAGGTCCGATAGGTTGAGGGTATGCGGAAAGTTCTCCTCGTGTTGCTGGTGTTGTGCGCGGGTTGTGTCTCACGTCCAGACCCTGACCCTGCGGTCATGCGCACCACTGCTCCGCCATGGGATGCGCCGCGTGACGCGGTGTCTTACATCGATGCGTCCGGCCTCGAACAGCGTCCACTTGGTGAAAGTACCGACCCGTGGATCATCGAGCTCATCGTGCAGGTGGATGGCGAGCGCGTCGACATCCCCGCCATGATCGGCATCGACAGGCTGCGTGCCAAGCAGGCGGTCGTCCATACGCACGAGGCCGGCGGCGACGTCTGGCTGGAAGGGCCGGACAACCATCAGGCCACGCTGTCTCATTTCTTCACACTGTGGGGTATCGAGTTCGACGGCAAGTGTTTGGCTAAGCGCTGCAACCTGGAGGTGCTCGTCGACGACGAACCGGCGTCGGATCCAGCCTCCGTGCAGTTTCGTGGCCACAAAGTGATCGAAGTCAGAGCCTCCTGACCTTCTTCTGGCAGGCTTGGGGGCACTATGACGCACATGCACATCGCTGGCTCGATCCACGCGGACTACTCGGGCATCCAGCCGCAGTGGCTGCACCGCCCCCACGACATCAACGCGTTGGATGAGAAGCTCTGGCCAAGAGGAACCCGTCGCGACGACAGCGGCACGCTGATGCTGGGTGGGGCTTCGTCGACTGAGTTGCTCGCCCGACAGGGCAGCCCCGCCTACTTCATCGACGAGGCCGATTTCCGTGAGCGCTGCGCCGATTTCCGCCAGGCGTTCGATGGATGGAGTATCTTTTACGCTGGTAAATCGCTGCTCACGAAAACGGTGGCGAGGTGGGTGTTCGAAGAGGGCCTCAACCTTGACGTCACGACGATGGGTGAGATGCAGATTGCGCTCGCGGGCGGCATGCCAGCGGCCAGGCTCGGCTTTCACGGCAACAACAAATCCGTCGAGGAAATCGAGTTCGCCCTGGAACAGGGGGTTGGGCAGTTCATCGTCGATTCCTTCCAGGAAATTGAGCGCATCGAATCGGCGTGCCACAAGCTCGGGGTTCAGGTGAAGGCCCTGGTTCGGGTCACCACTGGCGTCGAGGCGCACACGCACGAATACATCGCTACCGCGCACGAGGACCAGAAGTTCGGGCTGTCCATTCTTGGAGGCCAGGCGCTCGCTGGGCTCGTGCGGTGCGAGCACTCACCGCACATTGAACTGCTGGGTATTCACTCGCACATCGGCTCGCAGATCTTTGAAACCATGGGCTTCGAGGTGGCGATTCGACGCACGCTGAAGCTAGCGCATCAGTTCAAGACCGCCACGGGCGTCGAGCTGCAAGCCCTCGATCTGGGAGGCGGCTTCGGTATCGCGTACACCGAGGCCGACTCTCCCAAACCGACGAGCGAACTCGCGGCCGCCTTCGAAGAGATGATCGAGCACGAATGCCGCGCGTTGGGGCTCAGCCGACCGATGCTTGCCATTGAGCCGGGGCGCGCAATCAGTGGCCCGGCCGGGGTGGCGCTGTACACCGTCGGCACCATCAAGCCGGTCGAGCTCGAAGGTGGGAAAATCCGCACCTATGTATCGGTCGACGGCGGTATGAGCGACAACATCCGACCCGCGCTGTACGCGGCGGAATACTCCGCGGTCGTCGCTAACCGCGTCTCTGATGCGGAACCGCTGCTGTGCCGCGTCGTGGGGAAGCATTGCGAGGGTGGCGATATTCTCATCCGCGATGTATTCCTGCCCAGCGATTTGGCCGTCGGCGACGTCATCGCCGTTCCGGGTTCGGGTGCCTATGCACGATCGATGTCCAGTAATTACAACCAGGTGCCGCGCCCGCCGCTCGTCAGCGTGCGCGACGGTGTCTCGTCGGTGATGCTGCGACGTGAAACCTTGGACGACCTCATGCGTCTCGATGTAGGAGAATGAGATGGAAGCTTTGAAAGTTGGCCTGCTGGGGGCGGGCACCGTTGGCACGCAGGTTGCCCGAATCATCATTGACCAGGCTGAAGAGTTGGAGCAACGCGTCGGGTGCCCGCTTCGGCTCACCGGCATCGGGGTGCGCGATCTTGAGAAGGAGCGCCCAGGCATCGACCCTGCGCTGCTGACAACCGACCTGGAGTCCGTGGTGGATGGGGCGGACGTCGTCGTGGAGGTCATGGGCGGTCTCGAACCGGCCGAGGCGCTCGTACGACGGGCACTCGAGCGTGGAAGCTCCGTCGTCACGGCGAACAAAGCTTTGCTCGGTGAGCGACTCATCGAGCTGTCGGAGCTGGCCGATGCGAACAACGCCGACCTCTACTTCGAGGCGGCGGTGGCGGGAGCCATCCCCATCATTCGCCCACTTCGCGAATCCCTCGTCGGCGACGAGGTGACCAGCGTGATCGGCATCGTCAACGGCACCACCAACTACATCCTCGACAAGATGGTGAGCACCGGAATGGGCTTCGACGAGGCCCTACAGCAGGCGCAATCCCTGGGCTATGCAGAAGCCGACCCGACGGCCGACGTCGAAGGTCACGACGCCGCATCGAAGGCCGCGCTGCTGGCCGCACTCGCGTTCCACACCAACGTGAAGGGCAGCGAGGTGTTCTGCGAGGGGATCACCCAGATCACGCAGAAAGACATCGAAGCAGCGAAGGCCATGAACTGCACGGTCAAACTGCTGGCTGTGGCGCGCGCCAACGACGATTCCATCGCGGTCAAGGTGCATCCGGCCATGGTGCCGCTGAAGCATCCGCTGGCTTCAGTGTCTGGCGCGTTCAACGCGGTGTTCGTCACGACGAGGGAAGCCGGTGAACTCATGTTCCTCGGCCCTGGCGCCGGTGGGGCACCCACCGCTTCCGCCGTCATGGGTGACGTGGTCACCGTCGCGCGTCATTTCGTGCGGGGCACCACTGCGATGGCGTCGACGAACTATCGCGACCGGCCCGTCGCGCCGATCGGAGAGTCGACGACACGCTACTTCATCTCCATCGCAGTCAGCGACCGCCCTGGTGTGCTGTCGAAGGCCGCGCAGATCTTCACCGAGCATGACGTGTCCGTGCAGACCGTGCAGCAGTCCTATCTCGAAGGCCTCGAACGCCACGACGGGTTTTCGGCACGCCTGGGATTCATGACCCACGAGGCCAAGGAATCCGACCTGGCTAGCGTCGTCGAAGCGCTCAAGGCGGCTGACTTCGTCGGCTACGACGTGCGATTCATGCGGATCGAGGGTGCCTGATGCGGGTACGAGTGCCCGCTACCACCGCCAACGTCGGTTCAGGATTCGACTGCATCGGGATCGCCGTCGACTGGTATGACGAGGTTGAGCTGACACCGGGCGGCGAGGGCGTGTGCATTGAGGTTGAGGGTGAAGGCGCCGATACAGTTCCGCGTGACGCCAGCCATCTCGTGGTGCGCAGCATGCAGCGCGGTGTCGAGGAATGGGGCGACGGCGTCCTGCCCGGCTGCACGCTCACATGCCGCAACGTGATTCCGCACTCGCGCGGGCTCGGCTCGTCGGCTGCGGCCATCGTGGCCGGTCTCGCGCTGGCCTGGGGGCTCAGCAGGCCAGATGATCTGCACATCGGCGAACTGGCGCGGGTATCGAGCCTGATCGAAGGGCACGCAGACAACGCAGCGGCTGCGGTGTACGGTGGCGCCACATTGGGATGGATCGACGGCGGCACCGTCGATGTGCAGCCGTTCGCATTGCACGACGGCCTTTCCACCAAGGTGTGGATTCCCACGTTCGAGGTTCCCACCAAGGGCGCTCGTGCGGTGCTACCCGAGAGCGTCGAGCGAGGCGACGCTGTCCACCAGGCCGCGGCTGCCGCCACGCTCATGCTGGCACTCACGCAGCGACCTGAGCTCCTGCTCCGTGCGACGGCCGACCGCCTGCACCAGCGTTACCGTGCCGACCTTATGCAGCCCAGCTTCACGCTCATGGAGCGGCTCAGGGAGGTGGGCGTGCCCGCGACGATCTCAGGCGCCGGGCCGACGGTGTTTGCCATCGGTACCGCCGACGACTTCGCGCTGGACTTCCAGGTGCCCACAGAAGGGTTCCGTTGTCTGGAACTCCCCGTTGGTACCGGCGTGCAGCTCATTCGCTGAGAGGCTTCGCCACACCCGGATGACCAGGTTGCTTGTACCCAGTTGCTGAGCCTGCTAGTGTCGACTCGGTTCCCGACGAGTTCGCGTTGCGTGCAAGTCGAGCTTCCACATCAGTGACGCAACCGGGAATCAAGTACCACACATTTTCGTATGCGCTCCACGTTTGAGCGACCAGAAGGACACCTTCGTGACAGAATCCTTGGCGACGTTGAAGCTCGCTGAACTGAAAACTATCGCGGCTGACATGGGCCTCAAAGGGGTCTCCGGCATGCGCAAGGCAGACCTGATCTCCGCCATTGAGGGCAAGAATGCAGGCGGCTCGTCGAAGCCCCGTGCCGCGCAGCAAGAATCCAAAGCGAGTGCGCAGCCCGCCCAGAACAATCAGGAGCCATCTGAACATTCCGACGACGCCTCGCCCAAGGCTAAGCGCTCCAACGCGAAAGCCGGCGACGCGCAACCTGGCGGGGCTGGTTCGCAGCGCTCCAGCACTGCCGAGCGTGGGGAGTCGCGCGGCGCCCGTCGCCGTCGGGAGAAAACTGAACGCGATCGCTCCGCACAAGAGGAGACGAACGAGGAGGTCGGCTCACTGCTGGCAGCCGCGATGGGGGAGACCACCCCGAAGGCTCGCCCCGCCGATGACTCCAACGACCGCCAGGGCAACGATTCCAACTCCTCAGGGGACTACGACAACGACCACGGCCAAGGCACGTCCCGCCGCAGTCGCCGGCGCCGTAACCGCGACCGCCAGAACCGCCGCAACCGCGGTGGCGGCATGGGGAACAACGACGCCGAGCCCCAGATCCGCGAGGGTGACGTGCTCGCCAACGTCAGCGGCATCGTCGACATCCTCGATAACTATGCCTTCGTACGCACGACGGGCTACCTGCCCGGCCCGCACGACGCGTACTTGTCGATGGGCCTCGTGCGCAAGTATGGGCTGCGTCGTGGCGACGTCGTCACCGGCGCCATCCGCACGCCCAAGGAAGGCGAGCGCAAGGAGAAATACAACCCCTTGGTGCGCCTGGACACGGTGAACGGCGCCGACCCGGAGCAGGCGAAGAACCGCCCCGAGTTCTCGAAGCTGACGCCGTTGTACCCGCAAGAGCGCCTGAAGATGGAGAACGGCCAAAACGGCTTCACCGGGCGCATCATCGACCTCGTCGCCCCCATCGGTAAGGGTCAGCGCGGTTTGATCGTGTCGCCGCCCAAGGCCGGTAAGACGATGGTCATGCAGGCCATCGCCAATGCGATTACGGCCAACAACCCCGAGGTGCACCTGATGGTGGTGCTCGTCGACGAGCGCCCCGAGGAAGTCACCGACTTCCAGCGCACGGTCTCCGGCGAGGTCATCGCGTCGACGTTCGACCGCCCGGCAGAAGATCACACCACTATTTCTGAGCTGGCCATCGAGCGCGCCAAGCGTCTGGTGGAGGCCGGCCATGACGTCGTCGTGCTGCTGGATGGCATCACCCGTCTTGGGCGCGCATACAACCTGGCTGCACCAGCGTCGGGGCGCATCCTCTCCGGTGGTGTCGATTCGGCTGCGCTCTACCCGCCCAAGAAGTTCTTCGGCGCTGCGCGCAACATCGAGAATGGTGGTTCACTCACCATCTTGGCCACCGCGCTCATCGAGACCGGTTCGAAGATGGACGAGGTGATCTTCGAAGAGTTCAAGGGCACGGGCAACATGGAGCTCAGGCTCCGTCGCGAACTTGCTGACAAGCGCATTTTCCCCGCGATCGACGTCGACGCGTCCGGCACCCGTCGCGAAGATCTCCTCCTGGGGCGCGACGAGCTCACCATCATCTGGAAGCTCCGCCGCGCGCTCTCCGGGCTCGACGACTCCGGTGCCCTGGAGACGCTGCTCAGCCGCATGCGGAAGACGCCGACCAACCACGACTTCCTATTGTCGGTGCTCAAGACCACGCCAGGGGCGCACGACTAAACGCGCTCATCGCAATCGAGGGTGTAGTTGGTTTCTGAACCCGCCGCTTTCGAGGAGTGAAATGTCTCGTAGTCCCGTCTCTTAAGACTGTCACAACTCCTTCGCACGGATGAATGTGAATCCGATGGAAATTGATGAGGTAGCTTTCGATCAACACTTCGTCGATCTTCTCTTCAACGTGTAGCACGGGTGCTACGATTGCTGCATGAGCACGGCTGAAGCACACAGTGAGAGCCTCTCGCAGCGCGAGTTGCGCAACGAATCTGGACGCGTGCTACGTGAACTGAGCGAAGGGCATTCGTTCGTACTGACCAATCGTGGTATCCCCGTCGGGCGCATCGTTCCGCTCGATGCTCCGCCGCCCGCGCTACCCATCTCACGACCGGCCAAGCGAGTCGGTGGTTGGTCCGACCTCGCGCCCCAGCCGACTGACCACGATCGGCCGATGAACCGAATCCTCGACGAACTGCGCGGAGATCGGATGTGAGTACCGCTCCGCTGGTGTATGTCGATACGCCCGCGCTCGGAGCACTGCTTGTCGCTCAGCCCGAGACACAAGAGCTAGTGAACTGGCTTGATCGCGAGGATGTGCGCCTTGTCTCGAGCGATCTTCTTGAGACCGAACTGCGCCGCATGGCGGTGCGGGAAGGTCGAGACCAGTCGGAGGTGAGCGCGCTCTTGGAAGGTGTGTCATTGGCGGCCCTCGACCGTGCAACGTATCGATCCGCAGGCTTCCTGCCGATGCAGTATCTGCGTACTCTTGATGCCCTGCATCTGGAGGCTGCCATTCGTCTTGATGCTGATGCTGTCGTGACCTATGACCGTCGACTTGGCGATGCGGCGGAGACGGCTGGGCTCGATGTCATCTCCCCGGGTGCGGTCAGGTGATTCGAGTGGACGGATTCGTCGTCCGCGCGCGTTCATGAGTTGCGGCGAGCTATCCGCAAGTAG
>NZ_CAMYPD010000034.1 GCF_947286155.1 uncultured Tessaracoccus sp.
AGTGAACTGGTTATCGATCACACAGATGAACTCGCACTTGCTGTCGTCTTGAAGCAGCTTGCGCAGTTTGCCGTTATCGGCATGCTGGCTAGCGAGCATGTTGCCACCGAACTCCACCATGAACTTGATGCCGGTCTTCAGCCGGTCGGTGCCCCGCACACCATCCTTCGTGGCGGTCATCTCCTCGCCGTGGTCGATAGCGTTGGACCAGCCGAAGTTAGAAATGGCGTCCGGGATCGGGTTCTCGCCTGCGGAAATCCATGGGGTCTTGGGCCACAGGTAGCCTTCTTGGCCACCGGTGCCTCCGCCAGGGATGCCCACCTGCCCCAGCACTGCCGCGAGTGTGTAGATAGCGCGCACCTGGTTCTCACCATTGGCGTGCCGCTGTGGGCCCCAACCCTGCACAATGTTCACCGGCTTGGTGATCGCAAGGCGAGTGGCGAAGTCACGGATGCGGTCAGCCGGAACGCCGGTGATCTCCGCAGCCCACTCAGGCGTCTTCTCAATGCCGTCCTCACCCTTGCCTTCAAGGTAGGAGCGGTAGGAAAGGTTGGCGGGCACACCGTCGGGCATCGTCTTCTCGTCGAAGCCGACGCAGTACTTGTCGAGGAACTCCTGGTCTTGCAGGTTGTTGTCGAGAATGTGCTTGATGATTCCGGCTACCAGCGCCGCGTCAGTGCCCGGACGCGGGGCGATCCACTCGTCGGCCAGCACAGTGACGGAGTCGGACTGGCGGGGGTCAACCACCGCGATGTGCAGGCCGTCCTTCTTCGCTGCTTGCAGCGACGTCCAGAGGTTGCCTCCGCCCGACATCCGGGTTTCTTGGGGGTTGTGTCCCCACAGCACCCACATCTTGCTGTGCAACACGGTGTTTTCGATGGAGTTCGACGGACACTCGCCCTCCATGCCGTAGTGGAACCGAGTGATGGTTCCGAGCTGCGAGAACGAGTAGTTGCCGTAGTAGTTCAGCTGGCCACCCATGAGGTTAAAGATGCGCTTAGGCAACGCACCGGCAGACACGTGCGCGTTCCACACGCCTGAGCCGTAGACCATGAAGCAGGCTTCGTTGCCGTGCTCCTTAATGACTCGCTTCAGTTCGTCGGCGTAGAGCTGGAAGGCTTCGTCCCAAGAGATCTCGTCCCAGACGCCTTCTCCGCGCTTCGTGCCCTCGCGGCGCTTCAGCGGCTTCTTAATGCGGCTGGGGTTGTAGACGCGCTGGCGCATGTTTCGTCCGCGCACGCACGCCCTGATCTGGCGCCCGAGCAAGGAATCATCTCCGGTGTTGTCGGGCAGGACGCGTTTGATCTGGCCGTCGACTACTTGCAGCCGTAGCGGGCAGCGAGAGCCACAGTTGACGATGCAGGCACTCCATGTGGTCTTCGCGTCTTTGATTCCTTCGACAGCCACAGCCACGGAGTCTGTTGCTGGCATCCCGAGAAAGTGTGCGTTGCTCGCTACCAGCGCGCCGCCTCCGCCGAGAGCAGCGGACCAGGTGACGAAGGAACGACGGCTCACCCCAGACTGGGGGCGGTCGACAGATGGGGCTTCAGTGCTCATGTTCATCCTTGCACCCGTTGACCGATCAGCTTCAGTTCAGCAGTCTACGACATGCCATAGTTGTCGTGACAACTAGGGCATACGTGGCGCGGATTCGCTGTTCATTCCGGCGGAAGCGGGTGTGATTTCGATACGCCACTTCGTGGCTACTCAACCACCGGGTCTGCACTCAGATGGCGTCTTCGATCTTGGCGCGCAGCTCCACGGGGTCGCCGCCGGCTGCCACGGCCAGGCCGAGAATGTACGCACCCACCGGCGCCATCGGGCGCTCCCCGTCGTGCGCGATGCGGGCGGTCAGGTCGAGGATGAGGTCCTCGTCGATGCCAGCCGGGTCAACTCCGACGGCCTTGCACGCGCGCACAATGAAGGGACGCCACTCGCTACGGTCTTCTTTGCTCATGTCTTAGTTCTCCTTATGTATTCGACGGTGTGCCTCCAGCGAAGCACAGTCAACCCTCCGGGCGTGTCCAATCACCCGATCGCCCACCGGATTTCGCGATGATCTTCGCTGACACAATCTCAGCCGAGCGGTCCACGCCCTTGACCATGTCGACGACAGCGAGCGCCGCCACCGTCACCGCGGTGAGCGCTTCCATCTCGACGCCGGTACGGTCGGCGGTGCGGACCGTCGCGCGGATGTCGACGCCGTGATCTTCGATGGCGAGATCAACCGCGCACCCGTGCACACCAATCACGTGCGCCAGCGGGAGCAGTTCGGGCACCTTCTTCGTCGCGGCAATCCCAGCCACGCGGGCGACGGCGAGCACGTCGCCTTTCGGCACCGTCCCGTCGCGCAGGGCCGCCACCACGTCGGGTGAACAGCGCACCGTCGCAACGGCCGTCGCTTCACGGACACTCGGCTGCTTGCCCGTCACATCCACCATGCGAGCGGCGCCGTCGGAATCAAGATGCGTAAACTTCATAGCCCTACTTCACCAGATAGACGTCGAGTGTGCTGCCGGGGGTGACTTCTTCGACGTCGACGGGCACGTACGCCAACCCGTCGGCACGCCAGAGCGAGGCCACCAAATGCGAGCCAGAGACGCGTTCGTTGGCGGGCTCCGCGACATCGCCGTCGAGCATCACGGGCACGAACTGGGCACGACCATTCGGGGTGCGCCAGCCACGTGACACCGTGCACGCTACCGACGGCCAGGGCTCCTGGTGCCCCGAGAACGCACCCAAGAGTTCGCGCAAGAACACCCAGCCGGAGACGAATACCGACACCGGGTTGCCTGGCAACCCCAGAAATGCGACGTCGTGGCCACCCAGGCGAACCCGCCCGGAGCCCTGCGGCTTGCCAGGCTGCATCGCGACGGGCGAGAAGGCGGCGTCGATGGCGGCGCGCACCACGTCGAAGGCCCCGACGGACACCCCGCCGGTGGTGACGAGCACGTCGGCATCCGCGCAGGCTTCGTCGAGCAGCTGCTGAAAGGCCGCGACGTCGTCGCCAGCCCGGCGCACCGCGACGACCTCGCCGCCGAAGCGTCGCACCAATCCCGCGACGAGCAACCCGTTCGAGTCAGGGATCTGGCCGGGCTGGAGGGGCTCGCCGGGGCTGACGAGCTCGTCACCGGTGGTCACGACGGCCACCTTCGGGCGCGCGTACACCGGCACCGAGCCATACCCGATGGATACCAGCGACGACGCCACCGCGGCGTCGATACGCGTGCCGGCGGGCACGCCGGGGTCGCCCACCTGGATGTTCTCGCCCTGTGCGCGCACGTGCTTGCCAGGTTCAGCTGCCTCGACGATGCGCACGCGCTCGGGCAGCGGGGTGGCGCCGCGGGGTTGGTCGGTGAGTTCAACCGGCACGACGGTGTCCGCGCCGGCTGGCAGCGGGGCGCCCGTCATGATGCGCGCGGCGGCACCGACCGGCAGCGGATCGGGTTCGCACGCGCCCGCGGGGATGTCGGCGGCGACGGGGAGCGTCGTCGGCGCCTGCACGTCGACGCCACGCACCGCGAAGCCGTCCATGGCGGAGTTCGTGAACGGAGGCACCGGCACGAGCGCGTCGAGGCTTCGCGCGAGCACGCGCCCCTCGGCGAGCGCAAGCGGCACCTCCTCGATGGGCAGCTCGCGGGCCAGGGCACGCACGTGCGCGAGGTGTTCGTCGATGCTTCTCATGCGGTTCGCTTTCGGAATGGGATCACGTGGTAGCGGCACGTCGCAGCGTCGAGCAGCCACAGCTTGCCGACGAGCAGCTCGCCGAAGCCCGCTAGATATTTGAGGGCCTCCCCCACCTGCAGCGTGCCAACCTGCGCCACGGTGGGACCCAAGATGCCAATCTCGAGTGCGGTCGGGTACGTCCCGGGCTCGGGCTCGACGGGGTGCAGATCGCGTAGCCAGAGCTCGTCGCCGTGCTCGTCGGGTAGCCCGAAGAAAGAGCACTGCCCCTGCATACCCACCGCGCTCGCCCACACCAGCGGCGTGCGGGCCGCGCGGGCGGCGTCGGAAATGAGGTACTTCGCGGCAAACTGGTCGGTGCAGTCGAGCACGAGGTCGGCGCTCGGGATCAACTGCGCGGCCAGCTCGGGTGTTAGGAACTCCTCGACCGCCACCACCTCGACGCCCGGGTTCAGGCGCATCAGCGTCTCGGCAGCCGAGCGCGCCTTGTTCACGCCGATGTCGCGGTGCAGCACCTGGCGCTGGAGGTTCATCTCCTCGACGACGTCACCATCCACGACGGTGATGTGCCCGACGCCAGCGGCCGCGAGGTAGGGCAGCGTCGCCGAGCCGAGACCGCCCGCGCCCACCACCACGACGCGGCTCGCCACGAGGCGTTCCTGGCCGCGCTCCCCCAGGCCGGGGACGTCGATGCTACGGCGGTAGCGCCGTCGCTGTGCCTCCGTTAGGGGCACTGCGACCACTCCTCGCTCCCGTCCGTAAAGCGCTGGAGCTTCCAGATGGGCAGCGTTTCCTTGATGCGGTCGACGAGGTCCGACGCGCACGCGAACGCCTGCTTCCGGTGCGACGCCCCCACCACCACGACGAGCGCGGTGTCGCCGATAGCGAGGTCGCCCACCCGGTGGTGTGCCGCGACGGCGTGCACACCGTCGCGGTCCTGAAATTCAGCGACGGTGCGGCGCATCACCGCATCAGCCGACGGATGCCCCACGTAGCGGATGCCCGCAACCGCGCGCCCGTCGTCGTGATTGCGCACCACGCCGCGGAACGTCACCACTGCGCCGGCGGCATCGTCGCCGACAAATGCTTCGAGGCGCGCGTCGTCGATGGTGACCTCGACGACGGCTGCGTCCATGCGTGCGGCCATGGGATTAACCACCGGCGAAGGGTGGGAGGATGTCGAGGGTGGCGACCCCGTCGAGCGAGCCGCTCGCGATGGGCTCCCCGTCAGCGAGGAACGTGCACACTTGCAGCACCCGGGCGAGGCGTTCGTCGCCCTCGCCGAGTTGCTCGCGCAGCGTTTCGAGGGTAAGCCCCTCGGCGTCGACCTCGCGGCTGTCACCGCCTGCAGCTTCTGCGGCTCCGGCGAAGAACCTGACCTGCATTCATCCTCCGATCGCACTCATGCCACGCTGTGGCTGCTCGAACTCGTCCGTGTCAATGCCGTGGGCCTGCGGTTTGCGACGGTGTGCGCCCGCCCAAGCCTCCGCAAGCGTAGCGTCGTCGGCCCCCGAACGAAGAAGCCCGCGCAGGTCCGTCTCTGTGCGCGAGAACAGGCAGGTGCGGATTTGGCCGTCGCTAGTGATCCTGGTGCGGTCGCAGTTGGCGCAGAATGGGTGCGAGACCGATGCGATCACGCCGATGTGTCCGCCGGGCTGGGTGTCGTCGGGCGCGACGCTCCACAGCTCCGCCGGGGCTGCTCCGCGCGGCTCGGTGGCGGGCGAGAGTTGGAAGCGGGCGCTGAGCGCGTCGAGGAGTTCCTGCGCGGTCACCATGTCGTGACGGTGCCACTCCCCCTTCGGCCCGAGCGGCATCTGCTCGATGAAGCGCAGCTCGTGGCCGCCCTTCAAAGCGAACTCCGCCAGGGGCACCACGTCGACTTCGTTGATGCCGCGCATGATGACGGCGTTGACCTTCACCGGCCGCAGCCCGGTTGCGTGGGAGGCCTCGATGGCTTCGAGTACGTCGGGGAGGCGGTTGCGCCGGGACATCTGCGCGTAACGGGCCTCGTCGAGGGAGTCGATGGAGATGTTCACACGGTCGAGGCCGGCGTCGCGCAGCTCCTCCACCTTGGGCGCGAGGCCGATGCCGTTCGTAGTCAGCGCAGTTTCCGGCGCGGTGCCGTCGGGGAGTCGGAGCTTTTTCACGCGGGCGAGGATGCTGGCGAGGCCTGGCCGGATGAGGGGCTCGCCGCCGGTGAAGCGCACCTTCGTGATACCGAGTTGTTCCACCCCCACGCGGATGAGGCGCACGACCTCGTCGTCGGTGAGGGTTTCGTCGCGTGGGATCCATTGCATACCCTCCGCGGGCATGCAGTACACGCAGCGGAGGTTGCAGCGGTCGGTCAGGGACACCCGCAGATCGCGGGCGACGCGCGCGTGTGCATCCCTGAGCTCAAGCATAGGGCGCAAGTTTAGCCGGGTATTTCAATCTGCTCGACTGAGCGCACACTAGATCGCAAAAACCGCCTTTATCGGGGCAAAATCGTCATCTGGAGTGCGCTCAGTCGCGCTTTGCCTGTTATCCGTGATCGCCGCCGTCGAGCTGGTCGATGAGGTGTGTGAGCGCGGGCACGATGTGCTCGACGACGTCGCGTGCGCCGCCTACTGACCCGGGCGCGTTGAGCGCCACGGCGCGCACGCCGTCGCAGGTGACGATGCCGGCGATGCCGCGCGAACACATGGCGTGCGGCTGGGGCCCGACGCGGCGCAGCGTCTCCGCGATGCCCGGCAGCTCGTAGTCGAGCAATGCGCGCGTGGCTTCGACGGTGACGTCACGCGGGCCGACGCCGGTGCCGCCACACGTGACCACCGCGCGGGCACCGTCGCGCACGGCCTGCCGAATGACGCCCGCGATGGCGTCGCGGTCGTCGGGGACGACGGTAGGGGCCGGCGCGTCGAATCCGGCGGCGCGGAGTCCGTCGACGATGATGGGGCCTGAGCGGTCGGCATAGACGCCGACGTGGGCCCGGTCGGAGCAAGTAATCACGATCGCGCGATACGACATACACCCACAGTACCGCGTCCGCATTTGCGGCTGATACCCTGCACGTCATGTCGCAAATACGCATTGCGCAGGCTGCTCGCCTGCTGGGAGTGTCAGATGACACCATGCGCCGCTGGGCTGACGCGGGCCGCGTGGTCGCACAGCAAGACGCTTCTGGAAAGCTAGTGATCGACGGCGCCTCGCTCGCCGCCTTCGCGCAGGAGCAGGCTGCGGCGAATAACCCCGCAGCGCTGGATGCCCGCTCCGGCCATCGCTCCGCGCGCAACCACTTCACAGGCCTGGTGGTGAAAGTGACCTCCGACAAGGTCATGAGCCAGGTCGAGCTGCAGTGCGGGCCGTACCGAGTGGTGTCTCTCATCTCCACCGAGGCGGTGGGGGAGCTCGGCCTGGAGCCGGGCACCGTCGCCACCGCGGTCGTCAAGTCCACCAACGTCACGATCGAGGCATGATGCGCCGCATACTTGCTCTGTCGTCCGCATTTCTGCTGGTGGCAGGGTGCGCTTCGACGCCGACTTCGCCTGCGCCCTCCGACTCCCCCGCATCGACCGACGGCGCCGTCGTGTTCGCGGCAGCATCGCTGCACGCGGTCTTCGAGGACATCGCCGACGGCGCCGACGTGCGCTTCTCCTTCGACGGGTCGTCCAGCCTGGTCGACCAGATCGCCGGCGGAGCGCCCGCCGACGTATTCGCCTCGGCGGACAAACGCAACATGGACAAGGCCGTCGAGAAGGAACTCATCGACGGCGAACCGACGATGTTTGCCACCAACACGCTCGTGCTCGTCACGCCGCCCGACAACCCCGCGGGCGTCACGGGCCTCGACGATTCGCTCGACGGCGCGAAGCTCGTCGTGTGTGCGGCCGACGTGCCGTGCGGAGGGGCCACGAACCGGTTGGCGGACACCGTCGGGGTGAGTCTGAAGCCTGTCTCGGAGGAGACGAGTGTCACCAACGTGCTCGGCAAGGTCACCGCAGGCGAGGCCGACGCGGGGCTCGTCTACGCCACCGACGCGACCGGCGCCGGCGACAAGGTGCACACCATCGACGTTCCCGAGGCGAAGAACGACCCCAACACCTACTGGATCGCTGCGGTGCGCGGTGGTGACAGCGCCAGGGCGCGCGCATTCATCGAGCAGGTGACCGGCGACGGGCAGCAGACGCTGAGCGACTACGGGTTCGGCCCGCCAGCGCCCTAATCGTCCATGCAATCACTTCCTCGATGGCTGTTTGCCCCGTTCACGCTGGGCGTGGCGGTGCTTGCCATACCCCTGATCGGCTTGCTGGTGAGTGCCGACTGGGCTGCGCTGCCGTCGCTGCTCACCTCGGCGCGAGCACTCGACGCACTCCGGTTGAGTCTCATCACATGCTGCATCTCGACCGTGATCGTGCTGTTGGTGGGGGTGCCGCTGGCGCTCGTGCTGGCGCGCAGTGAGGCGTGGTGGGGCACCGTCGTGCGCACGCTGGTGACGGTGCCGATGGTGCTGCCTCCGGTGGTGGCGGGCTTGGCGCTGCTCACGACGTTCGGCCGGCGCGGGCTTTTGGGGCGGGCGCTCGAGGTGGCTGGAATCCAGGTGGGCTTCACGACGGTGGCTGTGGTGATGGCGCAGACCTTCGTCGCCTTGCCGTTTCTCGTCACATCGCTGGAGGGGGCGCTCCGCACGCAAGGTGCCGAATACGACGCCGTCTCCGCCAGCTTGGGCGCGTCGCCCACGCGCACGTTGTGGCGTGTGACGTTGCCGCTCATGTGGCCGGCTATCGCGTCGGGAACGGCGTTGTCGTTTGCGCGGGCGCTCGGCGAATTCGGCGCGACGCTCACGTTCGCCGGGTCGCTGCAGGGCGTGACACGCACGCTGCCCCTCGAGATCTATCTGTTGCGCGAGCAGGATGCGGACACGGCCATCGCGTTGTCCGTCGTGCTCATTGCGCTGGCGCTGTTGATCGTGTGCGTTGCCGGGAGGCAGAACACCTGGCGGGTGGGACGTCGGTAAGCTGCATGGGTATGCACGCGCCTTCGCTCGACTACGACGCCATCATCGTCGCCGGTGGTGCCGGCAGGCGCATGGGTGGGGTGTCGAAGGCTGACCTCGTCGTCGACGGCTCCCGCCTGCTCGACACCGTCGTCGACGCCGTGCGCGACGCGCGGCAGACTGTGGTCGTCGGTGACGCTGCGGTGCCCGACGGTGTAGTGCGCACGCGTGAAGATCCGGCCGGCACGGGGCCAGCCGCGGGGTTAGGGGCCGGGCTCGCGGCGATCAAGCATCCGAGCCCGTGGACGATGGTGCTGTGCGTAGACCTGCCCGACGCGGAAGGCGTGGCACAGCGGCTGCGAGAGGTAGGCACGGGCCTGCCGGAGGAAGTGGACGGGGCGGCGCTCGTCGCGAATGAGCGCTGGCAATGGCTCATGGGCTGGTACCGCACAGCAGCGCTGCAGCGTGCCATCGACGCGTTCGGAGACCTCAAGCACGCCCCGCTGCGACGGGTGCTCGCTCCCCTGCGCTTGGTCGAGGTGGAACCTGGCCGAGCGGTTCCCGTCGACTTGGACACCCCAGCCGATCTCACAAGTTGGGAACAGGCCCCGCGCATGTAACTGTCGTGCCGCGACGGGCTGAGATATTCGCTGTCAGCGAACCGTTGCGGTGGTCACCCGCTGCCGACAGCTGCGTTCACCCAGAGTTCATGTGACCGGCCTTGACACCGTTTCCGAGAACTTGAAGGGTAGTCGATGGAGTTCGTGCCCATTCCGGAGTGCGACACCACCCATCTTCAACCACACAAGAAGAGTGAGTACACACATGGATTCGCTGAACATCGATTGGGGCAGCCTGCTGCTCAATATCGTTGCCGCCATCGTCATTCTCCTAGCCACATGGATCATCGCATCTCTGGTGAAGAGCGCGCTGTCGAAGTGGCTCGTCAAGATCCCGTTTTTGCAGCGCTCTGAAGACGGCGGCAGGGGCCTCGCCGGTTCGCTTGCCACCATCGTGTCGCTGCTGATCTGGCTGCTGGGTCTCACCGCAGTCCTCACGCTCTTCAGCCTCGACAGCGTACTTTCGCCGCTGCAGGGCCTGCTCAACGGCTTCATGCAAGCGGTGCCGGGGGTCGTCGGTGCTGGCCTGATCTTCTTCATCGGCTATGTGCTGGCGAAGGTCGTGCGTCACATTCTCGTCACAGCCCTTCACGCTGCTCACTTCGACGAGCGCGTGGCCAACTTCGGCTCCGATGCTAAGCGTGTCTCCGATGCGCCGATCAACCGCTCGGCGACGCAGCCCGCGCAGGCTCCGCAGGGCCAGCCGTACCCGCAGCAGGGTCAGCCTCAGCAGGGTCAGCACCAGCAGATGGCCGCTCCGCAGCAGCGACCTGCGCAGCAGCGCAGCTCCATCACCGACATCATCGGCAACGTGGTGTTCGCACTCATCGTCGTTGTGGTCTCTATCGCGGCACTCGATGTGCTCGGCATCCCGGCACTTTCTGGCCCCGCCACTCGCATGCTGTCGTTGTTCCTCGACGCGCTGCCGCTGATCATCGGCGCCGGCATCCTTCTGGCTGTCGGCGTGGTCATCGCGAACTTCATCGTCAACATCCTGGAACCGATCCTCGAGGGCCTGAACCTCGACGAGAAGCTCGAGGGCCTCGGCATCGAACGCGGCTCGGTGAATTCCGTCAAGGTGATCACCACCATCGTTCGCGTTGGGATCATCCTGTTCTCCGCTGTCGCTGCTGCCAACCTGCTGAACTTCGCGGCGATCACCCGCATCCTGGACAACATCCTCTCGCTGGGCGGCCGCATCCTCTTCGGTGCTGCCGTGATCCTGGCCGGCGTGTTCATCGCCAACCTCCTGGCCAAGATCGTCAGCGGCACCGCCTCGCACATCATCCGCGTGGCCACCATCGTGCTGTTCTCGGCTATGGGCCTGCAGTTCATGGGTATTGCTGATTCCATCATCAACCTCGCCTTCGCCGCGCTCGTCGTGGGTGGCGCCGCCGCTGCGGCGCTCGCGTTCGGTCTGGGTGGCCGCGACGCTGCTGCCCGCCAGCTCGCGAAGCTCGAGGCCAAGTCGGACGAGGTCACTCCCACCGCGCAGTGATCTAACCTGCTTCGACGATTGAGGGCGTCCCGCGACGGGGCGCCCTCAATAGTTGGGTGGCGCCGCGTCCTTGCTGCTCCGCTCGTCGAGTAGCGGCGAAGCCGCGTATCGAGACGCAACCGGGGTTTCGATACGCGCCCTTCGGGCGCTACTCAACCACCGGTGGACGACGGGCGCCTCGTCTCACCCGATCATCGAGTAGCGCCGGAGGCGCGTATCGAGATGCACCTACCCCTCCCAGACCATCGAGTAGCGCCGCAGGCGCGTATCGAGATGCACCTACCCCTCCCAGACCATCGAGTAGCGCCGCAGGCGCGTATCGAGATGCACCGATTGAACATCTTCACAATCCGTACGCAGATTGACCAAACACCCCAAAAACGGGCCCTTCATCGCATCTGCGTACGGATTATGAAGTTTCGTGCGCGGTTTCGATACGCGAGCTGCGCTCGCTACTCAACCACCTGGCGCTTCCCCGGTCGTCGAGTAGGCCCGCAGGGCCGATCGAGACACACCCGAACGCGAGCGACGAGTTGAAATCATCCACGAACGATTCGAAGTGCCTAGCGAGTACGAATGTCCTGCATCAGGGTGGGGTATGGGTCCTCCAAGGGGTTGCGATTCGCAGTCACCTCGTCGCGGATCGCTCGAAGTGCTGGGCCCATCACGTAGTGACGTCCACGTGTCTCCCCTCGGGCGATAAGCAGGTGATGCGCTGCGAGTTGTTTCAAGTGCCTAGTTGCACTCGTCGCATCGAGCCCGGCCTGTTGTGCGTACCCCGATCTAGTGATCCGGGCACCCAAGAATGCGTCATAGAGCGCATCGAGCGCAGGATCCGGAAGCTGCTGCGTTATCTGCAGCTCATCAAGCATCGTCCACACATGCGCTGATTCATCCAACCGCCGACGGACTGTTTGTGCCTGCATATGATGCGCCCGTAGACAGAACCTCACCCACGAGCTCGCATCGCGTTCGGGGTGCCACTCCCCTTGTCCGACGCTGGCCAATACAGAGTAATAGTCGTCGGTGTTGTGTCCCAGCCATTCCTCAATGCTGAGAAACTCGGGAGAAAGCGTCCGTTCCCTCGCGAGCACCACTGTCTGAAGCGCGCGAGCCATCCTCCCATTGCCATCCCGAAAAGGGTGGATCATCACGAGGTTGAGATGCGCCATGGCCCCAGTAACGAGCGGCTCGGCATCGGTCGCCGTGAGGCTGCTCATCAGCTCCTCCACTAGCTGCGGCACCGTGTCAGGATCTGGGCCGCGGTATACGACGCGATCATCATGAGAATCCCGAACATAAATATCGGTGGCTCGGAACGATCCTGCTGATGAGCCGACGAGGTCATGTTCGAGCAACATGTAGTGCATGATGCGTAACGTCTGTGAATCAATGCGAAAACCTGGCGTGGAGGCATGGTTGATAATGAACGTCAGCACACGCCGATACCCAGTGATTTCCGCCCAGGTGGCCGCATCGGCCAGCAGCGGCGACTCATCATCGACCGCCGCAACCGCATCTTGCTGAGTGATGGCGTACCCCTCGATGGTGTTAGACCCTCGAATGGCGCGAGCCTGCAACGAGCGACGCAAGTTGCCCTGCCACCTACGAGGCAGTCGGAGCATCCCAGCGAGACTGTCGCGCATCTCTGCGATGTCGCTGAGAACCTCTTGGTCGCGAGCCGTCAGCTCAGGTGTTGTGAAGATCACACCTCAACAATACATGTAATATTGCATGCATCGAACCGCCGCGACACGTTCACCACCAACAGCCAAGATCGATTACTGGCTGGCGATGCGAGTTACTTCTTGCGGAACAGCCTGGCGAAGATGGATGTGTTCTTGCCTTCCTCCCCGCCCGAGGTGGTACCTGCTTCTTCATGTGCAGGCGTGTTTCCGTCGACGTCCGGCGCGGCTTCCTGGTACGCGAAGTACTGCCCTTCGACGTCAAAGATGTCGTCGTCAGCACCGATAGCCCCGACCACGCGCGGAAGCTCCTGAATGATGAGGTCGCCGTCTACCTCGACCGGTTCGTCGGCCCCGTCATTTTCACGGAAGGTAAACGGGGATTCATCAACCACTGGTGCGCCTTCGTCGAGCTCCTCATCGCCTGCGAGCATGTGCCGGACGAGTGTGCCATCAACGAACACACGGTAATCCACGAACCCAGTCGAGGACACCGTGCTCACCACGTGCCAGATGCCGGGCAGTGTGATTGAGTCAGTTTCGAAGTGCTCCGCGATCAGCATTTCCGGGTCCAACAAGATAGTCCAATCACGTGGCCGGGCCACCGCGACGAACTGGTTCATCGGGTCACAGAACGCGGTCCACAAGTCACCGTTGGTTTGCGTCGGAGCAAGCCCCCAGGCTTGCAATTGCTCGTCCGCCACAGATTCACTTGTGAGGATCAGAGATGTTGTAAGTCCCATACGAAAGAGAATAACCAAATGGGGTTCAACTGGCGGGCCTCCGATGCGCGCACTTCGCTCGCTATTCAACCGCCTGGTCAGACCTACGCCTTGCTTGCCCCAGGCCATCGAGTAACGCCGAAGGCGCGTATCGAGATGCAGCACGCTTTCGACACGCCTGCTACTCGGACGGTCCTCAGCTCTCTTCGCGGTCCGCCGAATCCTCTTGCACATTCCAATGACGTTGAGCCCGAGTAGACACATATCCAGACCCAACTCCGCTTCGCTGATGCCCCCGACGGATCGCGAACAAGCACTGCGACACTGCGTAGAGATTAGGGATGCCGAGACCATCGGGTTCGGCATCCCTATAACTCGCTTCCCTATGTGGCCGGCAACACGGACCCCATCTACGGTGAAGTGGGATCAGCGCGGGCGGCGATCTTCGGCGGTACCCGCCTGACCGCTCACATCCACCGGGTGGTCGAGGTACCAGTAGGCCACGCTCGCAAGGTCATCATTGCGTTCGAACAGGCCGTTATCCCAGTCACCGATCATCTGCTGCGTAACGCGCAGGTCTTCTGCGAAGTAAATGGGATCAATCAAATGCCAGCGGTACATATCGAAGTGAGGAGGCATCCCCTGCTCATAGTTCGAGAACCTCGAACGATCCTTCACATCCACGCGTGTAAAACCGAACGAGTGGCTCGAGTACGTTTGCGGAATCGGTTCCGGATCCTTCCGCAATGCATCCTGAAACGCCCATGAACCACCCACGTAATCCTCGAGCCCGGTGCTCGTCAGGGTTGGCCATTTGCTATCGCCATCGATGAAAAATTTCAGTTCACCTTCACCCCACCAGTAGCGCTCAAGCGAGGTCAGCGTAAAGAAAGTACCGAGATACGCACCGCTACCCTTGACCACCTCAAGCACCACATGGTCGTTACCCTTACCTAGATCGCCATTACTCCTACGCCACTGCGCATGGAAGTAGCCGGTCGAAGCATCGAGCGCGTCACCGAGCGTGCAATCTACCTGATAGAAGAACCCTTCAATCACATCCGGATGCTGGCTCTCAATCACGATCCGAGCATGCGAACGGAACGGCATCGCGATAAACGAATTGAATCCCGAGTTCGGGGCTACCACGATGGGAAGGGAATCCACACGACTAGAAATGGCGCCACCACAGCAAAAGAAGTCCCCCAGAGGCGCCACGACCGAAGGGGCTTCTTCACCGTCCCAGTACATCTTCACCAGGAGGTTTCGATAGACAAAGGGATTTGCCTTTGTCACCGCGTTGCAAGTAATCCAGATATGTCGCACTACGCCGGGACCATCAACGTCAACGAGCACGAGCTCTTCTCCCGGACTCAGATCTACACAAGGTGAACCCTTACGAGCAACCCCCAGCCGCGATGCTGCCTGTGCTGCCTTACCTTTCTCGCCTCGCGGATTCTCGGCATTAAAGGTTCGAGTCACAACACCAGTGGGAATATTGATGGGATCAAGAATATTAAGCACAATTACTCCTTTACTTCACAGCGCCGGCAGTCACGCCATTGCTCAAATTTTTCTGGAAAATGAGAAAGAAAATGATAGTGGGCAACAAGGACAAGAACGAACCAGCGTTGACGACGGTCATATCCACCGTGTGCTGGCCACGCAACGTCGCAAGCGCAATGGGGATCGTCTGCGAATCTTGACTATCAAGAAGCACAACCGGGATATAAAACTCGTTCCAAGTCCAGATAAAGAAGAACACCATCAGGACGGCCAATGTTGGGCGAATGACAGGGACAACTACTGTCCAGAGAATTCTCCAACGGCTCGCACCATCTACCTGTGCGGCTTCGAGAATTTCCCGCGGGAACGTCCCGAGCACACCAGAGAGCAAATATGTACCAAAGGCGCCCTGCAGCACGATAAATATAATAGTCACTGACCAAATCGTGTTAAGCGTACCTGTGGCTTGCGCAACATAGAACAACGGATAAATCAGTGCCTCTTGCGGAATCATGGTACCGAGTAATAGAACTGCAAGTACCGTGGTGCGCATCTTGATTCTGCCGATACCGATCGCATATGCCGCTAGAACAGATATCAGCACACCAACAATGGCAACAACAACCGAGATCACGATCGAATTCATCAGAGCTCGTGGGAAGTCGACGATCTCGAGATAGCTTTGAAGCGGCCCAAAATCAATCTTCTTGGGAAGTGCTAGTGGACCTCGAGTGGAGTAATCTGCCGGGCTCTTAAACGCATTGAGCACAACCAACAGGAATGGCGACAAGATGAGCAGCGCACCGATGCACGTCACGACGAAAACCAGAAGCGATCCTGGCTTCACGCGCTCCCAGAACGACCCCGCCCTGGGCCGATCGGTATTCACGCCACTCAGCGGGTCTTTGCTCACTGAATCAAGCATCTTCGCTCCTCCTTTGAACCCAGAGCATGACCAGGGCCACAACCAGAATCACGGCCGCCATCACAGTTGCGATGGTCGCGCCATACCCCACGCGGGAGAGCTCGAAAAAATTTCGATAGGCGTAGTAACTCGGCACCACTGTGGACCCTTCAGGGCCGCCGCCAGTTAAGATGAGGATCGGCGCGAACACTTTTAACGCAGCGACTGTCGCAGTCAGGGTAACGATGAATATTTCAGGCCGAATCTCTGGGATAGTAATCCTACGCAATTGCTGGAACCATGAGGCCCCGTCGAGATCTGCCGCCTCATAGAGGGAAGGGTCGACGCGCCCAAGCGCGGCCATAAAGATCACCAAAGGATACCCGAGCTGCAGCCAGACGAGCATGAGCATCACAGTGATAATCGCAACCTTAGGGTCACCCAGCCAATCAGGCGGGTTTGATATGCCGACACCGCGAAGTACGGCATTTACTGCGCCTGCGTCCGTGTTCATCACCCAGCTCCAAATGAAGCCTGCAACGGCAATGGGCAGGATCTGGGGTAAGTAGTAGCATCCACGCAAGAAACTCGCAATTCGAGCCCCGTAGCGCGGAGCAATCAGGTTAAAAAGAATCGCAGCGATAAGCAGGCCAAGAATTGTAGGGACGACAACTATGGCAACGATCATCAAAAGAGAGTTCTTGAACGACATCCAAAATGCGTCGTCTCGAAACAGGTTGCTGTAATTTTCGAGCCCTACCCAGCTCATCTCTGCGGCCCCACCGCGCCAATCGAAAAGACTGATGAACAGGTTTCCAAACAGGGGTATCAAAACGATAGCAGAGAAACCGATGATCATCGGCAATAAGTATGGCCAGTACCGTTCTTTGCGTTCACTATGTTGACGGCGCTGTGTCTTGAGCTGACGTGAGCCGCCTGCGCTCACTGCAGTCATAGCGTTCACTTCCCGGCGCCTGAGTCATAGAAGTCCTGAAGGGCCTTGATGAAATCATCTGCCGTTTCGTTCCCGTTCGACATCGCCTGCATGTGCTCCTGGATGAAGTCAAGGAACCCAATCACCGGGTAATCGGGGTAGTACGAGAGCGCGTCGCCGTCCATGAGTTCAACAAAGCCTTCTGTGTACTCACGAGTGCGATCATCGCTGATCGTGGCTGGGTCACCCGCGATTGGCAGTCCGCCAAGCTCACCGATGAGGTTCTGAACCTCTTCCGAGAGCGTGATATCAATCCATTCGTAGGCGAGCTCCTTATTCTTTGCTCGTTCGGGCACACCCCACAGGTGTCCCGACGAGCCCATTACCAAGTTCGCCCCCGGGAATGTGGCGTACCCCCAATTGAAGTCGGCTTCGCTCACCGCACGGTGGAAGACACCGTGGTTCCACACGACCATTGCTGCCTTGCCACTAAGGAAGTTCACTGTCGCTTGCTCAAAGTTCAGACCGGCAATGTCCTTGCCGACGTATCCACGCTCAATCCATGACTGGAATCGCTGGGTACCCTCGAGCCAAGGACCTGTTGAGAAGTCGACAGGGTTCCTCACGAACATGAAGTCGTCGATTTCATCGCGCGTTGCAGCCGCCGACACTAGGGAGTACCACACCCACATTTGGTTGAAGCCCTGGCTCGTCGCCGCCGAGCTGGCAATCGGGGTGACGCCGGCTGCGACGAGCTTATCCATACCAACTTCGAGCGCATCGAGGTCGCTGAAGTCGGGATCTACGCCATGTTCCTTGAGGAGATCTTCGTTATAAAACAACGTGACGTACTCACCGATGTTAGGAATGCCGTACCAGTCACCAGAGCCTGCCATCCCGTCTTCATACATTGCGAATGAGCGCATAGACGCCCCGACTTTGTCGCCCCAACCTCGCTTATCAACCTCGTCTGTGAGATTAGTAAGCAAACCCTGCATGGCGAGCTGACCACCATCAGCGTTGCCCTTGTTAAACTCGATAACATCAGGAACATCGTTTCCCGCCAGCGTGATCTTGGCATTTTGCCGCACTGCATCAAAGCTGGTCTGTTCAAAGCTCACCTTGACGTCCGGGTGCTTCTCTTTAAAGATTTCGAGAGCCTTCTTCCACCCGCGCCCCTGCGCGGAGGTAGGGTCCTCGTATTGGAGAATCTTCATCGAAGTACCATCTCCTTCGCCTGAGGATCCACATGAGGTGAGGGTCGTGGCGAACAAAGGTGCTGCAGCTGCGATGCCGAAGGCACCCAAAGTTTGGCGTCGCGTGATTTTCATTTTTGTTACCTTTCAGTAGGTGCGGGTCATTCCGCAATGTTGGAAACGGACTCTCGTGATATGAGAGGGCAAGGGACTTTTATTCGGCTAGGCTCCGACTGCCCGTTATCGATTCGTTGAATGAGTTGACGGACCGCCTCCGCACTCATATGCGGATGAGGTAATTCGACAGTGGTGAGCCGAGGCTCAAAGAATTCGGATGTATATTGCACGTTGTCGAAGCCCACGATGCTAAGATCTTTCGGAATCGAGAGGCCCAAACCTTGCGCTGCACGGGTCACCCCGAACGCTGTCCGGTCAGAGAAGCAGAAAAGTGCGGTTGGTCGTTCTTGTGTGCTTCCCCCAAGGATATCGCTGGCGATCTGTTCCCCAGCAGATGGCGAGGGATCTTTCGCATTGATGACAAACGCTGCATCGTCCTCACCAAAATGTTCCCTCATGGCTTTTCGATAGCCTTCCTCACGTAGATGTCGAGCAATGTACTTTTCCTCATCGATGCCGATGTAACCGATACGTGAGTGACCAGCGGCTATAAGGTGATTCGTCGCGTCGTAGGCTCCTTGCACTTCATCGGCAATCACCTCTGTAACGCTTGGAGCTTTTCCTGAACTCACACAGTCAAGAAAGACAAATGGAACTCCTTGTGGCACCTCCGGAACTTGGCGCTCGCGAAAGTAATCCGCGGCAAAAATAATTCCGTCAACATCGCGCTGAAGGGCTGTACGTATTGCTTCCTGCTCTGCGTTTGGGCCATCCATGACAGGGATCGTCATGAGGATGTACCCGGCATCTGTCGCCGTCGTCTGCGCACCGAGCAGCAGACCTGGCAGGAATAGATCATCAGCACTCGTGTAGCTAATGAGCGCAATCGCATGGCTCTTATTGAGCTTGAGGCCAATCGCGTGGAGATTGGGTGTGTAGCCCATTTCTATCGCCGTGGCACGGATGCGCTCGGCCATTGCCGGGTTCACTCTCCCCTGATCCTTGTGGTTCAAGGCGAGGGAGACTGTAGAGACTGATACACCAAGCTTTCCGGCGATATCTCTCATGCGAACCATTGCCACCACTTCCTCCGCACCGTTGCTTCAGGTCAATCGATTTACTACTGGTGAGGCTAGATGCGTCAAACGGTTGACGCAAGGCAGGCCGATAGTTTTCTTTAGAACTGCTCATCGCTGCTGCACGTGACCACAGCGTCACTATCAATGGAGTTCGCAGTTGGCGCCCTTCCCAATGCACTTAAGGGCACGGTCGTTGGCCCTTCTCAGCCGCCGGCAGCTCAATCATCAGGCCAGCCGCGTTGGCTCAGCCGTGTCAGCAACCCAACCATCTGGCAAAGTTCTTCGGGATGCTCCACAGCAACTACAACACTCGACCCGAAGTGGTTACTTCCCGCGGCACTCTCGAGTGAGTGCTTCAACTACTGCCGAGCTTGGCAGTTACTGCCGTCGCACAGGTCAACAGCACCGCGGGCACGAGGGCCAATTTCGACGCACCCGACAGTCGGACAGTCCCTCAGCTCTCTTCGCGATCCGTCGAATCTTCTCGCGCATACCAGTGCCGCCGCGCTCGGGTAGACATGCGATCTTCCAGCCCTGCTTCGTGCAGCGCATTGATCCAGAGGCCGCAGCGCGACTGCACCATCGCCGCGTTCGGATGCGTAGGGTCACGATGTTCCTCATAGAGCGCGACGGTCAGTGGCCCCGTCGTGCGTGCCGCCACCTCGCGGAGCGCTTCGAGCGCCGTCTCCTTGGACACCACATTGCGGGGGTATTGCTCGGGATGGACGGCGAGCACAGCCTCGCCCCATCCCCACGTACCGTCCGGCGCGACGGCGTACCGCATGAGCTGGCGTACGCGAGCCTTCACGTCGCTCCAGCTGCCAAGGCGGGCGCGGATGGTGCTCGTCGATGGCAGGCCACGCGATTTCCAGTACTGCTCGTATCCCTGATAGGTGTACCTCTCAACATCGTCGCGGAAGAACTGCAACACTGCCGCCCACAGCACTTCGTCGGGCATGGTGGGACGAGGGCCGCCGCGGTCTAGCACAAGATGGTGCAACCCAGCACGCCGCAGGGCGTTGTTCCAGCCGCCGAAGCGCATCGTCGGAATCTGCTTACTGGGTAGCCCATGCTCCAAGGCCCACTCGGTGAACGAATCGCCCGTATGAACGCTGCTCTCCTCAGCCCACCGCTGCAACCCGTCGATGAGCTCTTCGTCGGTGACCCCGCCACTCCAGTCGTTGTAGGCGACCTCGTGCACGGCCCGACGGTGCCCCAGCGCCTTGCGGACGGTGGCTTCGTCGGATTCTGCCCACTCGGCGAGCTCCTCGATGGTGAGTTCCGGGTGAGTCAGCGACGCTGCGTAGATGTGCCGCTCCACACGGCGTCGACGTCGATCCTGCTGCTGCTTTGCTTCCTCGCGCAACTGTCGAATATTGACGCCCTGACTCCCCGCGATCTGCCGTACTCGCTCACGCGACACACCGTACAGATCGCCCACCGTTTGGAGGGTCAAACCGGCCCGTAGCCCTTCCACCATCAGCCGATCGCGTCGCTCGGTTTTCCATTCTTCGGGGAGTGCCTGGAAGTAGTCCAGCCATTCGTCCGCGTCGGGATCTTCTGGCAACTCGGGCGCGACGGGTAGCGGCGAATCCTCGTCCGGCTCGTGCGGCGCGCTGTGCTCCAGCTCGACGTCAGCCGGGCTCTCCTCGACGGATTCCGCGCCATCAAGCGGCAAGTGTGGCAGTGCGTCGACGATGCGCATGGTCTCCAGCGACACGGTGATGACCCGCCCGACGAGGTCGCGGATGTAGCGGGGGTCGCCCACCTCACGCGACCACGCATTCGGGTCATTCACGATGCCGGAAGCCTTATCTGTCCTGATGTAGTAGCGGTCGACGATCCACTCCAGCGCCGAGCGCGAGCCGAGCTGGTAGCGGAAGGCCTCCTCCGGGAGACCCGAGAGCGTGACGTGCGCGTTGTAGATGAGCGTCGTCCGGTCGGTCTCGCCCTTGCGCTTCGGGAACTTCATGCGCTTGTCGCCCACGGCATAGAGCTCCCACTCGTCCATGTCCATCGCCGCCTTGGTTTGCTCCTGCAGTGGATAGGGCTCGACGGTTTCGTAGCCGATGTGCAGGTCCATGAGGCGCTGTCCGGCGTCAGCGAACGCCTGGAAATCTGCGAGGTCCTTGGCCAGCGGGATGCGTGGCAGCATCTTCTTGAGGTCGGCGGCGAACCGCTCCCGGTACTGCGCGGAATGCAGCACCCCGTAGACGTAGGTGAAGATCAGGTCTTTCGTCACCGACGGGCCGAACGCCTGCTGAAAGTGCGCGAGCGCCTCGTCGGTGATGTTGTCGATCCGGCGGTAGCCGTCCACGAGCTCCATCGATTCATCAAACAGCGTCTCCGCCTCGCCGCGCTTGGGGCCAGGTTCGTAGGTGTATCGGGCAAAGAACTGCGCAGCGTCCACGTACGTCTTGCTGTCTGGAAGCAGAGCCGTGGCCATGACGGACGGCGGCGTGCGCAAGCTCGGTTCTCCAACCAAGAACCCGACGTTGGGCGTCGCGTTCGTCGGGAAGAATCCAGCGTTCTGTCCTGGAACCGAATTGAACACTGCATCGAAGTACAGAGCCTGTCTCGTGAAAGGCCGGTAGAGCGAATCTCGGATGCTGCCTGGGTGGAAGGCCTCGGTTCTCCCTTGAGCTGCTCGCTTGCGCAGGTTACGGGACCAACTGATCTTTGTGGAGTCGTCGAGTTGTTCCGTTTGCGGAGTACGCTCTGCCGCTTGAGCATTGAAGGTCTCGATCATACGCCGCATGTTGAATTCAACCTGCGCTGTGTCGAAGTTGTAGCACCACGCGTCACGCGTTGTCTCTACGCCCCTGCTATAGGTTTGGAAAACCTCACTGATGGGCATGAACTGCTGGAACAGTTCGTCGCGCTGATTGAGCCAGTCGCCTTCGGCGTTAGGCGTGATCTCCGCCCATTCGTCGTCGCCCAACTGGGCGCTGTTGATGATGGCGAGTTTCTCGTCGCGGCTCAGGTAGTCACCGATGTCGCGGTAGTGGATGACAGCCGGGCCATCGTGGGCGGGGTCTTTCACCCCCAGGACGACGGCGACGGTAGCGCGGCTGCCCGAACCGAAGATCTTGCCGCCTTCCTTGCGCGACTGCTCTCCCGCGGTTCGTTGATTCCCCCGCAGGTTGAACACCCACAGCTCGCTGAACTCCTCGGCCATGGCCAGACGCATACCGTCGGCGGTGTTGCCGTCGATCCAGCCACCGTTGGACACGAACGCCACGATGCCGCGCTCCCCCAGCCGGTCGGTGGCCCAGCGATAGGCGCGGATGTAGGAGTCGTAGAGCGAGTTCTTGTTCTGCGCACTGGAGCGCGCCGCATATGTGTCCGCGATCCGCCCGTCGAGCGTCGGATACTTCACATTCTGGTTGTTGTCGTTGGCGTTCGTCTGCCCCACCGAGTACGGAGGATTACCGACAATGACGGTGATATCCGTAGCCAGCTGCTTGGTGATGCGCTCGTTGTTGGCCGGCAGCAGACTGGTGTCGACGCGGTCGCCCTCCTCGCTGATCTGGAAGGTATCCGTCATCGTCGCGCCGGGGAACGGCACGTACTCGTCGCCGCCGTGCAGCGCCTCGAACGTCGCCTCGATGTTCACGCACGCCACGTAGTAGGCCAGCAGCATGATCTCGTTAGCCATGAGCTCCTGCGCATACTTCCGCCCCAGATCCTCCGGTCGGATGATGCCCGACTGCAGCAGCCGCACCATGAACGTGCCCGTGCCCGTGAAGGGGTCCAGGATGGTGACACCCTCGTCGGTGAGGCCCTGCCCGAAGTGCTGGCGCGAAAGATCATCGGCGGCACGGAGGATGAAATCCACCACCTCAACCGGCGTGTACACGATGCCGAGCGCCTCGGCCTGCCTTGGGAAGGCGTTCTTGAAGAACTTCTCGTAGAGGTCGTGGATCACCTGCTGCCGGCCAGCTGCCGACGTGACCGCCGCCGCCCGCACCCGCACAGACTCGTAGAAGCGGTCCAGTTTCTGCGTCTCCGCGTCCAGGCCCTGGCCCTCCAGTGTGTCGAGCATCGCCTGCATGCCCACGCTCACCGGGTTGCGGCTCGCGAAATCAGACTCGCTAAACAGCGCCTCAAACACCGGGGCGGTGATGAGATGCTGCGACAGCATACTCACCGCGTCATCCCGAGTGATGGAGTCATTCAGGTTCGCCTGCAAACCGGCGAGGAAGGTGTCGAACTGCGCCTGCACCTCGTCGGGGGCATCCTCCAACAGCGCCTCGATGCGGGCGATCTGAGCCGCCGACATCCTGGCCACGTCGCGCGCCCACTGATCCCAATACTCGCGGGTGCCAACCTTGTCGACGATCCGCGAGTAGATGGCGTCGCGCCAATCAGCCAGGTGGAACAGCGGCAGCTGCACCGCAGCCCCAGGCTTGTCGGGGTTCTCCGCGTCGCCGCCGGTCAGGTCGGGGGCATCGACGATGACCTTCCCGGAATCGTCCTTGCCGCCATTCAACTGGATGGACTGCACGATCGCCTCGAAGCGGTCGTCGTGGGCGCGCAGTGCGTTGAGCACGTCCCACACCACCTTGAAACGCTTGTTGTCCTTCAGTGCCTCGGAAGGCTCGACGCCAACCGGCACCGCGATAGGCAAGATGATGTAGCCAAAGTCCTTGCCCGGCGCCTTCCGCATCACACGCCCCACCGACTGCACCACGTCGACAGCGGAATTCCTCGGGCTCAGGAACATCACCGCATCCAGCGCAGGCACGTCGACGCCTTCGGACAGGCAGCGGGCGTTCGTCAGGATGCGGCACTCGCCGTCGGGAACCGGTGCTTTCAGCCAGGCGAGCTCGTCGGCACGCACCATGGCATTCATCGTGCCGTCGACATGGCGGGCCTGCGTCATCAGGATCTCGTCGGCGTCATGCCGCGACGCACGCACCACGTCTTCGAACGCATCCGCCACGCGCTTCGACGACTTGATGTTCGGCAAGAATGCGACGGCCCGTTTCATCGGGGTCTCCCCCGGCGAGAACGCGGGAGCCGCGTCGCCGGGATGCGTGCGCTTGGCGAGGGTATTCCACGCGCCCATGATCTTGGCTGCATCGTCCAACGGAATCTCGAGATTGTCGTCGGCCATCATCGACTGGACGGGGCCCGCCATCTGTTCTTCCGTGACCATGAGCACGGCCACCTTGTAGTCGGTGAGCAGTCCATTCTCGACGGCCTCCCCGAAGCCGAGGCGGTGGAACACCGGCCCGAAGAGGGCGAGGTCGTCCATGCTGGTGAGCTCCGCAGAATGGTCTGCGGCCTTCGTCTTCACCGCGTCACCGAACATGCGGGGCGTGGCCGTCATGTACAGACGCTTCTTGCCGCGAATGAATTGCTGATCGTGCACGCGCACGAAATGCGACTCATCCTCGCCCGATAACGTGACACCCGTCGTGCGGTGCGCCTCGTCGCAGAGAATCAAATCAAACTCGGGCACGCCCAGCGCCTGCGCCTCAGCCACCACAGCCAGCGACTGGTACGTCGAAAACACGACGGTGATCCCCGCCGCACGCTTCCCTGCTATTAGTCGGTCACGCAGCGTCTGCGGATCCGTCGTCGCGGGCAGCGGTACGTCATGGGGAGCAATATCCTCGGCGGCTCGTGACGCCTTCGTGTCCGAGCACACGACGAACGGGCGTAGGTCCGTGGTGGCTTGCGCGGTCCACTCCCGCAGCGACTGCGAGACGAGCGAAATGGACGGCGCCAGGAATAGCACGCGCAAACTGCCGCCGTTACGTTCAGCCATTTCTTCTGCGAGCTTCAGCGACGTGAACGTCTTGCCTGTGCCACAGGCGGAGATCCACTGGCCGCGGTCCTGCTTCTCGAACCCCTCGCTGATCTTCTCGATGGCGGTGCGTTGGTGAGGCCTCAGCCCGAACTTCGTGCGCGGTTTCAGGTCAACGATGAGCTTGGTCTCGTCGGCAAAAGCCCAGTCGATGGGAGAAAGGGCAATCTCTGCCAGGCCCAACCGCTGTACGGGAATGGTCTGCTCTTTGAGCGCTTCTTCAGCGAGCGACGACCACCTATCCGTCGTAGAAATGATGATGCGGTTGGTGAATCCGACACCATCCCACCGCTTACCCGAAGCCGTGAAGAACGAATCGATATGAGCCTTCTGAAGCGTCCGATGCGGGTCATAGAACTTGCACTGGATAGCCGTCCAATCGCCCGTTTCTTTGGAACGCGCCACCAAATCGATACCGACGTCGATGCTCGCACCACGGTGCGGCCACTCCGTCCACTGCATCACCTCGTCGTACTGCGCGGCCAGCGTCGGATCATGCTTGAAGTAGTCGATCATCAAGCGCTCAAACTTGGTGCCCTTTTCCGACTGCGACGGTGCGTCAGCGAACCCAGCGATGATCTCCTGCACTGTGGTGGTCATGCGGCTATTACCTCCCGATCAGTGGAATGATCCTAGCGAGGGTATGACAGCGATGTGGGGGCAAGCACTCATCATCGGTCAAGGGGAATCGCAAGCCCACCTCCAGGGCGCTGGGCACTCGCGTTGTCCAGCCACGACACTTCGAGGTGCTGCTACAACATACCCAACCGTACGTAGACTGACGACGGAATGCACGGAGGAGACCCCAGTGAGCGAACACCAGTACCCAGAACGAGAGCTCATGCTCAATAGCGCCGCCGGCTACCTGATCCACGAACTCGAAGTGCGCGGCATCACCGCGACGCCGGTCATTACTGAACATGGACATGCTCTCGACATCGACGGTCGCGGCACATTGTCGCTGGAGAACCTGACTGACCAACTTCAAGAGCTTCCCATGCAGGAGTGGGAGGACACGCTGCAACGCTGGCTGCAGTTTGCGATTACAGCCGCGCAGGCCGACTCCGCTCCCCAGCCGAGCAGAGAAGAACTACTCACGATGATCCGGACTCGGATCATCTCAGGAGCGGAAGCAGAATCCTACGAATACGGGCGACCCTTTGGGAACGATCTACTACAAGTGCTTTGCCTTGACTATCCGACGCACGTCGCCACACTGCAAGACGAAAGCGTCGCAAAACTTGAGATCCCAGTGGATGCGCTCTTCGCTCAGGGCCAGCGCAACACGAACGCCGAACCCATTGATGAGTTCTTCGAAGAAGACAGTGTGCATTTCGCTAATGGTGAGTCTATGTTCATCGCTTCGAAGATCGGCGATGTACATGCGCTGCTCCAGCAACTCGAGATCGAAGCACCAGATGGACTGCTGCTCGCTGTCCCCAATCGCTCACTGCTGATGTATTCTCTGCCCACTCGCGACGAGGGCCTCACCAGTCTCATCCCGATAGCGCAACTGCTCAATACGCTTATCCCGGAGGCCGGATTCAATCCGCCGGGAGGCATGCTCAGCCGCAACGTCTATTACTGGGCACCCGACGGCACCTTTGAGCCACAGATCGGGAACTACCAAGAGTTCATAGATGATGCCACGGCTCATGGCCACAACCTCGACACGTCTGAGGAACAGGCGCTAGTCCTGAGCCCAGGCCCCAAGTTCACTGAGCGCTTCATGAAGGACGCCTCATAGCCCACCCGTAATTGCCCCACCGGAAACATATCCCGATCATCAAACACACTACGAACGCCTCGCCTGGTGCGGCCCACGAGGTTGATCGGGTACTCACCAGCCCGACGCCTTCAAAATCCGTACGCAGATTGATCGAACCCTCTATTTTGGGGGGTTAAGTGAATCTGCGTACGGATTTTGAAGTTTCGTGGTGGATGGATTCGACACGCCCGCTACGCGGGCGGCTCAACCACCGGTGGACGCGCAGCTACTCAACCACCAGCACCGCACCCGTCGCGGCATTACAGTGTGCAGGTATGAAGGCCATCGCAAAGACGCGCCCGGGCACGGGGCTCGAACTCGTCGACATCCCAGAACCCACGGTCGGCCCCACGGACGTCAAGATCAAGGTGCAACGCACAGGCATTTGCGGCACCGACGTACACATCGACCGCTGGGACGGGTGGGCAGCCAAAACCGTCGCCACCCCCAGAGTGCTCGGCCACGAGTTCGCAGGAACCATCGTTGAGGTCGGGTCGGCTGTGGACGGCCTCAGCACCGGCCAGTTCGTCTCCGGAGAGGGGCACTACGTGTGCGGCAGATGCCGAGCCTGCCTGGCTGGCCGACGGGAGGTGTGCGCCAACACCAAGGGCATCGGGTACGCCGTCGACGGGGCCATGTGCGAATATTTCGTGATGCCCGCCGCGAACGTGTGGGTCTACCCGTTCGATATCGACGCGGACGTCGCCGCTATCTTCGACCCCTACGGCAATGCCGTCCACACCGCCCTCCAGTTCCCGTGTCTTGCCGAGGACGTCCTGGTCTCCGGCGCGGGCCCCATCGGCATCATGGCTGCACTCGTCGCACAGTTCCAGGGGGCTCGCAACGTGGTACTCACCGATCTCTCCGACGAACGCCTCGCCCTGGCCCGACAGCTCGGCATCTCGCAGACCGTCAACGTGCGAACCCACCACCTCCGCGACGTGTGGCCACGACTCGGCGTCAAAGAGGGATTCGATGTCGGCCTAGAAATGTCCGGCTCCCCCGCCGCGCTCAGCACCATGATCGACCACATGGTGCACGGCGGACGCATCGCGCTGCTCGGCACCCCCGTGGGCAGCGTCGAACTTGACCTCAGCAAGATCATCTTCAACATGCTCACGCTCCAGGGCGTCACCGGGCGTCGTATCTTCGAAACCTGGTACCAAGGCACCGCCCTCATCTCAGCCGGGCTGGACATCTCCGGCGTCATCACGCACCGATTCCACTACACCGATTTCGAGCAGGCCTTCCGCATCGCAGGCGATGGGAAGTCCGGCAAAGTCATCATGAACTGGGAGGACTAACCCATGTACGGCAGCATGCAAGAAGCACTCCGCGACGAGCTCCAAACCCTCCGCGACGAGGGGCTCTACAAAGACGAAGCCGCGCTCACCAGCGCCCAGTCGGCGCAGATCTCCGTCGAGGATGGTCGCGACGGCGTACTCAATCTCTGCGCCAACAACTACCTCGGCTTGGCCGACAGCCCCGAACTCATCGCGGCCGCGAAACGCTCCCTCGACGAGTGGGGTTTCGGCATGGCTTCCGTGCGTTTCATCTGCGGCACGCAAACCCGACACCGCCAGCTCGAGGAGGCCCTCACCAACTTCCTCAGGCCCACGCCCGACGGCTGGGACACCATCCTGTATTCCTCCTGCTTCGACGCCAACGGCGGACTCTTCGAGCCGCTGCTCGGCCCCGACGACGCGATCATCTCCGACGAGCTCAACCACGCTTCCATCATCGATGGCGTCCGCCTGTGCAAGGCGCAGCGTTTCCGCTACAAGAACCGCGACATGGCCGACCTGGAAGCCCAACTCGTCGCCGCCAAAGACTGCCGCTACCGCATCATCGCCACCGACGGCGTCTTCTCCATGGACGGCTACCTCGCCCCACTCGACGAGATCTGCGACCTTGCTGAGCGCCACGACGCGCTGGTCTTCGTCGACGATTCCCACGCCGTGGGCTTCGTCGGTGAACACGGCGCGGGCACGCCCGAGCTGTTCGGGGTTCAGGATCGCGTCGACATCCTCACCGGCACCCTGGGCAAGGCACTCGGCGGCGCGTCGGGCGGCTACACCTGCGCTCGCGCGGAGATCGTCGAGATGCTCCGGCAGAAGTCACGGCCATATCTCTTCTCGAACTCGCTCGCACCTGCCATCACCGGCGCAACCCTGCGCGTGCTGGAGCTCATCCAGGGTTCAGGCGATTTGCTCGCCCAGCTGCGGGAGAACACCAGCTACTTCCGCACCGAGATGACGGCGCGCGGCTTCGAGATTCCCGAATCCACCCACCCGATCGTGCCGGTCATGATTGGCGATGCCGTGAAGGCGGCGAGGATGGCCAACGAAGTGCTCGCCCGCGGGGTGTACGTGCGTGCCTTCAGCTACCCCGTCGTACCGAAAGGCAAGGCGCGAATCCGCACCCAGCTGAGCGCGACGCTCACCCGCGCCGACCTCGATCGCGCCATCGACGCCTTCGAGCAGGCCCGCGACGTCGTCGAGGCGTAATCCCCCCAGCCCCACCAAACGCGAAGAGGGCCCCCGAAGGGGCCCTCTCAGCACGTTGGGTTACCGCGTCACTTGGACTCGGCGTCCTCAGCATCAGCGTCGGCAGCTTCCTCGGCTTCAGCGGGAGCTTCCTCCGCAGCGTCGGTGGCTTCCTCAGCGGCGTCGGTCGTCGCCTCGTCGGCTTCCTCGGCCTCAGCCGGAGCTTCCTCCGCCTTCGCGGGGGCTTCCTCAGCCTTTGGCTCAGGCTTGGCCTTCTTCTCGACCTTCTCAGTGACGAGCTCGATGATCGCCATCGGAGCGTTGTCGCCCTTGCGGGGGCCGATCTTGGTGATGCGGGTGTACCCGCCTTCACGCTCCGCCATCATGGGAGCGATCTCCTCGAAGAGCTGAGCCACAACACCCTTATCGGTGATGTCCTTCAGCACCTCACGACGGGCGGCCAGGTCGCCCTTCTTCGCCTTGGTGATGAGCTTCTCAGCCACCGGCTGCACACGACGAGCCTTCGTCTCGGTGGTGGTGATGCGGCCGTGCTCAAAAAGCTGCGTGGCCAGGTTGCGCAGGATGATCCCCTGATGCGTGGGGGTGCCACCCAGGCGAGGGCCCTTAGTTGGCTTAGGCATGTCAGTTTCTCCAGAAAATGTGTTCGAGCCGTGGGCTCGGGGTCAGTACTGCTCGGTCTCCGCGAAATCCGCGTCGTTGTCCTCGTCGTAGCGCTCGATGGCCTCCATCGGGTCGAAGCCCGGCGAAGAGTCGCGCAGCGCGAGGCCGAGACCTGCGAGGGTCTCCTTGACCTCGTCGATGGACTTCGAGCCGAAGTTGCGGATGTCCAGGAGGTCTTCCTCACTACGGGCGACGAGCTCACCCACGGTGTGGATGCCCTCACGCTTGAGGCAGTTGTAGGAACGCACGGAGAGGTCAAGATCCTCCACCGGAAGGTTGAGCGACTCGGCGATCTGCTCGTCGACGGGGGAAGGACCAATCTCGATACCTTCCGCGTCGACGTTCAGCTCACGAGCGAGGCCGAAGAGCTCCACGAGCGTGCCACCGGCGGACGCAACGGCGTCGCGAGGTGCGATGCAGGGCTTGGTCTCGACGTCGATCACCAGGCGGTCGAAGTCGGTGCGCTGGGCGACACGGGTGGCCTCCACCTTGTAGGTGACCTTGAGTACCGGCGAGTAGATGGAGTCGACGGGCACGCGGCCGATCTCTGCGTCCGGGTTCTTGTTCTGACTTGCAGAGACGTAACCGCGGCCGCGCTCCACCACGAGCTCCATCTCCAGCTTGCCGTCCTCGGCCAGCTCAGCGATGTGCAGCTCGGGGTTGTGAATCTGCACGCCTGCCGGGGGCTGAATGTCGGCGGCCGTCACGGCACCGGCGCCAGCCTTGCGCAGGTACATCACCACGGGCTCGTCCTCTTCCGACGAGAGCACGAGGCCCTTGAGGTTAAGGATGATTTCGGTGACGTCTTCCACCACGCCTTCCAGCGTGGAGAACTCGTGCTGGTTGCCCTCGATCTTGATGCTGGTGACCGAAGCCCCAGGAATCGACGAGAGCAGCGTGCGACGCAGCGAGTTACCGAGCGTGTAGCCGAAGCCGGGCTCGAGGGGCTCGAGCACGAAACGCGAACGGTAATCGGAGATGACCTCTTCGGTGAGCGTAGGACGCTGAGCGATGAGCATTGTGTTTCCTTCCCGCACCAACCGCTATTTGATGGTGCGATAACGGGGGCCGGAGCGGTTCCGGCCCCCAGGGTGCTACTACTTCGAGTAGAGCTCGACGATCATCTGCTCCTGAACGTCCACGACGATCTGTTCGCGAACGGGGAGCTGGTGGACGAGGATGCGCATGCGGTTGGGGCGGGCCTCAAGCCACGCCGGAACCGTGCGCTCGTGATGCGTCTCGCGAGCAACAACCAGCGGGTGGAGGTTCATCGACTTCTCAGCGACGTCGATAATGTCCTTCTCCTGCACGCGGTACGACGGGATGTTCACGCGCTGACCATTAACCAGGAAGTGGCCGTGCACGACGAGCTGGCGGGCCTGACGACGGGTAGACGCGAAGCCTGCGCGGTACACGACGTTGTCGAGGCGGGTCTCGAGGATGCGCAGCAGGTTGTCACCGGTCTTGCCGGGGAGACGATCTGCTTCTTGGTAGTAGCGACGGAACTGCTTCTCGAGCACGCCGTACGCGAAGCGAGCCTTCTGCTTCTCCTTGAGCTGCAGCGAGTACTCGGAGTCTTTCGTGCGCCCACGCCCGTGCTGACCCGGAGGGTACGGGCGACGTTCGAACGACTTGTCGCCTCCGACGAGGTCAGTCCCGAGACGACGAGACTTCTTGGTGAGAGGGCCGGTGTAACGAGCCATGATTCTCTGCTGTCCTTTCTATCTCGAGATTGACTTACACGCGACGACGCTTGGGCGGGCGGCAGCCGTTGTGCGGCACGGGGGTCACGTCGGAAATGGTGCCGACCTCGAGCCCGATGGCGCCCAGCGAACGGATGGCGGTCTCACGGCCGGAGCCGGGGCCCTTGACGAACACGTCGACGCGCTTCATGCCATGTTCCATGGCGCGACGTCCGGCAGCCTCGGCTGCCATCTGCGCGGCGAACGGTGTCGACTTGCGCGAACCCTTGAACCCGACGGTGCCGGCGGACGCCCATGCAACGACGGCGCCCGAGGGGTCGCTGATCGAGATGATGGTGTTGTTGAACGTGCTCTTGATGTGGGCCTGGCCCACCAGCACGTTCTTCTTTTCCTTGCGGCGCATCTTCTGCTGTGCGCCCTTGCGGCCTGCAGTAGCCATAAGTGTGAGTTTCTCCTACAGTCTTCCAGCTCACCGCGGGGGTCAGCGTGCCTTCTTCTTGCCGGCGACGGCCTTCTTCTTGCCCTTGCGGGTGCGAGCGTTCGTGCGCGTGCGCTGGCCACGAACGGGCAGCCCGGCGCGGTGACGTCGGCCCTGGTAGTTGCCGATTTCAACCTTGCGACGGATATCTGCAGCGACGCTACGACGCAGGTCGCCTTCAATCTCGTAGTTACCTTCGATGTGGTCACGGAGCTTGACCAGCTGGTCTTCCGTGAGTTCGTGGACTCGAAGATCGCCGCTCACTCCCGTGGCGGCGAGGGTCTCGGCTGCGCGGGTCTTCCCGATGCCGAAGATGTAGGTGAGTGCAACCTCCAGGCGCTTTTCGCGCGGAAGGTCTACACCAACGAGGCGTGCCATCAGGCGGTACCTTTCTAGGTTTCAACTGGTTCTGGCCAGTTGCGAAGGTGTGTGGCGCGTCGCGTCCCCGCTGCCTTGGCTGGCCGATACTTCGACCACGGGGCCCCGGCCTTCGTCCGGGGGTGGGGGCTGGCGAACCAGCCTTTTGCGAACACGTTGCTTCAGTTGTCGGCGGGCGGACAGTGCCGTACCCCGCGGCGGTTTGCGTTTAGCCCCTGTCTCTTATACACATCTGACGCTGCCGACGACTCCTTACGTGTA
>NZ_CAMYPD010000035.1 GCF_947286155.1 uncultured Tessaracoccus sp.
ACCCGCTCACTCTCACTACCCGTGAGCGGCTCTCGACCCAGGACCCAGTGAGTGTACGTGCCATCCTCGTGGGTAACACGAAGCTCGAGGGTCATGCACTCGGCGGTGCCGGCGCACTGAAGATAATTATCAAGAGACTCAGGATGCGCAAACTCCTCCGTAGACGGATAATGCCACAACACATAAGTGGTGGTCTTTCCAAGTTGCATACGCTGCATTCCAGGAAGGAAGCCGTACTCCATCTCGATCTCCGCTTGCACGGAGAGCTCTCCATCAATGGTTGCAGCAGGGAGCCATTCCACTGGAGACATTCGTTCTACATACCTTTCGTTGCGAGTCACGCCTTATCTGAAAGGATGACTTTGGTAATGACGATTTCCTTGCCATCAAGCTTGGCACGGGCAGGATTCTCTCGCGAGACTAGAGTATCGAATTCGCGCTGCTGGGGGGTGAGTCGGGCGTTGCCGCTCTTGACTTCAATAGCTGTGTAGGTGCCGTCCGGGTTCTTGGCGAGGCCATCATAGAAACGACCATGGTTCGATCCAGGAACAGTCGACTTGATTTGTCGCCTCTCGATGCGACCGTAGCGACGTTCCAGCAAATCGAGCCGTCGTTCTTCTGCCACCTTACCCCCGTTGGGTGCGTCACCGCCGCGGTAGGTTCCGTCGGCATTACGATCTGGGTACTTGGGATGAGGAGCTTTGGGATCGGTGTTCGGTTTGGACGTCGGGTGCGGCGCGGGCGGTGTCGCGTCGGCCTTGGGTTTCGGGCGAGGCGTGCGCGCTTTTGCAGGGATCTTCTTCCCCACCTCGAGACGGTCCACAACGGCTTTAGCGATCTTGCTGCTGCCCGACTTCGGGGCTTTCATCTTGGCCATCACGCAGTAGCCCCCAGCAGCTCGTTGATGGTCTGATCGATAATGAGGTTAATACCGGCACTCGCCCCCGTCCTGACAAGCACAGTCACAGCCGCAGATGCGCCACCGGAGATGATCGCTGCCGCCAAACTGATCGCATCAAGCAGGATCTTGCCGATTACCACCGCCCGCAGGGTCCGAATCAGCCCCGCCGCCAACTCGTAGGCCTCAGCGATCTTGGGCGCCGCGGATGCCATTGACCGTAGCGAATTGAGGTTGGAGTCACTGGAGGCCATGTACGCGGCAACCGCATCGGGAACCGGGCCCGCGTTGTTGTCGGTGACTTGCGCAAGCGAACGCTCCAACGTCGCGATCTGAGCTTCAGCCTCAGCGACATATCCAGACCACTGCGCGGCCCACTGATCGAGCACATTCTCGCTGGTCTTCGGCCACTCGTAGCCCAGATAGTTCAGGATCTCAATAACCCTTGTCTTTCAGCCACTGTTCAGGATTCAGCGGAATCTGGATGTCATCGAACGAGGGCCAATCATCCGGCCAACTGAACACCATCAGTACCACCTCTCCACCGCGCCAGCGATCGCAGCGTGATCATCCTCGGCGGCTCGAAAGTCCTTGCCCGTATCGACCAACGCATCGGCCTCACTTGCCAGACCCTCGCGCAAGGGTGCGATGAATCCATCTCGCATCACTTCGGAGAAAACGGTAAGCATCAACGAGACTGCTGCGTCCACCGTCGACGGGCCATCAGCCTCACACGCGCTCGGCTGCGTCGTCGCCGACACCACCTGATCGAGCGCGGACGGGGCACTCTGAGTGACATCGTCGTAACCCTTCGCGGCTCGGTTCCAGGAGTCGAAATCGATTCTGCGTTGGCTCATGATCGCGCCTCCGCGAGCCCCTGCACCCAAGCCTGGCCGAGCTTGGCTCGCGCCGCACCCAACGCTCCATAGAGCTCCTTCATCTCCGGAGTGTGAGTGCGGATATCCTCGAGCTCCCGCTCAGCCCACTCCTGGTACGCCTCATTCACGGTACGCTGAATCACGGCAGCGATGACATCAGCAAACTCATCCTCCAGCCACATCGGATCCAGAAGGAGCCCCTCAACTCGCCCCTGCCGGATCATGACGGACACCTCGCCGCCTGGAGAGCGTTTGTCGACGACGATGCCCTCCCTCGGGCGCTCACGGTGATCAGGCAACGCGGCGGCCTTACCCGCCGCCAAACCAATTTCCTCGAACGCTTCTGCCAGCAATGCTTCGCTCATAGACCAAAAGCGTAAAGCCTCACCGGGTCAACACGGCTCACAAGAGTAACGAACCATCACCTCGGATCCTCACGCACGCACGACATCCTCGGCTCCAGGTTGCTGTAGCGGTGGCCGGTGATACTCACAGCCGGTTATACGCGCGAGGGGCTGGTTCAGATGTCGAGTTCGCGGCGGTGAACCCATTCCGGAACAGTACGCTCACGGGCATACTGCTCAAACAAAGGAGCAGCCTGCTCAGCAGTCCACACCTCCTCTGGATGCACCATGGTCTGCCCCGTATCCCACACAACCCGCTCACTCTCACTACCCGTGAGCGGCTCTCGACCCAGGACCCAGTGAGTGTGACTGCCATCCTCGTGAGTAACACGAAGCTCAACAGTCATACACTCAGCAGTCCCCGCGCACTGAAGATAATTGTCAAGATACTCAGGATGCGCAAACTCCTCCGTAGACGGATAATGCCACAGGCAGTATGCGAAGTTGTTCTCAGCATCGAGCGACTGGAGAGGCCGTTCGTAGCCGACCATCTCTTCGAGCATCGCGGGCTGATGAGTGTTGCCATTCCAGGTAACGGCTGCATTGAGGACCATGGTCATTGATATCCCTTTCATCGTCTAGTTGGACCTAACGTTTCGACCGCCACACCGAGCTCCTGCAACGGCTCGAAGACGCTCGCATATGAACGACGCGAACCGTAGGCAGTGGCCCACGGAACGCCCTAGCTCACACGAGCCGGGCGCCAGAATCGTCGACGACGAGGGTGCAAGCGGAATCCTTCGACGCAGAAGACGTCCCATCCCTACCACCGGAGCGGCGGTACTCCAACGAGGCCCTGCTACGCGATCTGCTTGGCATACCGCTGGCGCGCCGCCTCACCTGACGTTCCGACGGTGGTTCCGATAGCCGCCCATGTCATACCCGCGTCTCGAGCGTGTTGAATTGCATCCACAAGGTGCCGCTCGGCATTAGACCTTTCGAGGACCGCAGCACGAAGCGCTTGCATCACATCGACATCGATCTCATCAGCATCGTTAGGCTCGTATTCCTCGAACTTCGATGCGAGGTCGTCAGCATGGGCAAGGATCTCTTCGAGAGTACGTGGCATCGTCATCACCTCAGGAATTTCTCGCGGGCCCGCATCGCGTGGACGATGACGATGGCGGTAGTGCCCTGAATGTAGCCAACCTCAAGCGTGGCGGCGGTTTGGCTTGCGCCGATGAGCATCGTAAACCCATCACCTAGATCCCATGCTCGGATCGGATTTCGGTAGGCATGGAGTGTGTCGTCTTCAGTCTGCTAATGTTTGAACGCCGACTGAGCGATGATCGGCTCGTCCAGGCATCCAAGCTACCTTGTTTGCCAGGGGTTATCTACACCCACACCCGGCCAGTCCTACGGGAATTCGAGGTGATCGACGCGAACGATGGCCCTAGCTCACACGAGATGGGCGCCGGAATCGTCGACGACGAGCGCCTGCTCGTCGCGCAGCAGCACGAGTGGCCATCGCCTGCCGTACCTCTCGACGGTACGGGCAATCATAGAAATCGTGTACGGTCCCGTCGTTCCCTGCGCGTGCGGCACCACCACGTGCTCGGTCAGTTCGAGGCCGCGGTAGTCGCTGAGGTCTGGGGCCGTCGTCGGGTCATCCATGATGGTTGCCGGCTCAATCGACGGACCTGCAACGATTGCCCCCGCCGACGAGCCGGCGTACGGTAGCCCTTCCTTGACAAGGGCTTTGACCATGGCTTCCGCGCCGGTGGAACGCAGCGCAAACAGCAGGTCGAAGGTGGATCCGCTGGCCACGTAGACGCTGTCGACGTGTTCGAGCGTTTCACGGATAGCGTCGACGGATGTCGTCGCGACTGTCACGTCAACCACCTCGCTACACAGCTTCGACACTGCCTCTCGCTCTGCGCGGGCGAATGACGCATTCCGCAGGCGCGCCGCGGCGTCGTCGATGTACGCCACCTTGTGGCCGAGGAAATCGCCCAGTTGAGCATGCAGGAACGACGCGAGAAACAACTTCATGCTGCGAGCCTACCCAGCCGTCACTGCAACGACGGCGCTCACCGGCAGCGGACCGCCATAGATGTGAGGATAGAGCTCGGAGTTCGGGTCCGACGGGTCGCCCGGCTCCATGCGTACGACGAGGCCCGCGTCGGCGAGCCGCTGCTCGTCGATGTGCAGCAGGAGGACGTCTTCAACGTCGGAAAACACCAGGCTCCGCACCCTGCGCACCTGCTCGTCGTTCTTCGACGCGTGGATGAAACCCTGCTCCGCCAGCGTGACGCCGCGCGTGGACATCGCATAGCGGCCGGAGGTTTGGGCGTCAGCCCAGTCCTCAGGGAGCGCGAGGTGAAACATCATGCTGTCAGCGTACGTCGCGCCGCGACCGTGAGCCCAGCGCCGCCTCGATGAGCGCCGCGAACAGCGGATGCGGACGCGTCGGGCGCGACTTGAATTCAGGATGGGCCTGCGTCGCCACGTAATACGGATGCACGTCCTTGGGGAGTTCCACGAACTCGACGAGTTCGCCGTCCGGGGAGGTTCCCGAGAAGACCAGGCCAGCCTCCTCGAGTTGCTGACGGTAAGCGTTGTTGACCTCATAGCGGTGGCGATGCCGCTCAGCGACGGCGGTGGTGCCGTACGCGTCGGCGACGATCGAGCCTTCGGTAAGCGTTGCCGCGTACGACCCCAACCGCATGGTGCCGCCTAAGTCTCCGTCACCCGCCACGACTGCATGCTGCTCGGCCATCGTGGCGATGACCGGGGCAGGCGCCTCGGGATCGAACTCGCTGGAGGAGGCACCGTCGATGCCAGCGAGGTTGCGGGCCGCTTCGATCACCATGCACTGCATCCCCAAGCACAGGCCGAGCGTCGGGATGCCGTGTTCGCGCGCATACCGAAGCGCGCCCAGTTTGCCTTCGACGCCGCGGATGCCGAATCCACCCGGCACGCACATCGCGTCGACGTCACGCAGTTGCTCGTCGGCTCCCTCGAGCGTCTCGCAATCGTCGGAGGCAACCCAACGGATGTGCACTCCTGCATCATGGGCGAACCCGCCAGCGCGCAGCGCTTCGGTGACGGAGAGGTACGCGTCGGGGAGGTCGATGTACTTGCCAACCAGCGCGACGGTGAGCTCCCGGCTCGGCTGCTCCACGCGACGCAGCAGGTCGCCCCAGACACTCCAATCGACATCACGGAAATGCAGGTTGAGGCAACGCACGAGGTACGCGTCGAGACCTTCGCTGTGCAGGACGCGCGGAATCTCGTAGATGCTCGACGCGTCGGCGCACGAGATCACGGCCTCCTCGTCAACGTCGCACATGAGGGCAATTTTCCGCTTCAATCCGACGGGCACCTCACGCTCGGCGCGACAGACGATGGCATCGGGCTGAATGCCGACCTGCCGCAATGCGGCGACGGAATGCTGCGTGGGTTTGGTCTTCATCTCCCCAGACGGCTTGATGTACGGCACGAGGGAGACGTGCAGGAAGAACGTGTTGGCACGGCCGACGCTCTGACGCACCTGGCGGGCCGCTTCGAGAAACGGCAGCGACTCGATATCCCCGACGGTGCCACCCAGCTCATGGATGACGACATCGACGTCGCCGGTGTCCATGGCAAGCATCCGCCCGCTGATCTCGTCGGTGATATGTGGGATGACCTGTACGGTGTCGCCGAGGTAGTCACCACGACGCTCTTTCGCGATGACGGTGGAATAGACCTTACCGGTGGTGACGTTCGCGTCGGCGGTGAGGTTGACGTCGAGAAAACGCTCGTAGTGGCCGATGTCGAGGTCGGTCTCGGCGCCGTCCTCGGTGACGAACACCTCGCCGTGCTGGAAGGGGTTCATGGTGCCGGGGTCCACGTTGAGGTAGGGATCCAGCTTTTGCATGGTCACGCGGAGCCCGCGTGCGACGAGGAGATTGCCGAGGCTGGAGGCCGTGAGGCCCTTACCGAGGGAGGAGACGACGCCTCCCGTAACAAAGACGTGTTTGGCTCTACTCACGGACCTCCAGCATAAGGGGATGCGACCGCCGTCAGTCCAACCTGTCCAAATGAGCTCTGAGCGACGGCCTGTTCGGGTATGCGCTTCGGATTTCGTCGATCAACGTCGGGCCTGCAGTGGCATCCCCCGATTCCCTATAGAGGCGATCGATGTGTTTGAGTTGCCGAGCAACCGACGCATATTTCGCGCTGTCCGCCACTCGCAGCGATTCCCACACGATGCGCGTCAACAATTCGGCTGCGTCCCGAGGACGTCCGTGGCTCTCGAACAGTTCGACAAGCCGCTCTCGCGAGCCCACATGCAGGTCCCCATCGTCGGCCAACTCTCGCGCGTTATCCCAGTCTTCGTCCTCGATGGCCAACTCAAGCAGCACCGACCTCGTCGTCCATGGCGTCGCCTCGGCAAGCGCTTGCGTACGGGCCCACGCGCGCGCCTGCTCAGGATCCGAGGCGTGTTCGACGAGGCAACGGTAGGCCTGGACAGAAAACTCGCGCAGGAATACGCGACGTGCAACGTCCTCGACCTCGTCCCCACGCCCGTCCTCGACGAGCGCCGTCACTGCCACCTGCAACGGAATATCGCGACCCATGAACGGACCAGAGCGCGCAACCGTAGTAATTCGTCCCGCGTCGATCGCCAGTTGCAGCGTCTGCATCGCGACCCTCTCGCGGTCATACTCTCGCAGCATGGTGAACAGCTCCCAGTACCGGCCCTGGTCGCGCAACAATCGAGCTGCCTGATCGATGTCTCCGGAAAGTTGCGCCGCCTGGAGTTGTAGTTCGAGGAGGTGAAAATCGGCCGGCTCCTCGGACGCAGTCAACACTTTCTCGAGTTGATTCCTCAGCGTTCGGAGCCCTTCGTCGCCCAGTGCGGGGGCGAACCATTGCAGCTCAAAGTTTGGCCATCCTGGGCTCGCTTGTTCGAACTTCACTAGCCACTTCGCCAGCCGGTTCGGGGCTGATGTTCCCTCGCTGCACGCACGCGCGTACAACCTCATAGCCAGATCACCGGCTGTCCCCAGCGAGCCAGAAGAACTGTCCGAACGCAGAATGATCGCACGGATGCGTTCCGTGGCTTTTTTGAACGACGGTGCCACCACGTCCGCTAAGCCCGCGTCGAGGTACTCCTCCAACGACTCCAAGTAGTCGATGAACCGCTCACCAAGCCTGTGGCCCTCCCAGTAACCAGATGCTCCACGGGTTCGGAAAAAGCTCGTAGTTTCCGACAGCAAGTGGTCGCGCAGTGCTTCGCCTCCACTTTGGATCGCTCGATCCATGGTGGCGCGTCGCCCCACCATCTCCCACACGCCGGGAAAAGTATCCATGGCCTGACGCAGTAGCCCCAGCAGTGATTCCTCGTCCTGGCGCGACAGATACTCAGCAATGATAGAAGCGGTGTCATCGTCCTCATCAGTCGACGCATCCTCGCCGTCGCTGAGCACCCATAACCCCAATGCCGCTTGATGCTTGCACATGCCATCCAGCGCGGCCGGGCAAGTGCAAAACCCGTTCAGACGCCCACCTCGCCAAGCCAAACTGACCTGGTATGGCGATGTGCCGTGGGCTACCGCCGTCGCTTCAGAGTCGCTGACGTCGATAGCCGACAATCTGCCGACATACTCCTCGGCACGCTCAAGCACTACTGGCCTGACGGCGTCGACAAGCATGTCCTCCGAGAGTTCGACCATGTGAAGACCCTACTTGAGTACTCACTGAGTGTCTGCGGTCCCACACGTCGATCGATGGGCGCACGGGTGGAGCCACACGTCGCAGCGACAAGGAATGCTGGAACCCACCTCTTTGCGTGGGTTCCAGCATTCTTTAGTCATTCAGCGCGATACGTCATCACGCGATCATCTCCATGGGCTCGAACGCCGGCTCTGGATCCGACCGAAGCCTGCCGTAGGTGTGCACGTCGACGCGCACTCCGTCGATGAGGAACTTCTCCCGCTCGGTGCCCTCCCGCACGAACCCTGCCCGGCTTGCCACTACCCCAGACGCTGGGTTGTTGACTCGATGCCCGAGCTCCAGACGCTCCAGCCCTCGCGTAGTCAATGCCCATTGCGCGACGGTGGCCGCCGCCGCGGAGGTCCATCCGCGTCCGCGCGCTTCGCTCGCCATCCAGTACCAGAACCAGCCGCTGCGATGCTCGTCGTCGACGCTCACGCACACCAAACCCACCAACGCGTCATCGACGACGACAGCCCACGGTTCGTGCGACGAGTTCGACGCGGTCAGGCGGTTCACGTAGCGTTCGGCCTCGTCCAGCGTCGACACATCGCCTTGTCGAGCCATGTCCGGGTTGGATTGGAACGCGGCAAGCACCGCAGAAGCATCTTCGCGACGGAGCCGTCGCAACGTTGGCTTGTTGGCATTCATGCGACACTCAGCGGGGTGTTAGTCTCCATCGCGCCACGCAGTGCACGCCAGTGCCGACGAGGTTCGTAGTGTGTCTGCAAGTTCATCCAAAACTCCTCAGTCGTCATCGGACAGGGCACCAGTTCCGAGATCCCATGCAGCGAACTCATCCCAGTACTCGGCGTCAGCAGCACGAAACGCGCGGCCGAACGCATCCATACGACGCCGACGCTCATGCTCATCCAGCAAGCTCTCAATTAACCCTGCAGCCGAAAGCCCGCGCTCCTGCGCTTCGTGATTGATGCGTTCCCGCAACTGGGTGGGTACCTTGATCGTCGTCATCCCCATGGGACAAGTGTAGAGATGAGTAGATGCCTGTAGCTACGGTTGTGCGGCCTATCCGCCTGGGTTCGACACGCGCTACGAATGAACTGATTCGCTCTGATGCGCACTGACGAACATGTGATCGGTAGGCCCACGCTGTACGCCAAGCTTTGCAAGAATCAGTTCAAATCCAACAGCCGTGGGGGGTGACGCAGTGCATTCAACCGCAGGAGGGGCCCGCGAGCCCACGCTGGGGTCACCGCGCCCCTACCCCCACCGGCAGCACGACGTCGCCAGCTCTGGCCTCGATCATCTCTCCCAGCAGCTGTTGCTCACCAAGCCTGAACGCAAGATCGAACGCGACGGCCACCGCGTGCTCGCTGTACTGCAGCGCGAGGTCCCGACGATCGGCCGCGTTTGCTGCGCTGCGGGCGTAGTGCTGCAGCGACGCTGCCGCTTCGCGCGCTTGGTCCAGCACGGTACGAAGCAGCTGGATGTTGGTGCCGTCGATGTGCTGGTGCCACTGCGCCACGTATTCGGCCACCACCGCCCTGATTCGTGGCAGCTGGAGTGGGAATTGGCCGTCAGCCGCAAGCGCAGCCGCTTCGTCGAGGCTTGCCAGCGCGGCATGATGCAGGTGCAAGCCTTCCTCACCACCGGTGGCAAGCGCGAGGTCCTGGGTGACAGCAGCGAGTCTGGAGAGCGCACGCACGACGGCGTCCGGCTCGCGCTCTGCGCGCATCTCAGCCAGGTGTTCCGTGGCCGCCTGCCGTGCCTCGACGAGGCTCGCGTCGACGTGCAAGGCGGCCAATCGGGCATGGGCGGCCAGATCGCGGTGGCGTGCGGAGGCACGCTCGTCGACGGAGTCCGCATAGGCTGCGAGCCCCGCCGCCGACCCCTCGTGCTGACGCAGCATTCCAATATGGGCCCGCACCTGCCGCAGTGCGAGCTGCTCCTCGAGCGCGGCGGGAGCGAGCCCTTCCGCCCTTGCCGCGGCGCGTTCGGCGTCGTCAAGGCGCCCTGCCATCAAGTACGCCTGCGCGAGCCCGGTCATCACCGTCGACAGTCCCTGCGGCTCCTCGCGACGAAACAGCTCCACCGCACGCTCATACCCAGCCACCGCCCCGACGAAGTCCTCGCTGGCCAGCGAGGACGCGGCAGCCAGGGTGATGCTGCGACGCAGTCGCCCTGCCGGGTCGAGCGTGTCCGGGGCCAGGTCCAGGCACCGCTGGCCCAACTCGGCGGCGCGCTCGAAGTCACCGACGGATTGGTCGAGCTGAGCGCGCGTGAACACGAGCGCCCATTCCTGGTCTGCATGGCGCCGACGAGCATCATCGTCAGCGACGAAGGCCCCCAGCCTCTCGAGACAGCCCTCGGCGACGTCGAGTTGGCTGCGCGCACCTTCCACATCCCCAGCATGGAGCAGCGCATGATGCTGCATGAGAGCAACGCGCATCGTGGCGTCGTCGCGCGAATAGGGATCCTCGATGCGCTCAGCCCATTCCGAGACCTCACGCAACCGTGCTTGCCAGCGCAGGTCTCCAGCCGAGAACATCTGCGCAATTGCAGGAAGAGCATCACGGACGCGGGCTGCGTCGGGAGTGAGTTCTCGCATACGTTGTATTGTGCCCGAGGAAAGGCCTTGCCATGACCCCAACGATGCTTCTCACTTACGCGCAGACCGACACCATCTATCTCACCTGGCGTTGGGCCGACGGTGGACCCACTGGCGCCGCCCGCCTCCACCCAGATGTGCTGGCGTCGGTGCCCGCATTGTTGGCTGCCACCCTGCCCGACTCCCAGCCTGGCGAAGATGCTGCTGACGCGATTCAGCGGGCGTCGTCGAGCTGGCTCGGCTCGCCCGAGGGCAGCGATCAACTCGGCGACCAACTCGCTGATGCACTCCTTCCGGGCGAGGTGGTCATGATGCTCCTCGGGCGCACACCCGTCGACGGCCCACGGCCACGGCTGGTGGTCACGCCATGTCCTGCCCTCGCACAGGTGCCGTGGGCGTTGCTGTGCGTAAGGCTCTCAGGGGACGGACAGCAGCGGGCTCTGCTGCCAACCATCGCGACGATCTGCGGCGGAGTTCCACGAGCCGCCCTGGCTGCAGCCCGACCGGGGGCGAGCGGGAGCACGACCGTCGCGGTGTTGGACCCGCGGGTTCCGGGGCAGCCTGCCAACGGTCCGCTGGGTTCGGTGCTCGGGCGGCCCTCCCCCGACGATCCCCTCGCCGCCCTGCTAAACCCTGCCGTGGTCCCGCAGGCGGCCTCGTACCCGGAGTTGGTCCGCCGCACTGATCTCGACCGCGACTGGCTGCGCGCTGCCTGCGCCGACGCGGGCCGGCTGCTGTTCATTGGGCACGTGAGTGGTGCCGGCCTCGACGACGCAACGGGCGAGAACTCGTCGCTGCACCTGTGTTGCCGCGACGACGCCGGCACCCATCGACCACTTCGCGCCATCGACGTCGCCACCGACGACACGTGGCGGATGCCTTCGCGCGTGGCGCTGATCGGTTGCGCCTCCGGCTCTGATTTCAGGCATTCCGAACCGCTGGGCTGGGCACTCGCGTCGGTGCTCGCCGGGGCACGGATCGTTACCGCGGCCTTGTGGACGCTACCCACCGACGCAGCCCTGCCGGGGCAGCCCTTCCGACGCCTGGTGCTCGCCATCGACGAGGCGCATCGCTCCGACGACCCTGCCTCCACGCTCGGCGAGTGGCAAGCAGAGCAGGCACACGCATGGCGCGAGACTGGCGACGCAGCCCACTCACCGCTGCTGTGGGCATCCCTGATGACGTGGACCGCCGACGTTGAGGAGGCCTCGTGAACACCGTCCCGCCCGCCGTCGCTGCTCCCGCTGCGCTGCGCCCACGCGCCGCCGTGCTGCAGGAGGCGTGGGATGCCGTCGGAGTAGATGCTCCGGCGTTCGTCGGACGCTCGGGCCAGCTGCTCGCCCGAGCGGTGAAATGCCTTGTCGACCCGCTGGTGCTCCGGCCGCGCGCCAATCGTTCCCTCGCGCAGGCGCTCCTCGGGCCAGACGACGCCGCGCAGGTCCGCGCCCTGATCGCTGAGGCTGAGCCCGTACTCGTCGACGCCAGCCGCTGGTTCCCGCTGCTGAGGGCCGAGCGACGTCGTCTCGCTATCACCGACGGCAACGTGCAGGAGCTCTACTTCCCGCGAGCATTCGAGCTGGCGACGATCCATGGCGCTCCCGGCGTTGATGCGAACGAGTTGTGCCGCGAGGCGCTCGGCGAGATTCACACTTCCGCTTCGGCTTCCGAGAGCGCGGGCCTCTTCAACGATCCTGCTGAGGCTGCCCGTCTTGAATCAATCCTGGCCGAAGGGTGGAAGACCGACGACGAGCCTCCCGCCATGCAAGCGTTGGCCGACGCAGTCCTCGCTGTCTGCGTCGAGGAGCCGGGAGCGTGGGAGGCGCTGCTGAGTTCGGACTTCGCACGGCAGCTTGGCGCGGCGGCCCGATCCCGCGAGGGATTGGTCCAAGGCTTGCTCGAGGCGTGCGAGGCGGATGCTCGCGCGAAGGTGTCCGCCGACGATCCGCTTCGGCCACCACCACTGGCGACGGAGCGCAGCACGCTGGTGCTCGACCGCTCGATCGCGAGCCGACTGCGGGCAGCCCTGCGCCGCCACCGCGCCGAGGGCGAGCGGATCACGGCCGAGGAAGCACTGGATGATGAACTAGCGCGCGCGGTGGAGGGCTGGGGGCTGCACGACCAAGCGCTCGGGGCGGCCTTCGTCGTCGGCATCGTGCTCGCAGCGCACATCAACCCTCTCGCGGATCTTCCGCTGCACGCCGCACCGAGCCTCCCGGCGGCTGTGCAGGCCCGCCTCCGGAAGGAAGCATACGTGCTACATCAGCGACGGCTGCTCGCCAACGATGGACCAATTCACGCTTGCCAGCAGCGAGTGATCGACGAATTGCGAGAGTTCTGGCGGCCCTATTCGAGTCGCCTGTGGGCGCGCCTGCACGGATGGGACATCACTGGGCAAACCGTGGAAGACCAGGACGAGGTGGCTACGCTGCTCACCGGCGTCGCCCGCTCTGTGAGCATGGATCACCGCGAACGCATCCGGCAGGCACTTGAACGGGAGGCAGCATGAGGTTCGAGCTGCGCAATGGGCTGTGGACGTTGGGTGAGCCCGTCGTCGGGCCGCCCCCGATGACGCTCGCCGTGGAGGCTGCAGGCGCGGTGCTGGAATGGCCGCTGGGAGCAGCACCGGATGCCGCACCGACGATCACGTTTCTCGATACAGACGAGGCCTACTGGCTGTGGCGCCTCGTCGGGGAGGACGGGCACGCGCGACTCCTCGTCGCCGTTGCTGCTGCCACACCCATCGATCTCGAGACGGCGTTCGACGACGACCTACGCTTGACTCTCCACCGGCTCGGCCACGCGCTCTGGGCACGGGCATGGTGGCCCGCCAGCCGGGTCGACGGGCTGCCCGACCTGCCGGATTCGCTGCTGCTCGACGACATCGTCGCCCTCTGCGAGGTGTTGGAGCCCATACTCGGCGACGTGCTCCCCGACGATCAGCCAGCAGCCCCGACGCTCCCGCGACGCACCGAGTTCGCCCTCGCCGCGAGCGGTGACACCGCAGAGGCGCACGCTGAGCCGCTCGCGTCGGGAGCGGCACCGCTCAGTTGGCAGGGCGTTCCAGCAGGCGTGTTCGACGCAACCGAGCACCCGGTGCGATGGTCCGTCGAAGCCCATAACGACGTGGAGTTGACCGTCCGGGTGACGCTCGCTGACCCGGCTCGACGCTCCGCGCAGGGTATCGCCGTCGCGGCCGAGGTGCCGGGGTTGCCTCCAGCGACGGGGCATCTGGACGAGCGCGGACAGGAGGTGCTGACGCTGCCCCTGGCTCCGCGCGATGCCTGGACGCAGGACTGGGATGCGCTGGATGTGCGGGTTGGCGTCGGAACACCTGAGCCCCGCTCCATGCGTGACGCCATACGCGCCCACGCGCGGGCACGACTCGCTACTCAGGATGCGTTGTCGCTTGCTGCTGAGGAGTTCCTGCGTCAGCTCGATTATTGAGCCGCTAGCAACTTGTGATCGGTAGCCAGGAGCGCTCCTTACCTTGGAATTACAAGGAACAATCCAACAAAGGAGCAACCATGAAACGCACCATCCTCACCCTCAGCATCACTGCACTGGCCGCCATGAGCCTCACCGCTTGCGGAGCCCAGGACAACGCCGGTTCCGAGAAGCCCGCAGACAAGGAGTCCGCCGCCGCGCCCGCCAGCGAGAAGCAGGAAGAGGCCAAGGCCGAGTCTGACAAGGCGAACGAGGAGAACGCCACCAACGTCGACGACGTATCGACCGGCGGAAGCTACACGGCGACGCTCGCTGGCGAGGAGTTCACCGTCGACGAAAGCCAGGTCGTGTGCACGGATGCAGCCGGAGCCATGAACATCGCGGTCGGCCCCACCAACCCCAGTGGGGAAGCGAAAGCCATCGCCGTCGTCATCAAGGACGACAAGGTGACGGCCTTGACGATGGGCTCGGCCGAGGGCAAGGGCATCACCTACGCACCTGAGGCAGGGCAAGGTAGCGCCACGGTCAAGGCCGACGGCAAGTCCTACACGATCACTGGCGAGGGCATGTTCGTCGATGTTGCCAACCCCGGGGTGCCAGAGCTCAAGCCCTTCGAACTCCAGGTGAACTGCGGCTGACCAGCCGCTTCGCAGGAAAGGAACACCATGGGACTCTTCGACCAGTTCAAGCAAGCATTCACGAAGGACAACCTGAAGCAGGGCCTCTCCTCAGGGTTCCAGTCCGCCGGCGAGTCGCTACGCAACCCGCAGGGCGCCATGGCGGACGCCGCAACGGCGAACGCCTTCGGACAGGAATTGCGCAGAATCCGGGAGAACGGTTTGCAGGGAGAGTGCACCATGCGCGCACTCCACGACACCTCCGAGCCAGCACCGGCGGGCAACGACTGGAAGGTGCTCGAGGCGGAGATCCGCTTGCCTGGGCGCGAGCCGTACGTCGCTTCGATGCGCCAGCTCGTGCCGCGAGGCTTTGAGGAGCAGTACGCCGCGGGAACGGTGTACAAGGTGGCCGTCGACCCGAACGATCCCAACAGGTTCGCGTTCCTCGGCTGAGCAGGTGCGCCCGGAGAAGCCGTCAGTCCCGTCAGTGCCGACACGTAGAGTGTTTCACGTGCAGGGCGATGGCTGCCTTCGGTGCAAGTGCGAGGAGTGACAATGAGCTGGGACGGCGTGGAGTTCGTCGGATTCGACACCGAGACGAGCGGGCCTGACCCGTCGTCGGCAGAAATCGTGACGGCGTGCGTCGGGGCGCGGGAATGGATCCTGCGCCCCACCGCGCCCATCCCACCAAGTGCCGTCGCTATCCACGGCATCACCACCGAACAGGCCACGGACGCCGGCATCGATCACGCCGCCGGCGTCGCCCAGATCCGCGACGCGCTGTACGACGTGTGGGCAGCAGGCGCCGTGTTGTGTGCCTTCAACGCCACCTATGACTTCACGCTGCTGGCGAGGGAGTGCGAGCGGTACGGGCTCGGTCAGCTGGAGGTCCGTGGCCCCATCCTCGATCCATACGTTATTGACAAGGCCGTCGACCGCTTCCGACGGGGCAAGCGCCAGCTGGTCGACGTCGCGGCGCACTATGGCGTGCAGCTTTCCGACGACGACGCGCACGGCGCCCGGGCCGATGCGCATGCGGCGGCAGAGCTAGCGCGCAAGCTGGCCCGCAACCTAGAGTCGCCATCGACGGCCAACGCGCAGCAGGCGAAGTGGTACCGCGATCAGCGGGAGTCGTTCGCGCAGTGGCTGGCCAGCAAAGGGAACAAGGCGGAGGCCGACGAGGTACTGCGGCGCCTCGAGTGGCCGGTGCAGCACTGACGCCCGCAGGCAGCCACTCGTTTCCCAGCGCTGTGGGGCATGCGCGGATGAGCACTGAGCGTTGTTCCGTGGCCTGCTGAATATACTTCAGCGAGGTCTGGAACTTTCGTACGAGAGGAGCAGTCTTGTCCACGCTTGAGGTGATCAGCGAACGCAAGCTGTATGCGGCGCTGCGTGACAACGACGTCTCCACACTGTCGCACATGCTGTCCCACTGCTCCACGGAGCAGGCCGAGTCGTTCATGTCGCGCCTCAACAAGGAGCAACGAGCGCTGCTGTACCGCTCCCTCCCGAAAGACACAGCCGCTCAGGTATTCGACCTACTCGACCCCGTCGTGCAAGCCGAACTGCTGCGGGGGCTCCGTGCGCCCGAGGTGACGTCGGTATTCGTCGATATGGATCCCGACGACCGCGCCGAGCTTCTCGATGAACTGCCCGCATCCGTCGCTGCCCGCCTTGTCGCCAGCCTGCCCGCGGATGAGCGCGAACTCACCGGCATCGTGCTCGGCTACCCGGATGGCTCCATCGGGCGTCGCATGAGCCCCGAGCTCATCACGCTGAGGCCTGCCATGACAGTGGCGGCTGCGATGGACCAGGTGAAAGCCCATCTAGACGATGCGGAGTCGATCTACACGCTGCCTGTCGTGGAACCCGACCGCACACTCGCCGGCGTCCTCAGTCTGAGGGACCTCATGCGTGCGTCAGCCGACACCCAGCTCGGCGCGATCATGCAGAACGCAGACTTCGCGGTAGCCACCGAGCCTGCGGAGAAGGCGGCCCGACGCTGTGCCGACCGCAAGCATCTTGCGTTGCCAGTGGTGGATCACGAGCAACGCCTGGTAGGGCTACTCACCGTTGACGACGCGCTTCAGGTGCTTGAAGAGGCTGATTCAGAGGACCAGGCGCGTATCTCAGGTTCTGAGCCGCTGCGTCGGCCCTACCTGGCCACGCCCGTGCTGGAGATTGTGCAGTCCCGCGTCGTGTGGCTGCTGGTGCTCGCGATCGGCGCGACGCTCACGGTGCAGGTGCTGGAGAGTTTCGAGGCGACGTTGTCCCAGATGGTGGTGCTCTCGGTGTTCATCCCGCTGCTGATCGGCACCGGCGGCAACACCGGCAACCAGGCCGCCACGACGGTGACCCGCGCCCTGGCGTTGGGTGACGTCGAGCCCCGTGATGTGCTGAAGGTGCTCTTTCGAGAGGTGCGCGTCGGTGCCCTGCTGGGGCTGCTGTTGGGGCTGCTTGGCCTCGTGCTGACTGGCCTCGTCTACGGGTGGGACATCGGTGGTGTGATCGGGCTCACGCTGCTGAGCATCTGCACGCTGGCCGCCACCGTCGGCGGAGGCATGCCGCTGATCGCGAAGAAGCTCGGCATCGACCCGGCCGTGTTCGCCAACCCCTTCATCACCACCCTCGTGGATGCGTCGGGGCTCGTGATCTACTTCCTGATCGCGAAGTCGCTGCTCGGGTTGTAGTCCGCGCGGTCGCGGTGTCCGGTCGGAGCCAACTCGTGCGCAGCGCCTCCGGCAGACCCCGGTCCTCGTCAGACCCTTACCGGGCCGCGGCATCCAACAAGGCGATGATCTCCGCCACCTGCGCGGCACGCATCGACTCCGTCGCATGCGCCATCGCCGCGAATGCCATCGCTGCACCGTCGTAGACCATCAAGCTCACCCCCATCGATCACTCGATTACACAGTCAGTACTACCCGTTCAGGTGTGCGATACAAGAGGGCCACGCTTACGGTTTGGTGAACATTTCTGGGGGAGGGTCCCTGCGCCTCGCACCACATTTCGACAAGGCCGCTACGCGGCCTGCTCAATGGTCAGGGGGCGCGAAGCCTTCGGCGGCCACTCGACGATCGGGGGACTCCGTGACCAGCGACCTCACGCTCCGCCAGCGCCTCCCCGCTGGGCCGAGCGCAGGTCCTGGACGAGGCGCGGGGTGCGCCACTCGCCGACGCGTGCGAGCCACTGCGTCACGGGGTAGGCGAGGCGGGCGACGTAGTAGTTTACGTACTCGACGACGCCGAACAGCCAAGCGATCACGGCGAGCACGCCGATGTGCGCTCGGGCCGGCCACCACAGCGCGACTGCCGCGAGACCCGCGAGGAGCAGCGCCACGTTCGCGACCCGCAACGCGGAGAAGGTCACCGCAAGGGATCTCGGCATCGGTGACACCTTGACCCACGAACGGGCCAGCAGCCAGTACGCACCGCCCTGCAGGAGCACGACGACCAACGGCGCCAGACCGCCCCAGAGCGCCGGGGCCTCACCGGGCTCGAGGCGCGGCTGCACCGTCGTGATGGCAAGGACACAGAACAGCGCGGCCGCGACGAGTTCGCCCACGCCCAGCTTCAGGTACTGCTGACGGAGTTGCTGCCTGCGATCCGAGTCGGCCATGTCGCCACGATAGCGAGGCCGCGGGGCGCGGATTCCGGGAAGGGCGCCGGATCTCGACTCGCCGGTTCCGCCGTCGGCTGATTTCGATACTGCCCTACGGGCCTACTCGATCATCGGGGGCGGCGCGGAAAGCCTACTCAATCCCCCGGGGGCGGCGCGGCGTCAGGCGCCGACGCCGGCCGTCTCGCCGGCGGCGAAGTCCCAGTAGCGCCGGGCGATCGCGGGGTCTGCGGCGTCCCGGGACCGGCCGACGATCGTCGGCCGCCCACGGAGCTGGAGGGGACCGTCGGGGCCGATGAACGAGCACGCGGGCAGCTCCTGCGTGGCGGCGAAGAGCGTGGGCAGCGCGCCCTGCTCGACGGGGTTGGCGAGCCGGGTGGCCAGCGGCGTCAACAGCGCGGACCCGAGGCGCGTCCTCATCGGGTTGCCCACCCGCGTGAACGACCACCCGGGGTGCGCGCACTGCACGTCGACGGCGCTCCCCCGCGCCTCGAGCCGCCGCGACAGGGCACCGGCCCACAGCAGGTCCGCCAGCTTGGACTGCCCGTACGCCTGCATACGCCGGTAGCGGCGATGGCGGAAGTAGGGGTCGTCGAAGTCGAACGGCCCGAAGCGGTGCGCCAGCGAAGCGACGACGACCACCCGGCGCCGCACGCGGTCCAGGATGAGGTCGGTGAACAGGTACGGCGCCAGCGCATTGACCCCGAGGTGCCACTGAAGCCGTCCTCGGTCTCCGTCCTCGTCACGGGGGATCCGCCGGCGTTGTTCACCACGACGTCCACCTCGCCCACCTGCTCGGCCACCTCGCGCACAGAGCCCAGCGACGACAGGTCGAGCCGCACCACGTCGGCCCCTCCGAGCGACGAGCAGGGTCCCGTCGGGACCGACGTGGGTGATGGGCGGCCTGCTCACGCTGCACTACGTCAATCGCGCGTTCATCTACCCGTGGCGCACCCGCACGCGCGGCAAGACGATGCCGCTCACCATCATCGTGCTCTCGACGATCTTCAACACCGTCAACGGCACCTTCCTCGGCGCGGACCTCATGGAGCTCAACCGCCCGGCCGAGTGGTTCGCGGACCCGAGGTTCGTCGTCGGACTCTGCATCTTCTCCCTGGGCATGGCCCTCAACTGGCACAGCGACGGCGTCCTCCTCCGCCTGCGCGCGCTCCAACCAGCGCTGGTACCACGAGAAGTTCCCCGACTACCCGAAGGAGCGGCGGGCGCTCGTCCCCGGCCTCTGGTGACTCGGCCGGCGCCTACCCCAGCGCCGCGCGGTACCCCTGGCCCCACGGCTTCAGGCTCGCCAACACGGGGGCAGACGCACGGAGCACGTCGGCGAGCGCATCTCCGTCCACTCACGCGGGGCCGCAGTGTCGTCAGGGCGCTACGAACCCGCCCGGGCGTTGACCTCGTAGGAGGTGTTCGTCGCCTCGAAGAAGTTGACGAGCTGCAGGGTGTCGTTGGCCGTCGCCATCCATTTCGCGGGGTTCGCGACACCAAACTCCGGCTCGAAGCCGAGCTCCTCCAACCGCCGGTCAGTGAGGTATTTGACGTAGTCGTTCACGATATCCGCATTCACGCCGACGATGCCGGTGGGCAGCAGGTCGCGGTTGTACGCTTCCTCCATCGCCACCGCGTCGACGATCATCTGCCGGATCTCGGCGGCGAACTCGTCGGTGGCCACCTCCGGATTTTCCTCGAGCACCGTGAGGATCAGGTTGATGCCGAATTGCAGATGGAGCGATTCGTCGCGCACGATCCAGTCGATCAAGGAGCCGAAGTTGCGCAGCAGGTTCCGCTGCCGGAAGGACAGGGCCACCATGAAGCCGGAATAGAACCAGATTCCCTCGAGAATGATGTTGTACGCGACGAGATTGCGGACGAAGTCCTGTTTGCCCTCGACGGTGGAGATGTCGAGCGTGTCAGAGGTCATTCGGGTGATGTACTTCACCTCGAACGCTTCCTTCGCCGCCATGCTCGGCACCTCGACATGCGAGGAATAGGCCTTGTCACGGTCGATTGGGAACGTCTCGAGGACGTACTCGAACGCCATGCAATGGTTGGCTTCCTCCCACATCTGTTTCGCGAGGTAGAGGTGACACTCGGCTGCACCCACGTACGGATAGACGCCGAACGCGAGGGCCTTGTTGACGAGCAGCTCGTTGGGGTTGAAGTAGCTCATCAGGTAGGTGAGCGCGTGCCGCTCGTCGTCGGTCATCCGGTGGAAGTCGGCGAGGTCCTCGTCGAGCTGGATTTCGTTGGGGAACCATGTGTTGGCTACCGCTTGCTCGTACAGGTCGTACGCCCATTGGTAGGTGACGGGCTTCAGCAGCAGTCCTTCTTGAATGCCGGTGCCGAGGATGGAAGTCATCGCATTGCCTTTCTGGTTGCTCACTGGCAGGAGTCGCACTGGAGGGCTTCCTGCGGGTCCACGTCGATCGTGATGCCGCCGATCACCTGCAGGTTCGCCGCCCGCGTCCCGACGACGCCCGTCACCTCCGCGGGGGTAGGGCTGGGCGTCGTGGGTCGGCGGGCACCGAAGCCGCGCTTGTTCGTCGCGGCGGCCTTGTTCACCTTCACGGTGGACTGCTCGGCGGTGTGGCGCGGCAGCATGTGCAGGTAGTAGGTGGTTTTGACGCCCATGCGCCAGGCGAGCTGGTAGAGGTCCACCATGGTCTGGACGTTGCGGTCGGCGAGGTAGATGTTGCGGCTGATGGCCTGGTCGATCCACTTCTGAGCCCGCGCAGCGACATGGAGGTACGCCGTCGGATCGAGCTGGAAGCTCGTCTTGTACACCTCGGTCATCCACGACGGGATGCCCTCGACCTTCGCGAGGTCTCCCTGATGGCGCAGCAGCTCGTCGCGTACCCCCTCCCAGATGCCTGCCGCCTTGAGGTCGTGCACGAGGTTGCGGTTGACTTCGAGAAATTTCCCCGACGACGTCGCGCGGCTGAAGATGTGACTGAACTGGGGATCGAGCCCTGGCGTGGTGCCGGCGACGAGCCCAATGGATGCGGTGGGCGCAACGGCCATGAGCGTGGCGTTGCGGATGCCTCCGGCCACACGTCGGCGCAGCAGATCCCAGTCGAGCCGCGACGAGCGATCCACCTCGACGGCCTCCCCCCGCTCGGCGGCGAGCCGCTCGAGTGTGTCGAACGGCACGAGCCCCTTCGACCAGCCGGAGCCCGCGAAGTTGGGGTATGCCCCACGCTCGCGGGCAAGGTCGCAGGACGCGTCGATGGCGTGCCATGAGATGAACTCGACGATTTCGTCGATGAGCTCCCAGGCCGCGGGCGAATCGTAGGCGATGCGGAGTCGCTCGCAGATGTCGGTGAACCCCATGAGCCCGAGTCCGACGGCACGGTTGGCGAGATTGGCGTGTTCTGCCTCCGGCACAGCGGATGCGGTGATGTCGACGAGGTTGTCGAGCTGGCGCACAGCAGTGCGGACGGTGCGCGCAAGACGATCCCAGTCGAAGCGGGCCTCGACCCCGACCCCATCGAGGTGTCGGGAGAGGTTCACGGAGGCGAGGTTGCAGACGGCGGTGTTGTCGCGGTCTTGCGGCAGGCAGATCTCGGTGCAGAGATTGGAGAGATGAATCGTGCCCGTGTTGTCGTTGAGTGCGCGGGTGTTGATTGTGTCTTTGAATGTGATCCACGGATGCGACGTCGACTGCAGCGCGACGAGGATCGCTTTCCACTGCTCACGCGCCTTCAACTTGCGGTGTATCCGCAGCTCGCCGGCCTCAGCCATCTCTACGTATTGGGCGTACCGCTCGGAGAACGCGCGTCCAGTGAGCTCGACGAGGTCGGACGTCTCGAGCGGGTCGAACAGATACCAGTCGTCGTCACGGGCCACGCGCTGCATGAACTCATCGGAGATCCACACCGCGGTGTCGGCAGTGCGGGTGCGGCGGTACGGGTCGCCGGAGTTCTGACGCAGGTCGAGGAACTGCGCGAAGTCAGCGTGCCAATTCTCCATGTAGAAGCACAGCGCGCCGAACTTCTTGCCGCCGCGCGAGATTGCGCGCAGCGTCGAGTCGACGGTGTGCATGAACGGGATCGGCCCCGTCGACGTCGTGTTGTTGGAGCGGATCGGCGAGCCCTCCGAACGCAGCTTGGTCACGGACAAACCGATGCCGCCGGTGCCCTTGGTGATCCACATGACGTCGCGGATCGACTTCGCGATGTGCTCGATGTCGTCCTCCATCTGCATGACGAAGCAGTTGGAGAGCTGTGCGGCCGGGGTGCCGGCACCGACGAGCGTCGATCCGGCCGCCAGGTACTCCAGCCGGCTCATGGCTTCGTAGAGCTCGAGCGCCACCGCCGTCGGATCCTGCTCGCCCAGGGAAAGACCCATCGCCACACGCATCCAGAAAAACTGCGGCACCTCGATCACGCGACGCTGGCCGTCGGTGAGCAGGTAGCGGTTGCGCATCGTCTGGACTCCGACGAAGCGCAGCAGGTCGTCTCGCGACGGGTTCAGCGCCCGCGCGAGCGTCTCGAGGTCGAACAGCTCACCCATGCGGGTGTCGAGATAGCCGTCGCGGACTCCGCGCTCGACGTAGTGGGGAAAGTGATCGACGTGCAGCAGCCGGATCGTGTCGGGCGAGCCGTCGCCGAAGAGGTCGGAAGTGTCGCCGAAGACCTGCTTGTAGAGCTGCTTGACGAGCAGGCGGGCGGCGATCTGGTCGTAAACCGGATCGTCCTTGACGTTGCCCAGCGTCACCTGCACGACGGCCTCATCGAGCTGCTCGGTGGTGATGCCGTCGAACAGCGTGATCTCGACGTCGGACTGGAGTTGTAGCGCTCGGGCGGTCTCATCGTCGAGGCCGCGGGCGGCGTCGGCGATCGAGGCGGCCACTTCGGCGCCATCGTAGGGTGCAAGGCTGCCGTCACGCTTGGTGACGCGGATGGTGTTGTGCATTCGTCTTCCCTCGGACTTCGGCGGATGGCCCGACGACGAGGGTGCGGCAATCTGCGGGCGCACAGGCAGCGCCCGTCGACCGAGCGCGATCCCTCGTGCGCTGCGAACCGGACCCCACGGCGTGGGGCCACACGAGGCAGGTCTTCGGGCTCACGAGCCGCCTACTGGCCGTCGCTTCCCAGGACGTTCGTCCCAGTGCTGTGTGACGGCGGTCGTTCTCGTACACCGCTGCGGGGCAGCTCCGGTTTCTCACCGGATTCCCTTTTCATCTCCTCACGGAGAACCACATGCGCGTAACACAATATGTGGGACGACGCGACACGTCAACCCTCAAGATGTAGTGGATTCTCGGCGTGTATCGCCGGGCGAGTTGCTCCGGCTACCGACGGTCATTATCCCCTTCAGCGCACCCAACGTCGGCTACTGACACGAGGGTCGACTCGGTCGACGAGCATCACTCAAACGGGTTCAGGAGTCGCAGGCCGTCGATGTGCTCGAAGTCCTTAGTGTTGCGCGTGGCGAGCACCGCAGCCCCTGCGACCGAGATGCCGGCGATTTGCGCATCCGCGAGCGAAATCGGGCAGCCGATGTCAAACCGGGCCGCGGCGATCCGGGCGGCCTCCCGGGCAGCGGGCAGGTCGTACGGCAGCACCCCATCAGCGTAGGCGTCTAGGAGAACCAGCCAGCGGCTCTCCAAGTCGGAGCGTCGACGCCCCAGCGGCAGGCGCGCCAAGCCACGCTCGATCTCCTCCACCGTCACGACGGTGATCGTCATCTCATCCGGTGCAAGTGTTCTGGCCCACCTGAGAACAGCTTGATCCGGGGAGCCCTTCATGAACTCCGAGACGATGTTGGTGTCGGCGACGATCATGCGAAGTCCACGACTCGAGGCGGGTCCGTGCGTTCGGGGATGACGAGGTCGACACCACCAGCCTCCACGAAGCTGGCGTGCAGCCCGAGGAGGAAGTTGTCCTCAGGCAGACTCACAGTGGCATCAAGAATTGCGCGCACCTCAGCCTCGACCGACCGGCCGTGTTTGGCAGCACGGCCACGGAGCCGAGCGTGAGTGCGCTCGTCGAGTTGACGAATGGTGATGGTACTCATCGGCACCTCCTGACAGCAATGCTAGCACCGACCTCGCCGCTCAGACCTCGACGAGCTTCAGCCCGTCGATGGGGCCGGCCTCCCAGGCGTCGGAATCGGCCAGCGCCTGCTGGAGATAAGGCCAGGCCGGATCGTCGACGGCGATGAGGCGTTCGATGTCATGCATGGGAATTCCTTCGCTTGTCAGATTCACATTTCCAGCTGGAGGGCAGTTTCTTCCTCGTCGATGATGCTCGGCTGCCACGACGTGGTGATCTTCTCATGCTCGTCACGGCCGAGTGTCTCGCCAGCCCGGATCCGTGCCCCACCGAGCAGGTACCCGACGATGTCCATGAGGTAGGAGAACAGGTCGTCGGGATCGCACGTCGACCCCACCACTTGGATCTCCGGGATGCCCAATTTCGTCAGGCCGGTCGAGGAGGCGTTCCAAGCTCCGTCTTCACGCTGGCCGATCCACACAGGCGCCAGGAAGGCCGCAGCGAACGGGTCTTCGGCCTCGGTGATCTCCAGGTAGGGCTCCTTGCCGTACGTGGTTCCCACGTCACCGGAGTAGTAGCCCACGGCTTCCTCCAGGCGCAGCAGCCCGCGCACGATCTGCACGTGGTTGATCACGGCGTCGAGATGGCTGAGCGGGGCCTCGTCGTCGCTGTCGCCCTTCGAGAGGCCGGGCATGCCCGCCACGAGCAGGAATGCGCAGTGCTTCGCGATGGCCTCGGGGTCGTCGCCGGCGAACACCGGGTGGAGCGCACCCTGCGCCTCGCCGTCGGGAAACGGTGCGTCCGTCGATGAGATCGCCACCCAGAGCCCGTTGATCGTGCAGCCCACGGTATCGCCGCCACTTGCGTCCTCGTCCCATTCGAAGGCTTCTTCGTCATCGATGCGCTCATTCATGACCGCGATGATCTGCTCCCTGGTGACCGCCTCACGCAACAGCACATAGCCAATGACAGGGCTATCACTCATTTCGTAGGTGGGCTCGGGGCGAGTGCTTTGGACGGCTTTGCCGGAACGCTTGCCGAACAGTCCGAACATGTCTTTCCCCTTATACTGTGTTCCGCTCAACGTGGGGCGGACTCGTCGATCATTGCGTGCCGCGCTTCGACGATCACGCCTGCTGCATTCCTGGGGCCCAGACCGGGTTCACTGCCGGGTTGAGGGCGAACTCTGCGTCGGTGGGTTGGTGGGGGTTGTAGGTGACTGTAACTGGCATACCCACCGAGGGGGTAGCCATCGCGGGGGTCGCGAGCGTGCCGCGCGCCCTGACCGGACAGGTGAGGCATGAGAAGTCGACGATCACGTCGAACACTGACTGTCCCATGATCCAAGTGTTGGTGAACGCGAGGTCAGCGATCCGACCCTCAGCGACGTGTCCAGCCTGCTGGCGCGCAGCCCGCGCCGCCTCGCGACGCTTCGCCTTGCCGATCGCTGACGCCGCCAGCGCAGCGAACAGCGCCCCGAGCAGCAACGAGCGCAGGGAGCCGCGCCGACAGGTCGCTCAGCAGCCCGTCCGCGCCAAGCCCCAGCACTGCCCCAACGGCCACACCCAAGCCCGCGCCGACGAGCCCCGTCGCCGTCGTGAGATAGAAGCCGCAGGCGATGTTGCCCGATCGCCTCAGGGCCGCGAACCCCAGTGAGGAGCCAAGGAAGATCATGGGTGCACCGACGATTATCCCGCCGGGGGGGGTAATGTCGGTGTTCCATTCCGTGACCGGTTTGAACGCCATGTCGGAGAATGCCGTGAGCACCGGCACGAAGAAAAGACCGGCGAGCGCGAAGCACAGTCCGCTCACCGCCGCCAGCACATAGGCGCCCGTCGAGGGCGTCGAACGCCCGCCGAGCTCGACGTCGGCATCCAAGGCCTTGCCCACCTGTCGCAGTGAGGAGGCCGCCATCATTCCTGACCAAAGTTCCATGGCTCCATGGTCAGCGACGGGCTCAGCTACCGTTCACGAGTTCGGGCTCCTTCGAGCTAGGCATTGCGCCAGCTTTGCAACCACGGCATGAGTAGTACCGATGCGGCCGTCGCAGGACATCGCCTTGTGTATCCTCTGGGTGTCGTCGAGGCCCTGAAGGAGCGAGCAAGTATTGTGACCCACCCGCACGCAACCCGGACGGTGGGCACCCGATTCCGCGCCCGACGTTTCGTACCGCGCAAGTCTGATTGGTCCCGCGCGACCATCGGGCGCGACCTCTCCGCAGGGCTCATGGTCGCCCTCGTCGCGCTCCCCCTCGCGCTCGGCTTCGGCGTCGCGTCCGGCGTCGGCGCGGCGGCCGGAATCACGACGGCAATCGTCGCGGGCATCCTGGCCGCAGTGTTCGGCGGCAGCAATGTCCAGGTGAGCGGTCCGACGGGCGCAATGACCGTCGTGCTCATCCCCATCGTGGCCACTCATGGCACCGACGGGGTGCTCGTCGTCGGTGTGTTGGCAGGCCTCATGCTGCTCGTGTTGGCGGTCACGGGTGCGGGGCGCGCGATGAAGTACATGCCATTGCCCGTCGTCGAGGGATTCACGGCAGGCATCGCGGTGATCATTGGCTTGCAGCAGCTGCCCGCAGCGCTCGGCGTCGAGGTGGAGGGCGAGATAGTCCTCGAGTTGGCGTGGGGTGCAATCACCGCTTGGCTAGGCGCTCCGTCGTGGCAGGCTCCCGTCATGACCCTCGCGGTGACTGCCGGAATCTTGGCCACCGCGCGTCTGAGTCGCGGCTTCCCCGCCGCGTTGGTGTTGGTGGCCATTGCGACGGCCACCAACATGCTGGCAGGTGCCGGGCTCAAGACCATCGGCTACATCCCGTCGACGTTGCCCGCCCCGCGCTTACCGCAGATCCCCTGGGCACACCTGGATTCACTGCTGCTGGCTGCGGTCGCCGTCGCAGCCCTGGGTGCGTTGGAGTCGCTGCTGTCTGCGACGGTCGCCGACGCGATGACTGTCGGTAATCGACACGATCCCGACCGCGAGCTGTTCGGGCAGGGCATCGCCAACGTCGTCGCTCCCTTGTTCGGCGGGATTCCAGCGACGGCCGCCATCGCCCGAACTGCCGTCAACGTGCGGGCAGGCGCCGGCTCGCGTCTGGCAGCGGTGTTCCACTCGTTGCTCCTACTCGTCGCTGTGCTCGTCGCGGCCGGGTGGGTGGGCGAGATCCCCCTCGCCGCGCTCGCTGGCGTGCTCATCGCCACCGCGATCCAGATGATCCATCCGCGCAACATCGCCTCGGTGATCCGCGCCACGAAAGGCGACGGGGCCACCTTGCTTATCACGGCCGTAGCCACCGTCGTGTTCGACCTCGTCGTCGCCGTGCTCATCGGCCTTGTCGTGGCAGGCTTCTTCGCACTCCGCGACACCGCCCGGACAGCGGTGTTCGAGGCCACCCCACTGCGTAAGGGAGACCACCGCGACGAGGAACGCGAACTTCTCGACGAGCACATCGCGGCCTTCCGCGTCGAAGGCCCGCTCTTCTTCGGCGCGGCGCATGACTTCCTACTCGAGCTCGCTGAGGTGTCGTGGGTCAAGGTCGTCGTGCTGCGCATGCGCTACGTCACGACGATCGACGCCACCGGCGCCCAGATGCTAGCGGAAACGATCGGGCGCCTCGAGCGCGGAGGCACCCGGGTCTTGCTCTCCGCTACGAAGCCCGAGCACGTTCCCGTGCTACGCGAACTCGGCGTCTTCGATCAGCTCGCGCACGAAAAACATGCTTTCGATAACACCCCCGACGCCATCGCCCACGCCCGGCTGCACGTCGCCCGCATCCAGCACGAAGAATCCGACGACGCACCCGCGGCGCCGCGGAGCGGTCAGCACGGCGAGTAGCTGCCCGAGGATCGACGCCGCGTCGGCGCCGGGTGCATCACCGTGCCTCGCGGCCGACGACGGGAATCGTCGCATCCTCCAGAGATCTCGAAGACGTCAACACATCAGAGACGAGATTCGTGACGAGAAGATCACGAGGGAACCACTGCGCGAGCACGATCTGAGTGTCCAGGAACCAGTAGTTCCTCGACCCCCGCCAAACGATCAACTCGCATGCAACGGCGCCAGCCCGATGTGCGAGCGCGTCGCTGACGGGGCCACAATCTCTCGAACCTTGGCATCCGTGGAGCGCTCACTTTCCTTCGTCTGAGCAGCGATGCGACGCGGAACCGTTGGTGAAGAAGTCAGGCCCAACACCAAGGATCGTTCCAGCTCCGAAACCGTTGAACGTCGTGAGGCACGATGCAGCATCAGTGAGCTTCACGACGCTCATGTCACTGTTCAAGTAGGTCTACCAGCCAGTCAGCAAGCTGCCGGTCAGGTACACAGGCGATGTTGCCGCGCAAGCGGAAGAACCACCGGTCCGCGCGCATCATCTAGATCCACGCGGCACTTGATGCGGTAGGTGTCCTCCACATTCTCTGCGGTGATCACCTCGGCTGGCGGCCCCTCGGCGACGAGCCTCCCCTGCTTCAGCATGAGCACGTGGTCGGCATAGGCGGCTGTCTGAGGAAGGTCGTGCAGAACGGCCACGACCGTACGGCCTTCGTCGACCAGGTCTGAGCACAGATCGAGCAACAGGTACTGGGCAGAGAGATCCAGGAAGGTGGTGGGCTCATCCAGCAGGATGACCGGGGTGTCCTGGGCAAGTACCATCGCCAACCAGACGCGTTGACGCTGACCACCGGAGAGTTCGGTGACCTGCCGACCGACGAGGTCTGTGACCCCAGCGCGCTCCATCGCCCGGCTGATGATCTCAGCATCGCCGGGGGCACTGCTACTGAGGAACGAGTGGTATGGGTGGCGGCCACGCGCCACGAGCTCCTCCACGCGAAGACCCCGTGGGGTCACAGTGGTTTGCGGCAGAAGACTGCAGGTACGCGCCAGCTGTCGACGGCCCATGCGCGCAACGTCCTGGCCAAGCATTGCGACGCTGCCCTCGTCGGCTGGTCGCACATAGGCCACAGCGCGTAACAAGGTCGACTTGCCGCATCCATTCGGGCCGGTGATGACGCTGAAGCTGCCCTTGGGCACACTGGCACTGATGCGTTCAACGGCTGTGAGGCCACCGAAGCGAATGGTGAGATCGTTCATCTCGATCGCTGAGCTGGTCATAAGAAGCCCCTCCGAAGTTGTGAGATGAGAACAGCGCCGAGGAACAGACCACCGATCAAGGCCGTGAGTATGCCCACAGGAAGCCCGTCCAAGAACGCCAGACGCTGGACGGCAAGGTCCGCCAAACACACCGTCGTCGCGCCGACCAGGGCCGCAGACCCCATCGCTGGGAGCCCGGTGAGCCCGCGAGCCAGATGAGGTGCGGTGAGCGCCACGAAGGCGAGAGGGCCTGCCGCTGCTACTGCACCAACGGTCAACAGGATTCCCACCGACAACGCGATAGTGCGCGTCCGGGCCGGGCGTGATCCGAGCCCATGGGCCACATCGTCGCCAAGGCTGATGAGATCGAGATCAATACGAAGCCCCAGCGCCACCAGACCCAGTGGGACGAGCACCGACCAGACGATAAGTGCATCACCCCAGGTGCGCGCGGTCAGCGAGCCCGTGAGCGCAGCAGCAAGAGCCATGGCCTCGGACTGGCGCGAGAAAACCAAGACGAACTGCGTCGTCGCGGTGGCGGCTGCTGCGACACCGATCCCCGCGACGATCACCGCGCCGGGATTGCGGAAGCCTGTGGTTGTGACCCACGGGAGGATGACGCCGGCCGCAAGGGCACCACCCAGGGCGCCGAGACTGGTCGGAGCGTTGAGCGCACTCGCCACCGCCGTCCCAGCTCCGGCAGCCGTCGTAATCCCGATGACATCGGGGGTGACGAGTGGATTCGCTGTGGCTCGCTGAAATAAGGCTCCGGCCAGACCAAGCGCCGCTCCTGCCCCCACCGCCACCGCAAGGCGCGGTCCACGCAGAACCGTCAGGGCGAGGCTGCCTCGGCCAGTGACCAGCTCAACCAAAGCTTGCGGTTGGCTCGCAAGGGGAATCCCGAGCCTGCCAATGGCCAGCGTCCAAGCGCACGAGACCAACAGAGCCACTACCAGGAGCATCACTGCAACGAGATGCCTAATACGGCTGCGGTGGGCGAGGCGGGCAGCAAGCTCATGATTCACGCTGAGGGAGTTGGAAGAAGCGCTCACAGCACACCTCGTGACCGGCGGACTACCGCTAACAGCAGCGGTGCGCCCAAGAGTGCGGTCACTACTCCAACAGGCACCTCGGCAGGACGCAGAACCAGGCGTCCCAATACATCAGCCAGCAGTAGGAGCGTCGGTCCGAGCAGACAACACACCCCAATGAGCGCACGCGTCGAGCCGGGGGTGAGCCATCGCGCCAAATGCGGCGCAGCCAGACCAATGAAGGCGATAGGGCCGGTGAGCGCCGTCGCTGCCGCGGCCAGCAGGGCCGCCGCGGTGAGAGTGAGGGCACGCACGAGTGCGGGATGGTGCCCGAGGCCGGCGGCCACCTCGTCGCCGAGCGCCACGGCATCCAGGCCACGTCCCAGGGCAAACAGGCCCGCGCATCCGACGGCGAGAATCGCCACGGACCAGCCGGGAGAGCCGCCTACTGCCAATGATCCCGCCGACCAGAAGCGCAGCGCGTCGAAGGCTGCCTGGTGGCGCAGGCTCACGGCCTGGGAGTACGCGACGGCAATAGCTGTCATCACGGCCCCTGCGAGCACCAACCTGGTGGCGTCGGGGCCACGTCCGAAACTGCTCAGCGCCATCACTGCAACCGTAGCCACCGCCGCTCCGGCGAAGGCTCCGCCGATGAGCTGGAGGCCAGCCAGCCCGGACAACGACGTCACCGTGACGATTCCGGCTGCTGCACCACTTGTCAGGCCCAGAACCCCCGGATCCCCAAGGGGATTTCGGGTGACTGTCTGGATTGCGGCCCCAGAACTGGCCAGGGCGGCACCAGCGACCAGTCCGCATAACGTGCGTGGGACCCGTGCTGCCAGCACCTCCCGCACGTGGGGATCGCCGCCACTGTGGATGGCTTCCA
>NZ_CAMYPD010000036.1 GCF_947286155.1 uncultured Tessaracoccus sp.
CCTCCTCGAGGTCGGCGGATTCAAACCCCGACTACACCCTCGATTGTGAAGAGCCACAAATGTTTGCGCATTCTCGCGATGATTCGATTCGTCCATGGGAAGGCGGATGTGCGCGTCTCTGCCGGGCGTGAGCAACACATCCGCACGCTGCAACCCCTGTCGCTAGAGATATGTAACTCGCTCTTCCTCGGTGACTACCTCACTTCCGAGGGTCAGCCGGGCGCCGATGATCTGCGTATGTTGACGGACGGCGGCTACGTCGTGTTGGGAGCCGAAGACATGGCTCCCACGGAGATACCGAAGGTGGCGGCACGCAAGCGGGGCGCAGGCACCACAGCCCCCGCCAATGCGTAACCCACTCGCAAGCCATCCCCCACGTGGCCAACACGGCAGTAGCGGGACCACGCCAAGGAGCCTCCGGTGGGCATGTGCGCGGAGGGCAAGTACAGTGCTCGTTGAACAGTATTCAACGAAGGAGCTTCGCGTCATGGATCTCACCGAGCTTGCCGACCGCGTGATCGCAGGCGGACGGATCACCCGCGACGAAGCCCTCGCCGTTCTGCGCCTACCCGACGCAGACACGGTGCCGCTCGTGGCGGAGGTGGGGCGCGTGCGCCGGGCGTTCCACGGTGACGCGGTGAAGCTGGATTACATCGTGAACCTGAAATCCGGCAAGTGCCCCGAGGACTGCATCTATTGTCCGCAGCGCCTGGGCTCCGACGCGGACATCCTGCGCTACTCCTGGTTGAGCCATGACGAGGCCGTCAAGCTCGCCGCGCGCGGCGTGGCGGCTGGGGCGCGCTCAGTGTGCCTGGTGTCGTCGGGCAACGGGCCGAGCAACCGCGACGTGGAACGCGTCGGCGCCATCGCGCGCAGCGTGAAGGAGCGCCACCCGAGCGTGGAGGTGGCCGCGTGCATCGGCATCCTCAAGCCCGGGCAGGCCGAGCGGCTGGCGGAGTTCGGCGTCGACGCGTACAACCACAACTTCAACACGTCCGCATCGCACTACGCGGACGTGTGCACCACCCACACCCACGCCGACCGGGTGCGCACCGTCCAGATGGCGCGCGAGGCCGGGCTCAGCATCGATGCCGGCCTGCTCGCCGGCATGGGGCAACGCGACGAGCAGCTCGTCGAGGTGGCATTCGAACTGCTCGACGCAGGCGCCAGCGCCGTGCCCGTCAACTTCCTCATGGCCTTCGATGGCACCCCGCTCGCTCACCACAACGAGCTCACCGCTCAGCAGTGCCTGCGCATCCTCGCCATGATCCGCCTCGTCCACGGCCAGGCAGACGTGCGTGTCGCAGCGGGGCGCGAGCAGCACCTGGGCTGGATGCAGCCGCTCGCGCTCGAGGTGGGCAACGCCATCTACTTCGGCGACTACGCCACCGGCAGCGGCCAGGAAGGCAGCGAAGACCTCCGCATGATCGCCGAGGCCGGTCTCAGCATCTACGGCAGCGACCACCGTGAAACGCCGGAGGTGCCCGTCGTGCATATCCGCGACCGCGGAGCCGGCACCGCGCTACCGGCGAACGCGTAGGCCGCCTATTCAGCAGCGGTGCGCGACGATGGCGCGGGCGCCGTCGACGGTGCGGGCCAGGATGATCGTGGCCTGGTTCTGGCCCTTCGGTTTGAGCTGCCGACGCAGGGCGGCCGGGTCGACGTCGAGGGCGCGCTGCTTGATTTCCAGGGTGCCGATGGCGTGCTCGCGCACGTAGCGGGCGAGCGTTTTACGGTCGAAGGGCAACACGGCGTCCACCTCGAAGCAGGTGAGCCACGGCGAGGTGAGCGGCTGATCCGACGAGAGATACGCGACGTGCGCATCCAGCAGCCAAGCCGGCGCGCCGTCCGCGCTTTCCGCGACGAGCCCTGCACGGATGGCGGCACCGTCGGGCTCAGCGACGAAGCGCCCCACCTGAGCCACCGGGAGTTGCGCGCCTGAAGAGCCCAGCTCCGCGACGGGCGACCCCATGCGCACCGCGACGTGCCCCGTCGCATGGTTCCACAGCGACGCCTCGCAGACGTCGCCGCGGTCGGACACCCAGCAGCACTGCACTTGCGCGGGCAGGATTTCCTTCGGCACGCCCGGGCCGAGCTTCACGCACACGAACCGCTGGCTCGCTACGTAGTCCATCGCCAGGCTCCACGGCGGGGTGAAGTGTTCGACGTTCCACGTGCGGCCGCGCGCCGTGCGCCGGGCGGGGTCGAGGAAGACCGCGTCGCCGTCGGGGATGGTGAGCTCCTCGGCCAACCCCAGGCGCGCCGGCCCGGCGCCCACGAGGGCGAGGTTCCACGTCGCGATCTCTACGGTGTCGGGGTCGGCGTCGATGGCAACGACGTCGATCCCGGCCTCAGCGAAGGCCATCGCGTCAGATCCGATGCCACAGCCGACGTCCCACACCCGCCGCACGCCCGCCTCGACGAACCGCTGCGCCCGCCACCTCGCCACCGTGGTGCGGGTGGCCTGTTCGAGCCCTGCCGGGGTGAAGAGCATCTCGTCGGCTCGCTCCAGCTTTGCTGCGGCGCGGCGTCTAAGCGAGACCTGCGTGAGCGCCCACGCGGCGTCTTCAGGTGAGTGTTGGCGGCGGAGGCGTTGCGCGGCGGCGAGCGAATCGGGGTCGGCCTCCCCCGACGCCGCCTCGAGCGCGGCTAGCGGGAATGTACCCACATGCCACCTCGAATGCCCTTGTGGTCGGTGCCATCGACACTGAAGTAGGCCGGTTCGGACCACGCGGCTCCCTTCCACACCAACATGTGGTCGATCCTCGCGAACGGGGGTATCACGTGCGCGACGGGCCACGTCGGCTGCCATTGGGTGAGCTGCGAGCGGGGGTTCAGGATGAGGTTCCCGGAGGTGGAGTCGACGAGTTTCGTCGCGTCGCGGAGGGAGCGCATGGTGGCGTGGCTGGCGACGGCGTTGAAATCCCCCACCGCCATCAGCGGCTTGTCGGAGAAGGGTTGCAGCATGTCTTGGACGCCGCGCGCGTCACGGCGCCACACGTCGGCACCCATCGTCGGCGGCGCAGTGTGGATGGCGGCCAGGTGCACCGGCCGCTCACCGATCGAGGTCTTCACCGTCATCTCGACCACGAAGTTCGAGAACACTTCGTGGTGTTCGGCCACCTTGCGCATGGGGAGCTTCGAATAGATCACGGTGCCGCTGGCGTCGTCGGCGGGAGCGCCCTCGACGTGCGGGAACTGCTTGTCGATGCCCGCTTCCTCGAGTTTGCGCTGCATGACGGGCGTGAACTCCTGGATCACCAACGCCGTGGTACTCGGGCGTACCTCGGCGAGGAGCTGCGCCACATCAGCCCGCCCGTACTGGGCGTTGATGGAGACCACCTGGAGTTCACCGTCGGCTCCATCGGCCGGCTCCATCGACCCAATGAGCGGCGCGCCCCAGAACCCCGCCGCCACGACGAGCAACCCCACCGCGAGGAGTCTGCCGAGGCCTCGCAGTAGCAGCGTCAGGCCGACGAGGAGCGCGAGCGTGAAGGCCCACAGGAATGGGATGAAGGTGGCTACGTAGACGGCGTAGCCGGAACTGTATTGGAGGTCAGGAAACCACTGCAGCACCGCCAAGGGCAGCGTGCCCAGGGCGCCTGCAATGGTGAGTATCCACCCGAGGATGTTGCGCAGCATGGTCACCGTTCCAGGGTAGCGGCGGGGAGTATCGACACCTGCCACGCCGACGTCGAGTGGCCCCCGTCGTAGGGGATGACGCCGTGGAATTGGCCGACCTCGTCGTCGAACACCAGCGGCACGAAGTGGCGGTCGCCGTCCCACATCGGTAGTTCCATCATGGTGTCGATACGGTGCCAGCCGAGCGTGCCCTCCTCGTTCGATGCGGGGATGTCGCCGGTGAATTTCGTGATGAGGAACACGAAGCCGAGCACGTCACGGCCGTTGAACCCGGGCCAGCTCACCGTGCCGCGCAGCTGCATGTCCGTCGCTTCAATGCCGGCTTCTTCGCGGAGTTCGCGACGCATACCCTCGACGACGTCCTCACCCCGCTCCAGCTTGCCGCCCAGCCCGTTGTACTTGCCGAGCTGTTCATCGTCGTCACGGCCGATGCGGTGCACGAGCAGCACGCGCTCGCGCGCTTCGTCGACGATGTATCCGAGCGTGGTGAGTTCCGGCGTGTACGGCATAGGACGAGTGTAGGTGGTGGTTTGGCTAGGTGAAGGGGTCTCGATACGGCACTTCGTGCCTACTCGACCGCCGGAAGACCCGGCGCCCGCGTAACCCGGTGATTGAGTAGCGCCCGCGTGAGCCCTCCCCCCGGTGATTGAGTAGCCCGCGCAGCGGGCGTATCGAAATCACCCCCCGCAGTGGTTTCGACACGGCCCTCCGGGCCGGCTCAACCATCGGGGTCGAACCGCAAGCTAACCCGATATGATATCCACACGCGTTTGCTGAAACCGGCGATTTTGGGCTGTTTCGAGAAACGCGTGTGGATATCGGGTTAGCTCAGGTGAAGGACATGGTTTCGACTCGGCCTTTCGGGCCGGCTCAACCATCGGGCTCCGTAACCCCTCGATGATTGAGCTACCGCGAAGGGGTCCGTCGCCATGGCTCAGAGGGCTCAACCATCGGGGTCCGTAACTCTCGATGATTGAGTAGCCCGCGCAGCGGGCGTATCGAAATCATCTCAGCGGAGGTTTCGACACGCCGCTACGCGGCTACTCAAACACCGGTGGACGGCAGACCAGCCACAGCACCCTCGGCCGGCAGCTCACCAGCGTCCGATCCCTCAGACGCGGCCTCACCAGCACCCGATTCCTCCGTCGCGGACTCATCGCCAGCCGACTCTCCAGACGGAGCTTCACCATCATCCGACTCGTCGGGCTTAACCTCATCGTCGGGACCCACGGGATCTGCCGGCGTCGGGCTGTCGCCGCCGGGCGATTCGAGCCCTTCCCCGTTGCGGTCGCAGGTGAACGCGACGGCGTCGTCGGAGACCGCGAAGGTGACAGGAAGCGTAGTCACGCGCTGCCACGACTTCATCTTGCTGGCATCCTTCGGCGTCGCCTCCGCCTTGAGTATCAGCGTGTAGAAGCCTGGCTTCGAGAAGTACCAGCCCGTGTGCATGTGGCTACCTTGCGGCAGCGCGATCGCCTGCGACGCGTGCTTCTTGGAATCGATCTGCACGACGAACTTCCCGCGGGCCGGGTTGAACCCGCCGATGGCCCAGGCTCCGCCGTCGGGACCCTCCCACGACTCCACCTGGTAGGTCAGCTTCTGGATGTTGGCGTAGTCCAACCCCTCGGTGCTGAATCCGGGCCACGGCAGAGCCTTGTTCTGCGACTCCGGCAGCTCCCACGCATCAGCGGTGCCGAGCACCGCCCGAAGATCAGCCGCGGGGGCCCCGTCGGGAATCTGCTGCTTCGCCGAGTTCGGCACCTCCAGTACCGCACCGTTCCAGGGCAGCGTCTCCTTGCCCGACGCGGTGTCCAGCCTGGAGCGCATCCACAGGCCGCCCTCCTCCTTCAGCACGGTGCTGATGTCGAGGTGACCACTCGAGATCGGCGTGCAGTTCGGCAGCTCCTTCGTCGAGTTGCGGGCGAAGGGGTGGCCGGCCGGCGGGTTCTCCGTCGGTGGCTCCGGGCTCGGCTCGTCGGGGTTCGGCTCGCCCGGTGCGGGATCAGGGTCATCGGTGGGGGTTCCGTCGACGGGGTGCTTGATGGGTGCGCCCTTTGTCGTGCCTTCGGGCAGACCCACCTGCTCGTCAGAGCCGACGAGCCACGGCACCGTGACCACCGGGGACTCCACCTTCTTACCGTCGGCCAGCGTGGCGGTGGCCTTCCACTTCATGCGGTACACGCCAGGCTCAGTGAAGATCCAGGAGTAGTGGCCGTGCGAGCCCGGCTCGTAGGTGCGCAACTCCTCGTCGGTGGACGACAGCTCACGCTCTGGCTTCCCTGCCAGGCCGATGGTGCGGTACAGCTCAACCTTGCCAGGGCCGCCATCGTCGACGAGGGTGAGGCGGAGGTCCTTCACCGTGCCGGGGAGCTCTCCGTGGCCGATGCCAGCCCACACCGGCGGCCAACCGTCGTACAGCTGCTGTGGCGCGAGCCACACAATGTCGCCGGGCTTGCCCATGAACGCGTAGGCCTCGTCGTCGGGCACCCGGAAACGGGACACCTCGTAGCCGTCCTGATCGGCATCGGGGCCAAGGCGGATCGCGACGTCCTTCGCGTCGCGAATGGTGTTCTCACCTTCCCGCACCTTGATGTCGAGCCCGGAACCCGTCCAGACAATGTGCACGGCATCAACGTGCTTGCGGTAGATGAGATCGCGGCCCTCAAACTTCGTGTTCGCAGACGCGCTTCCAGTCATCAACGCCGACAGCAAAAGTGTGAGGGCGACGAGCGCCGCACCCACTTTGGAGGATCGAATTCTCACCACAGCTCCTTATTGCTAATGATTCTCAGTTGCGAAAATATGCGGTGGCGCTGGGCCTGCGCAAGTGAGGGTGGGGCTCACTCCGATGTGAAGAGGTGGGAACCGAGGTGGTCGCGGAGTGATTTCGATACGCGCCCTGCGGGCGCTACTCAATCACCGGGGAACGCGCGCTCGCTACTCAATCACCGGGAGTGAGGGCCACCGATGGTTGAGCCGGCCCGAAGGGCCGTGTCGAAACCATCACCCAAGTGATTTCGATACGCCCGCTGCGCGGGCTACTCAATCACCAGGGTGGCGCGCACGTGGCAACACGCCCGACCGTCGAGTAGGCGGCGCAGCCGCTGTATCGAGACGCACCGCGTAAAAAACTTCAAAATCCGTACGCAGATTGAAGTTTCCCCCTGATTTTGGGGTGGTAGATCAATCTGCGTACGGATTTTGAAGTTTCGTGGAGGGCGCGGGTGCCACTCAGACACCCGACGACCGGACTACTGATCCAGCTCGCGGGTGTCGATCTCGGCAACGCGATCGCCGAGCTCCTCCAGCAGGCGGTGACGCTCGTCGCGTCGCTGGGCCTGCAGGATGGGATCGGGCACCGGCGCCGCAGCTAGGAGCCGCTTCGTGTACTCCTCCTGCGCGTTCATGAGCACGTCCTCGCGGTCGCCCTTCTCGACGATCTTGCCGTACTGCAACACCACGACGCGGTGCGCCAGCGAATCGATCACGGCCAGGTCGTGCGAGATGAACAAGCAGGCGAACCCGAATTCCTTCTGCAAATCCGTGAACATCTCCAGCACGCTCGCCTGCACGGAGACGTCGAGCGCAGAGGTGGGCTCGTCAGCGACGAGCAGGTCAGGGCTCAGCGTGAGCGCCCGGGCGATGGACACGCGCTGACGCTGACCGCCCGAGAGCTCGTGGGGATACCGGTTGTAGGCTGACTTGGGCAGACGAACCGCCTCGAGCAGTTCGTGCACCCGCTGCCGGCGCTCGGCCTTCGTGCCCACGCGGTGCACCTGGAGCGGCTCAGCGATCACGTCACCCACCGGCAGCCGCGGGTTGAGCGACGCCGCCGGGTCCTGGAAGATCACGCCGATGCGCTTGCGAAGCTCCTTCAACTGCTGCCCGCGCAACTTCGTGAGGTCTTCTCCCAGCACGCGCGCCTCGCCCGATGCGACAGGGATCAGGCCGAGCAGGGCGCGGCCGATCGTCGACTTACCGGAGCCCGACTCACCCACGAGGCCGACGATCTCGCCGCGGCGCACGTCGAACGAGACGTCGTCGACCGCACGGAACGGCTTCTTACCAGAGCGCTTGTACTCGACGACGAAGTTGCGGCACTCGAGCGCCATCTCTTGGCTGGTGACGTCGGCCACCTTGTCGCCGAACTGGCCGTGGCCAACACCCAGGTGAGGCACCGCGTCGAGGAGGCGCTTGGTGTAGGGGTGCTGGGGGTGCATGAGCACTTCTTCCGACGTGCCCTGCTCGACGATGTCGCCCTTGAACATGACGGCGACGCGGTCGGCCATGTCGGCAACCACGCCCATGTTGTGCGTGATCAGCAGGATGCCGGTGTTGAGCTTGTCCTTCAGCGAGCGCAGGAGGTCGAGGATGTCGGCCTGCACCGTGACGTCGAGGGCGGTGGTGGGCTCGTCGGCAATGATCACGGCCGGGTCGCACGCGAGCGCCATGGCGATCACCACGCGCTGCCGCATACCGCCGGAGAGCTCGTGCGGGAACTGCTTCGCGCGGCGCTCCGCGTTGGGGATGCCCACGGCCTTGAGCAGATCTACTGCCCGGGCCCAGGCCTCACGCCCGAATGCGACGCCGTGTACCTCCATCGCTTCGGTGAGCTGTTCGCCCACCCGGATGACGGGGTTGAGCGCGGTCATCGGCTCCTGGAACACCATCGCGACGTGGTTGCCGCGCACATTGCGCAGCTGCTTTCCGTTGAGCTTGCCGATGCTCTGGTTCGCGACGATCGTCTCACCCTGGATGTGAGCGTTGCCGGGCAGTAGGCCGAGGGCCGTCGTCGCAGTGACCGACTTGCCCGACCCGGACTCGCCGACGAGGGCCACGACCTCGCCGGGGCGCACGTCGAGGGTCAGCCCCTTCACGGCGTGGACGCGCCCGAACTCCGTCTTGAACTGGACGTCGAGATTCTTGAACTGCAGCACTGCTTCTTGCGTCATGATTCAGCTCCTCAGCTCAGCGTCTGGCGGGGGTCGAAAGCGTCGCGGAGGCCGTCGCCAATGAAGTTGACGCACAGCGCGATGCCCAGAATGAAGATGCCGGGCCACCAGAACAGCCACGGGCGGGTGGTGAGCGTGCTCTGGTAGGTCTGGATGAGCAAACCGAGCGACGTGTCAGGCGGACGCACACCGAAGCCCAAGAACGAGATCGAGGTCTCCACGAGGATGGCCGCGGAGATCGACAACGTCGCATTCACGACGATGGTGCCGAGCGCATTGGGGAGGATGTGGCGGCCGATGATCGTCACCGACGGTGTGCCGATGGCGCGAGCGGCAGCAATGAATTCTCGCTCACGCAGCGACAACACTTCCGCGCGCACCAGACGAGCGAGGCCCGTCCACGAAATCAGGCCGATCATCAACGCCATGAGCGGCACATTCGAACCAAAGGTGCGGCCAAAGACGGCGGCGATCACGAGCAGCGGGAGGATGATCAGCAGGTCGGTGAACCGCATGAGGATCGACTCGGTGATCCCGCGGAAGTAGCCCGCAACGGAACCGATCGTCGTACCGATGAGAGTTGCAACAGTACCGACGGTGAAGGCGATGAACAGCGACACCTGCGCGCCGCGCATCACGAGCGCAAAGTAATCTTTACCGATCGTGTCCTGCCCGAACGGGTGCTCACCGATACGGAACGGGAACAGGCTGAGCGTCGGGGCTCCGCCCGGCATCGCCGACGGGTACGGCGTGACGTAGTTCTTGCCCCACCAACCAGGAATCGGGCCGACGCCAATCGAAGTGACCGACAGCACGAGAATTCCGAGTAGCAGCACCAACGAGACCATCGCTGCCTTGTGGCGCACGAAGCGCCGCATGACCAGCTGGCCCTGCGAATACGACTTGTCGGTGGTCTGGTCGAGGACATCCTCGACGGAGTACGCGTGCGCCTCGTCCATCTGGGGCGAATCTTGAGTGTTGTGTTCAGTCATTTCCCACTCCCTACTAACCGCTAATCCGCGGATCGAGGACGGCGTAGACGAGGTCGGCGATCAGGTTCATCGTCACCGCAGCGCCACCGGCAACCAGGAAGAAGCCCATCACCGGCAGCGGGTCGACGTTCCTCAAGCCGGTCTGGAACAAGTCGCCCATGCCCTTCCATCCGAAGACCTGCTCAGTGATGACCGCGCCACCAATGAGCGCCGCGAAGTCGAACGCCACGATGGTGGCCAGCGGAATGAGCGCGTTGCGCAGCGCGTGGCGGGTAATCACCTTGCGCTCCGAGATGCCCTTCGAACGCGCGGTACGCACGTAGTCCTGGCGGAGCACTTCGAGCATCGAGGCGCGGGTGTAGCGGATATAGCTCGCGATCGAGACCACCATGAGCGCGCACGTCGGCAGCACCAGGTGCGTCGCCGTGTCGATCATGTGGTTCCAGTACGTCGAGCTGAAGTTCGGGGTAGCCGACGCGATGGTGGCGATGGGACGCGGCTGCACCGCAAGATACCTGGCCCAGTTGCTCAGCATCAGATCTGCAAACGCGATGCCGCTGGCAATGATCGACACCACTACGGACGCGAATGTGGCCTGCCGGCGAGAGAACCCGCCGAGCAGCTGACCGGCGAGCACCGCTACGACGATGGACACGAAAAACAGCACGACGAGCGTCCACGTCACTCCAGAGAACGTCGCCGGATCTTCGCGCGGCATCATTAACGTCGGACGCATCACGACGTAGCCGACGATCGCGACGAGCACCGTCACCCCGACAGCGTTGCGCACTCGGGGATTCTTAAAGCCGGAGGTCATCATGATGGCCAAGATGCCTACGCCGATGACGGCAAGAATGTACATCGGGATACCCACCGCCGGGCGGCGGAACCACTGGACGGCATCCATGTACCACAGCACGCCTGCCACGACGGCGAACGATGCCGCGAAGGTGATAAGACGCCGTCGCAGGCTGCCTCCGAGCGCTGCGGCGAGAATGATGCCTACCGCCGTTGCGGCTATCAATATGGTTTGCCAACTGAAGTGGGCTGACGGAATCCAGTCGTTGAATTGGATGGCTGCGTAGTGCTTGAGGAGCACAGCGAACCAGAACACAGGCAGAGAGAAGAACACGAACGCCATGAACGTCACTGCGTAATCGAACCCTGAGTACTGGCGAATGGCAGTGACGATACCCAGCGTGATGCCGATAACGATGGCGAGCAGGGTAGCCAGAGTGACGAGGCGTAGCGTCGAGCCAGCCGCGCTCGCAACGAGCGCATTGACGCTCTGCCCTTCACGGTTGTTGCCGAGATCACACCGCCCGATGAAGCACTTGGCCGCGCCTCCCAGCCAGGAGAAATAGCGTACGTACCAGGGTTTATCGAGACCCATGATGGCGGTGCGTTGGGCTATGCGGTTCTCGCGGTTCGGGTCCTGCGACTCGCGGAGATCTTGCAACGGGTCACCGGAGTTGATGACTAGCACGAACATCACCAGCGAGCCGAGCAGCAGGATCAGAACAGACTGTCCCAACCGCTTCAAAACGTATTTCAACACGTGGATTATCCTTTTCGGCTGGCTCACGCAACGCTATCGAAGAGCTGCGCACCCGGAAACTATAGGGCACATCGCGGCGCTTGAGAAGACGTGAGTCGGGGCAGGCGGAATATCCCCCTGCCCCGACTGACTTCTCTAGCCTGCGATCAGGAGGCGGCTACCCACTGATGCGCGTTCCACGAGACCTGCGACTGCGTCGCGGTCGGGCGAACGTTCTGCAGCTTCGCGTCGGCACCAACCACGCCAGGGTGGGCGTACAGCGGAATACCGAACAGCGTGTCCCACAGTTCCTTCTCAATGGCGATGGTCTGCTCCTGGTGGACGTTCTCGTCGAGCGAACCCGCGAGCTTCTCCCACGCGGCGTCGACCTTCTCGTTGGAGTACTCGCCGAAGTTCTGCTGACGATTCGAGGAGTAGATGTTCTGGCCGGAAGCGATCTGGCCGGAGCCAGCCCAAGCGAACAGCGCCACCTCGTAGTTACCGGCCGGCACCTCCTTATCGAAGAACCTGTCGGAGCTGGCGTCGACGATCTCGAAGCCAGCCTCCTTGCAGACGGCCTGGATCAGGTTGACGGTCTCCTGGCGACGCAGGTTACCTGCCTGGTAGCCGATGCGAACCTCGAGCGGGGTCTTGACGCCGGCTTCAGCGAGCTTGGCCTTCGCGCCCTCGATGTCGATCTCGTCGTAGCGACCGTCGTAGGACTTCGACGTGATGGCCTCGTACTTCTCCTTCTGGAAGGGGAACACCTCACGAGCGTTCATCACAACAGCATCGGGGTTGATGGGCTTGACGAGCTGGTCGACGATCTGCTTCCGCGGCACGCACATCGCGAAGGCTTCACGCACCTTCTGATCCGTCATCACGTTGCCCTCGCGGAAGTTGAAGTCGAGGTGCTCCCAGGTAAGCGTGGAGTACTGGTAGACCTTGATCCCGTCGCCCATGCCCTCCAGCTGCGGCACGGTGTCCACCGTGGCCTGCGGTGCGATCACCTGGACGTCACCGTTCTGCAGCGACTGGGCCTGGATGGCGTCGTCGAGGAAGCGGAACACGAGCTCCTTGGTGGCCGCAGGCTCGCCCCAGTACTTGTCGTTCGCAGTGAGCGTGAGGGATTCGCCGGCCTTCCAGCCGCCCTCCTTCAGCTTGTATGGGCCAGCGGACGGCACTTCGCTCATGTCCTTCGGAAGCTCGCCGGGGTTGTAGATCCAGCCCTCGTTCCAGAACTTCGCGGCCTTGCGCACGGTGTCGCCGTCCTTGTCGAGGATGGCCTTGGCGAGCGCGTCGGGCTCCAGGCCGGACTTCTTCGCCACGATGTGTGCAGGGAGCACCGAGGTGACGTTGATCATGTAGTCCGGGTCAGGGGTGGAGTACTCGACGGTGAAGGTCTTGGAACCAACTTCACCCTTCGGGCCGTCGAGCACCTTCTCCGCCAAGCTGCTGGAGACGTGGTTGAACACGGCCTTGGCTTTCTTGTTCTCACCGCTAGCGAAGCCCGGAGCGACGAACTCAGGGTTCTGCGCGGCCCAGTCGAGGAGGTAGTCGTTGATGGTAATCGGGGTGCCATCCGACCACACGGCATCGTCGGCGATGGTGTACTTCACGATCAGCGGGTCTTCGCTGGTGACCTCAACGGTGCCGAACTTCTCGTCGCGGCAAATGGTGCCGTCGGTGCCGAAGTAGGTGAATCCGCCGCGCATCATGCCGTCGATCACGCGGTTGTACGTGGAGTAGGTGTCGGCGGTCATGGCGTTGTAGCCCGTCCAGTCGGGCTTGCCTGCGGTGTAGGCAACCTGACCCTCAGCGGATTCGGTAATGCCGAGATCCTTCAGGCAGGGATCGTCCGATTCCGTGGCTTCCGGTTCTTTGCCCTCTCCACCAGCGGAGGCCGATGCGTTCCCGTCCTTGGGACCGGCTGCGGGATCGTCCGAGGTGCAAGCGCCAAGCAACAGCGCACCGCTCATCAGCAGCGCGAGAGATGCAGACCCTCTCAACTTCATGGGTTCTCCTTTGTCGTCAACGACAGTCAGTGGACCTGCTGGCCCAATTGGGGTGGACACTATCGACTTCCGCGGGCGAAAGAACAGGTTTCTCAGAAAAACAGGGGCAATCGTTATGGAATAGAGACTCTCGAGGCCACTCCTAACCGCGACGCATAGTTCCGGCAAGAAAGCGGTACTGGTCTCACTGTGTGGACAGCCATATGGCGCTGACTAGCGCACGACCACCGTTTCGACGGGGAGCCCGGAGTGCGCCGAGATGTCCAGGCCGCTCGGTTCGAGCCCGGCCGCGACGACTTGCGCGCCGACGGCGGCAATCATGGCGCCGTTATCGGTGCACAGCCCTGGCCTAGGGCGTCGGAACTCGAACCCGGCTTCTTCGGCGCGCTCGGCCAGCAGCGTGCGCAGCCGTGAGTTCGCGGCCACTCCCCCGCCGAGCAGGATGGATTCGACGCCCAGGTGGCGGGCCGCGTCGATAGTTTTGGCCGACAGCACGTCGGCGACGGCTTCCTGGAAGCTGGCGCACACGTCGGCGACGGGAATCTCCCCGCCTTCGATGCGTCGTTGTTCTACCCAGCGAGCGACGGCGGTCTTGAGGCCGGAGAAGGAAAAGTCGAAGCGGTGCTTCTCGAGATCGTGCCTGGCCGTGAGTCCGCGGGGGAATCGGATGGCCGACGGGTTCCCCTCCTGCGCGAGGTTGTCGATCACCGGCCCGCCCGGGTAGGAGAGCCCCAGCAGGCGGGCGACCTTGTCGTAGGCCTCGCCGGCAGCGTCGTCGATGGTGGAACCGAGTTCGGTCACGTCCGTCGCGATGTCACGCACGTGGAGCAGCGACGTGTGACCGCCCGAGACGAGCAAGGCCAGCGACGGCGTCGGGAGCGGCCCGTGGTCGAGCAAGTCGACGGCGACGTGGCCAATGAGGTGGTTCACGCCGTAGAGCGGCTTGCCGAGGTAGGCGGCGAGCGCCTTGGCCGACGCGAGCCCCACCACGAGCGCGCCCATGAGCCCGGGGCCAGCGGTGACGGCGACGGCGTCGATGTCGGCGAGGTCGACGTCTGCGGTGCGCACGGCGCGTTCAAGCGCGGGCACGATGGCGGCGAGATGCGCGCGGCTCGCCACCTCCGGCACCACCCCACCGAAGCGAACGTGGAGGTCCACCGAGCTCGCCACCTCGTTGGCGAGCAGCGTCGATCCGCGCACGATACCGACGCCGGTCTCGTCGCAGGAGGATTCGATACCCAGGATCAACGGCTCGCTCATGGTTGGCAGTTCCTCTCCATTACCAGCGCGTCGGCCCCCGCGCCGTAGTAATCGTTTCGACGGTGGATCGTCGAAAAGCCGTGCTTGCGGTACAACTCGACGGCGGGCAGGTTGTCGTCGCGCACCTCCAGCAGGCAGCGCTTGCCGACCGCGCTGAACCCGGCTTGCATGAGCGCGTCTGCCACGCCTTGGCGGCGCGCGTCGGGGCGCACGACGATGCGGTTCAGGTCGGCGGCTTCGCCCATGTCCTGGAACGTGATGACGCCGAGCAGCCGCGTATCTCTCGCGACGAGTGTGGTGCGGCGTGACCCCCGGAGCTCCTGCGCCCACGAGGCTTCACTCCAGCGCTCCTTCGTCGGGAAGCAGGCTTCGAGTTCGAGGATCTCCGGCAGATCGTCGAGGGTTGCGACGACGGGCTTCATCGCCGCACTTTCAGCCGAGGAAGCACCGACTTAGGCTTACCCGGCACCGTCGCGTCCGCGGCGCGCAGATAGTACGGCTCCTCCCCCGCCGCGGGCAGCTGGCTGTGGCGTGCGGCGAGGAGGCTCGCGTCGAGGGACACGGGGCCGGCGAATGCCACCTGGCTACGATACTCGTCGGGAATATCGCCGTAGACGGGGATGCGCGGCAGGGCGTCAGGGGCGCCCACCTGGGGCTCGCGCTCGCGAACACCGTCGACGTAGCGCGCCCAGAACAGCTCCTTGCGACGGGCGTCGGAGGCGACGAGGAACTCGCCCTGCGCGTCCACGGCCAGCGCGATGGCGTCGAGCGAGCACACGCGGCGCAGCGCCCGGCCCCCGACCGCGGCGAGCGTGGCGCCCGTCGCGATGCCCACCCGCAAGCCGGTGTAGGGGCCAGGACCCATCCCGACGACGAACTCATCGACGTCGGTGAGCGCCACGCCCAGCTCGGCGCAGACCTGCTGCACCGACGGCATGAGCTGCTCGACGTGAGCGCGCGCATCGGCGACCACCGCCGACGGCCCAGGTGCCCCGTCGCGAGCGATGCCGACGGCCACGTGGTGCGAAGTGTCGATAGCGAGGGTAATCATGCGAACTCCCGGAACTGATCGAGGACGCCGGCCCACCGCTGGCCGAGCCCGGTGAAGTAGACGGTGCGCTGGTCGTCGGCGGGGTCGTCGCTGCGTTGGATGTCGATTGCGAGTGGCTCGTCGCTCAGCCATTCCGCCAAGCCAGCGCCCCATTCCACCAGCGTCACCGACGTGGCGAGCGTGCTCTGGAGGTCGATGTCGGCCAGCTCGTCAGCCGAGCTGAGACGGTAGGCGTCGACGTGCACCAGGCCTGGGCCGGACCCGCGGGACGGGTGGATTCTGGACAGCACAAAGGTGGGCGAAATCACGGGGCCGTCGACGTCGAGACCTTCGCCGATGCCCTGCGTGAGCGTGGTCTTACCCGCGCCAAGCTCCCCCGTCGCGACGATCACGTCGCCCGCGCGCAGCACTTGGGCGAGCTTTTGGCCGAGCCGGCGCATGGCCTCGGCGTCGGGCACCTGCACAGCGACGGGCAGCGCGCGCGCCAGTACGACGCCGTTCTTCGTGGGACGACGCTGCGCGAAACCTGCGCGCTCCCACCACGCGATGTTGTGGGGGAACTCGTGGCGCGCAACCGCCTCTACCTGGCGAAACCCCAGGTCAGCCAACGCAGTGAGCGTGGCCGACACCATCTGGAATCCGACGCCAGAACCTGCGGCCGCGGGCACCACGCTCACGCGGCACAGCCTGGCGGTGTCGCCGTCGACGGCGACGAGCAGCCCCGCGATGGGGGCGCCGTCGCGTTCCAACAGGATGCCGTAGCCCGCCTCGATGGCGTCTCGCACGCTCTCGACGGTGTCGGACAGCGCGGCGGCCGGCGGATCGACGGGCGGGCGGGCAGCGAAGGCCTCGCGGATCACCGAGTGGAGCGCCTCGGCGTCCGATGGCTCGGCGAAACGAAGGGAAATGCTCATGTCAGCTACCGATCCTAGGCCCGAATCCAGCCCGCCCCAAGCGGGTGCGCGACGGATTCATCGTCGCCCCCTCGGCCTGCGCGGCCGCCCGTGGAAGCCAGGCTTGCGCGGGCTGGAGCGGCGCGGCTGCTGCTTGGGTTTGATGAGATCGAGAAACGCCGACTCCTCGACGGCGACCCCCGACGCGGGCTTCGCGCCGGTGAGTTCGGCGACGGTGGCGTCGCCGGGCGCAGCCTCCACGTTGCGTGCCTCGACGCCCGCTTGCCCGAGGATGCGGCGCATGAGCTTGCGCTGGTGCGGGAGCACCACCGTGGCGACGGTGCCCGCCGTGCCGGCGCGGGCGGTGCGGCCGGCACGGTGTAGATAGTCCTTGGCATCGCGGGGCGGATCCATTTGCACGACGAGGCTCACGTCGTCGACGTGAATCCCTCGGGCCGCGACGTCGGTGGCGACGAGCACGGGCACGTCGCCGGATTTGAATGCGGCGAGGATGCGCGCGCGGGCGCCCTGGGTGAGGCCGCCGTGCAGGGCGCCCGCCATCACGCCGGCGGCGCGCAGCTGCCCGGCGATGCGGTCGGTGCCCTTTTGGGTGCGCGCGAACACGACGGTGCGGCCGTCGCGCGACGCGAGTTCGGCGGTGACCGCGAGTTTGTCGTGGGGTTTCGTCTGCAGCGAGAGGTGGGTCATCGACGTCACCGACACCTGCCCGGAATCCACCTCGTGCGTGATGGGGTCGGTGAGGTAACGCTCGACGATGCGGTCGACCGCGGCGTCGAGGGTTGCCGAGAACAGGAGACGCTGCCCGCGCTCGGGTGTGGCGTCGAGAATGGCCGTGACTTCGTCGGTGAACCCCATCTCGGCCATGTGGTCGGCCTCGTCGAGCACGGTGATTTCGATGTTGCCGAGGTCGGCGGCGCCTTGCTGCATGAGGTCGATGAGGCGGCCCGGAGTGGCGACGACGACGTCGACGCCGCGCGCGAATGCCTTGATCTGCGGGTTGTAACTCATGCCGCCTGCGACGAGCGTCAGCGACAATCCGACCGATGCGGCGAGCGGGGCGAGGTTGTCTGCGATTTGCAGGGCGAGTTCGCGCGTCGGGCTCAGGATGATCGCGCGCGGGCCGCGCCCGTCGGTAGCCGACAAGCGAGTGAGCAGTGGCAGGCCAAAGGCCAGTGTCTTGCCAGAGCCGGTGCGGGCGCGTCCGAGCACGTCGCGGCCTTCGAGCGCGTCGCGGATGGTGGCTTCCTGGATTGCGAAGGGCTGCGTGATGCCCTCGGCCGCGAGCACGCCGACGATCTCGTCGGCCACGCCCAGCTCGGTGAAGCCGTTCACGACGCCCACCTCGGCCTGGACGGTCTTGGCCTCCCATGCCATCTGGTCTGGCTCCGGGCGCTCAACCTCTCGACGAGGCTTGTCCCAGTGTTTCTTGGGCTTATCCCAGCGCTGCTTGGGTTTGTCCCACTGTTTCTTGGGCTTGTCCCATGGCTTGGCGTTGTGCTTGTTCTTGGCGTTGCCCTTGGCGCCACCGCGCTTGGCGGGGTGCTCGGGGCGCTGCGTCGACTTCTCCCAGCGCTGCTTCGGTTTGTCCGGGCGCTGTTTCGGTTGCTGTGTATTGGCGGCACGTTTATCCGACGAGCGGCCACCCTGATCAGCGAACTGTTGGGCGCGACGTTCGGCACGATTGCGCGGCGGGAAGTCGTCGTCGCGTCGCCCGCCTCGACGGCGCGGCGCGCGTCCTCGAGCAGCGCGCTGCTCGGCGGTCCACCGCTTCTTGGGTGTGCCGTCTGCGTGATGGGACTTGGGACCGCGGGCCATGGGCAACCTATCGGTAGAAGGAAAGAGCCACGAATACGTGAACCAAGTCAGCTTAGGCGCTTTCGCCCGCGCTCACCAATCGTCGCTGTCAGCCAGCGAGTACCTTTCCCCCACGCACAGTCATGCCGATGACCTTCTCGTAGTGCCCCACGAGCTCGCCGCACACGTTGCGCCAGGTGCGACTCAGCGTGGACTCGCGGGCGGCGGAGGCGAACGCGGCGCGCTTGGCGTCGTCGCCGATGAGGTCGAGGACGTGGCCCCGCATCGCCTGCAAGTCGCCGGGCGCGTAGAGCCAGCCGGTGCGCGAGTGGTCGACGAGGTCGATCGGCCCGCCACGACGGGGCGCAATCACCGGCAGACCGGACGCTTTCGCTTCCTGAATCGCCTGGCAGAAGGTCTCCAGCTCGCCGGTGTGCACGAAGAGGTCGAGCGACGCCATGGCGGCGGGTAGATCGTCGCCTGTGAGCTGGCCCAGGAATGCGGCGCCGGGGAGTTGCTGCTCAAGCGCAGGGCGGCTCGGCCCGTCGCCGATGATGACGAGGCGGGTGTTGGGGATGTCGCGGAGCACCGCGAGGTCTTCGACGCGCTTCTCGCTGGCGAGCCGACCCATGTAACCGATGAGCCTTTCACCGTTCGGGGCGAGCTTCGCGCGCAGGGCGTCGCTGCGTTTGGCCGGGTCGAAGCGGACGGAGTCGACGCCACGGCCCCACACGCCGACCCTCGGGATGCCCTGATCGATCAGCTGCTGGCGGGCGAACGTCGACGGTGCGAAGTTCAGCGTCGCGAGCGAGTGAATCTGGCGCACGTGCCGCCACAGCAGCGGCTCGACGGCAGCGAAACCGTAGCGGGCCGCGTAGCTGGGCACCTCGGTTTGGTAGATGCCCACCATCGGGATGCCGAGCTGGGCTGCGACCTCCGCAGCCTTGTACCCGACGACGAACGGTGCCGCGAGGTGAACCACGTCAGGCGCGAAAGCCATGAGCGTGTGACGCAGGTGGGTCTTCGTCGTCGTGACGACGCGCACCACCTCGTAACCGGGAAGGCCGACGCTCGTCACGGGCACCACGGGGAAGCCGTTCGACTCCGTCGGCGTCTTATTGCCGTCGGCAGGGGCGATCACGAGGGCCTCGTGCCCTTCGGCTCGGAGATGCTCGAGAATCCTCAGGACGGAGTTGGTGACTCCGTTCACCTGAGGCAGGAATGATTCCGTGACAATCGCTACCCGCACGCCTTCGATGCTACTCCAGTGGACTACGAAGCCCATCCCCGATGAGCAAACAGAAGATGAACAACCCGTGAAGCCCGGCTTATAGATGGTGTTGTGCGACTGAGCGCACGCTAGATGCCGAAAACCGGCCATGATGGCCCAACAATCGCATTTGGCGTGCGCTCAGTCGCACAACTCGTGGTAGACCGGGCTGCTGTTAGTTCCCCTCGTGGTGGTCATGGTCGCCGTAGTCCATGTCTTCGTGCTTGTGGTACGTCTCCTGCTCCTCCGTAAACTCCTTGATAGGAGCTGTGATTTCGGAGGTCTGATCGTTATCGAAGGTCAGCTTGCAGTGCACCTCTTCCCCACCAACGGGCAGTTCCTTCTTGACGCCCATCAGCATGATGTGTGGCCCGCCGGGGGCAAGGTGCTGGTGACCTTCGGCGGGAACCGGAACCTTGTCCGTCTTCCGCATGATCATCTCGCCGTCTTTCATGACCATCTCGTGCAGCTCAGTCTTCTCGGCGACGTCGCCGCAATCCGCGCTGACGAGGTTGATCAGTTTCTTGCCGGGGTTGCTGAGGTTGACGTACACCGCCGTCATGCCCGGCTCCTGCGTTCCCGTCGTGGTCCTGGTCCAGGCCTCGCCGGTCAACACACCGGGGGTTTCCGCTTGTTGGGCGCAGCCGGCCAGCGCAAGGGCGGCCACCGCGAGTGTTGCAATACGCTTCATGGCGGGTAGCTTAACCCGCCGAGTAGGGTTGTAGCCATGTCTGGAGTGTCACGACGGGGAATGCTGGGGGCCGGCGCGGGCGCCGTCGCAGGCCTTGGGTTGGCCGCTTCGATGCACTTTGCCAACGATACGACCCCGCAGCGCAGCAAGGCGGAGGCTGTCACCGGGCAGACCTATTCGCCGTTTGCAGAGCACCAAGCTGGCATCATCACGCCGGTTCCCGCTGCGGCGGAACTCATCGCCTTTGATCTCAAGCCCGACGTCGACAAGGCCGCGCTCGGACGCATGATGCGCGTGTGGTCGACGGACATTTCTGCGCTCATGCGGGGCGTTCCGCTCGCAGGCGACACCCTGCCCGACATGGCCGCCCAACATGTATCGCTGAGCGTGCTCGTCGGGTTTGGGCCGAAGGTGTTCACGCTCGACGGGCTGCACGACAAGTTGCCGGCCGGGTTCCAGGAAATCCCGCCGATGCGCCACGACAAGCTCGACGACGCCTACTGCGGCGGCGACTTGCTGCTGTGGATCAGCGCCGACGACTTCACCTCCGTCGCCTACGCGAAGCGACGGCTCACCCACGACGCCGAGCCGTGGGCGAGCGTGCGGTGGGCACAGCAAGGCTCGTGGCGAGCCACCGGGCCCGACGGGGAGCCCATCACTGGGCGCAACCTGTTCGGCCAAGTGGATGGCACCGCCAATGCCACCGGTGCGCTGGCCGACGGCACGCTGTGGTCCGACGAGGGATGGCTCGCCGGCGGCACGCAGCTCGTGGTGCGACGGATCGAGATGGACCTGCCGGAGTGGGACAAACTCACCCGCAACCAGATGGAGCAGACGATCGGCAGGGACCTCGCGACGGGGGCACCGCTGTCGGGCGGCACGGAGTTCACGCCCATGGATTTCATGGCGCGGCGCCCCGAAGACGGCGGCCTCGCGATTGCCGAGGACGCCCACGCCAAGCTCGCTCACCCCAGCCAAAACAATGGCCGCAGGATGCATCGTCGGGGGCTCAATTACTCCGATCACACCGGAACCGGGCTCATCTTCAATGCGTTCCAGGCGAACATTGCGAAGCAATTTATTCCGATTCAGCGCGTGCTCGACGATGCCGACGCGCTGAATGAGTGGACGACGACGGTGGGGTCGGCGGTGTTCGTCATTCCACCCGGCATGCGCGAGGGCGGCTGGCTCGCCCAGGAGCTGCTCGCCTGATCGGCGGCCTCAGGCCTCCACGGCCTCCTCGGGGAGCTGCTCCGCCTCCTCGATCTCGTTGAGGTAGTTGTAGACCGAGAATCGGGACACCCGCAGCTCCTCGGCGGCGCGCTCGACGGCCTCACGCAGCGAGAAGAACCCACGGGCCTTCAGCAGGCGGACCACCTCCACCTTGTGCTGCTTGCGCATGAGGTCGACGGGCACGCCCACCTCCTCCACCACCCGGGCGAGGAGCTGGTCCGCGGCCTCGTCGAGGTCCTTGAAGTAGAGCTCCGCGGGGGCCGGCGCCTGCACGGCCTCGGGCAGGCGGGTGGCGTGGCCGAGCACGCGGGCAGCCACGGCCTCGATCTCGAACCACATGCTGACGTCCGAGTTGAAGCACAGGGCGGCCACGGGCACGCCCGCGTCGTCGCGAACCACGATGGTGGTGGAGCGCAGGAGGCGGCCGTCGGGCAGGCGGGACTGGTACCCGGCCTCGGACTCGAGCCTGCCTTCGGCGACCTTGGACAGGAGCAGGTCGGTGGCGGGCCCGCCCACCTTCCGCCCGGTGAGCGATCCGGCGATGGCGACGATCGAGTTCGGCAGCCTCGTGAGGTCGTGCAGGACCACCTCACTGTCGTGCATGAGGCCCTCCTTCAGGGGCTCGACCATCTGCTGCAACGTCGCGAGTATTGTGCCCTTCTGCATCAAACCTCCTCCTCAGGAGCACATCGTATCCTGCCCCACTCGCTCGACTCAACCTCCCGTTGAAGTGATCCAACTGCTGTTGTAACATTCTCAACACCACGTTGAAACAACCCAAGGACGGGTTGAGGATCCAAGGAGAAACGCACATGCAGTACATCGCCGAACCCTTCAAGATCAAGATGGTCGAGCCCATCCGCATGACCACCCGCGAGGAGCGCGAGGAGGCGCTGAAGGCGGCCCACTACAACGCCTTCCTGCTCGAGGCCGACAAGGTCTACATCGATCTGCAGACCGACTCCGGCACCGGCGCCATGAGCCAGGAGCAGTGGAGCGCGATGATGCGCGGCGACGAGGCCTACTCCGGCGGCAAGTCGTACTACCGCCTCGTGGAGGCCGGCAAGGACGTCTTCGGCTACGAGTACATCCAGCCCGTCCACCAGGGCCGCGCCGCAGAGAAGGTGCTCTTCCCGATGCTGATCCAGGAGGAGGGCCGGTACGTCGTCTCGAACACCTTCTTCGACACCACCCGCGCGCACGTCGGCCTCGCCGGCGGCCACGCCGTCGACTGCGTGTGCCCCGAGGGCCTGGACACCGCCACCTACGCGGACTTCAAGGGCAACATGGACACCGCCCGCCTCCGCGACCTCATCGCTGAGCACGGCAAGGCCATCGTCGGCATCGTGATGACCGTCACCAACAACACGGTCGGCGGCCAGCCCGTCTCCATGGCCAACATGCGCGAGACCTACGAGATCGCCAAGGAAGCCGGCATCCCCGTCGTCATCGACGCCGCCCGCTACGCCGAGAACGCCCACTTCATCAAGCAGCGTGAGGAGGGCTACGCCGATGTCAGCCCCAAGGACATCGCCCGCGAGATGTTCAGCTACGGCGACATCTTCACCATGTCCAGCAAGAAGGACGCCATCGTCAACATGGGCGGCCTCATCGGTGTGAAGGAGGAGGGCCCGCTGGTCGACGCCGTGAAGTCCCGTGTCATCCCCTTCGAGGGCTACCTCACCTACGGCGGCCTCGCCGGACGTGACCTCGAGGCACTCGCCGTCGGCCTCTACGAGGGCCTCGACGAGCACTACCTGGCCTACCGCGTCGGCCAGATGGAGTACCTCGCCGCGAAGCTCGACGAGTACGGGATCCCCTACCAGAACCCCGTCGGTGGCCACGCCGTCTTCGTCGACGCCGGCCGCCTGCTCCCCCACATCCCGTGGAACCAGTACCCGGGCCAGGCGCTCTCCGTGGCGCTCTACCTCGAGGCCGGCATCCGCACCTGCGACATCGGTTCGTTCCTCATGGACCGCGACCCGTTCACCGGTGAGGAGCAGCAGGCGCCGTTCGAGTTCACCCGACTGGCCGTCCCGCGCCGTGTGTACACCCAGGCCCACCTCGACGTCATCGCCGAGGCTCTGAAGAACATCAAGGCGCAGGGCGAGGCCGTCAAGGGCTTCAAGATCGTCAAGGAGCCCAAGGTGCTGCGCCACTTCACCTCCCATCTCGAGCCCGTGGGCTGACGTCCCGCGGAACAGGAGAGTCATCGTGAGCACCACCTTGCAACGAGGCGAGGCGAAGGAGGCCGCCACCGACAGCGGCCTCCACCGCTCCTTGAAGAACCGCCACATCCAGATGATCGCGCTCGGCGGCGCCATCGGCACGGGCCTGTTCTACGGCTCCGCCACCGGCATCCAGACCGCCGGACCGGGCATCATCCTCGCCTACATCCTGGGCGGCTGCGTGATCTTCTTCGTCATGCGAGCCCTCGGCGAGATGAGCGTCCACACGCCGGTCTCGGGCGCCTTCAGCTACTACGCGTACCGCAACTGGTCGAAGTTCGCCGGGTTCTTCTCCGGATGGAACTACTGGTTCAACTACATCCTGGTGTCGATGGCAGAGCTGGCCGTCGTCGGCACCTACATCAACTTCTGGTTCCCCCAGGTCCCGACGTGGCTCACCGCAGCCGTGTTCCTCTTCGTGATCACGGCCATCAACCTCATCGACGTCAAGGCGTACGGCGAGTTCGAGTTCTGGTTCGCGATCGTGAAGGTCGTCGCCATCTGCGCGATGATCCTCTTCGGCCTGGCCATGATCCTCTTCGGCATCGGCAACAGCGGCGATCCGATCGGGTTCAGCAACCTCTGGGCCCACGGCGGCCTCCTGCCGCAGGGCCTCACCGGACTGGCCCTGTGCTTCGTCGTGGTGATGTTCAGCTTCGGCGGCGTCGAGCTCATCGGCATCACCGCCGGCGAGGCGGACAACCCCCAGAAGTCGATCCCCAAGGCCATCAACCAGGTCGTCTACCGAATCCTCATCTTCTACATCGGCGCCATGATCGTGATCCTCGCGATCTTCCCCTGGACCGGCATCGACGGCAAGATGAGCCCCTTCGTGGCGATCTTCGACGGCATCGGCATCGCGGGCGCCGCCCACGTCCTGAACGTGGTCGTCCTCTCCGCGGCGGCATCGGCCTACAACTCGGGCCTCTACGCCAACGGCCGCATGCTCTACTCCCTGTCACAGCAGGGCAACGCACCGAAGTTCCTGGGCAAGCTCAACCGCTCGGGCGCACCGGTCAACGCCGTGCTCGTCTCGTCGGCCGTCACCTCGGTGGCTGTCGTCCTGGCCTTCCTCTTCCCGGACCAGGTCTTCCTGTACCTGATCTCGGTGGCGCTGGCCGCGGGCATCATCAACTGGGTCATGGTGATCGTCACCCAGATGCTGTTCCGCCGCCGCATCGGCGCCGAGAACGTCTCCCTGCTGAAGTTCAAGATGCCGCTCTACCCGGTGTCCAACGTGGTCGTGCTCGTCGCACTGGTCTCGCTCTTCATCGGCATGGCGTTCATGCCCGACTACCGGATGGCCACCATCGTCGGCCCGATCTGGATCGTCGCCCTCAGCGTCGCGTACTTCCTGAAGTCACGAGGCGGGGGCAACCGGGAAACCGCCAAGGAAGCGGCCCGCGAGGCACAGTAGTCTCGACCACACCGGTGGGCCGACGTCGGCCCACCACCACCCCAGGAGGAAAGCATGGAGATCATCAGCACCGACGCCGCCCCGGCAGCGATCGGCCCGTACTCGCAGGCGGTCCGCGTGGGCGACTTCGTCTACGCCTCGGGCGCCATCCCCCTCACCCCGGACGGTGTGCAGGTGGCCGGTGACAGCGCGGCCCAGGCACGGCAGTGCCTGGACAACGTGGAGGCCGTGCTCGCCGCTGCTGGCCTGACGCTGGCCAACGTCGTGAAGACCACCGTGTTCCTGACGAACATGGACGACTTCGCCGCGGTCAACGAGGTCTACGGCTCGCGGTTCGCCGAGCCGTACCCGGCCCGCTCCGCAGTCGCCGTCGCCGCCCTGCCGAAGGGCGTCAACGTCGAGATCGAGGTCATCGCGAAGGCCTGAGCGCACCCAAGGATCAAGCCCTGTTGCGGTTTCCCGCAACAGGGCTTGATCCTTGTCTCCGGGCGCGCTTCAGTGGGCGGCGAGCTCCGCGACGACGTACGCCATCTCCACCGCGATCCGATCGGGAGGGAACGGACCCGGGAGCCGAGCCGCCGCCATCGCCTGCAGACTCGCCGCGACGACGCCCGCCCGCCACGCCGGCAGCCCAGCGGCCAGCAGCGCTCCGCAGCTGCCCGCCAGCACGTCCCCCGAACCAGCCTGCCCGGTCCACGCCGGACCGCCGACCGCGATCGTCGCCCGGCCCGACGGCTCGGCCGCCACCTGCGTGGCCCCCTTGAGCAGCACCGTGGCCCCGGTGCGCGCGGCGGCCGACCGGGCCGAGCCCACCGGATCCGCCTCCACCTGCGCTCGCTCGACGCCGAGCAGCGTCGCCAGCTCGCCGGCGTGCGGAGTGAGGAGCCATCCCTCCATGCCGACCTCCGGGAGGCATCGAAGGGCCTCCGCGTCGGCGACGACGGGCACCCCCGCCTCGACGGCGCGGGCCATGCGCGCGGGATCGGGGCCGCCCCACCCGGAGCCGACGACGAGGGCCTGCACCCGCCCCTGCCCCAGGACCACGCTGGGGCGGCGACCCAGCACGAGCTCCCCCGGCACCGGCCCGAGCTGCCGCACCATGCCCGTGCCGGCGTGCAGCGCGCCCTCGATCCCGAGCAGCGCGGCGCCCGGGTAGTCGGCGGAACCGGTGTCCAGCCCGACGACGCCGCGGGTGTACTTGTGACTCTCCGGCCCGGGGACGGGCAGCCAGACCGCGACGTCGGAGGCTTCGGCCACGCGGAGGTCGTCGTCGGGCACCGGGATGCCGATGTCCGCCACCACGACGTCGCCGCACCGGGATGCCGCGGGTTGGAGGACGTGGCAGGGCTTGCGGGCCGCGAAGGTCAGCGTGCGGGTGGTGTGGAAGGACTCCCCCGGCCTCGCCGCGTCGGCGTCCAGCCCGCTGGGCAGGTCGACGGCCAGTACCGGGACCTCGAGGTCGCGGGCCGCGCGGGCGAAGAGGGCGACGTCGTCGGGCAGACCGGGCCGGGCGCCGATGCCGGTGAAGGCGTCGACGACCACCCCCACCTCGTCGAGCGCGCGCGTCGCGCAGGCGGCGTCCACCTCCTCGCAGCCGGCTGCCCTGGCGGCGTCGAGTCCGGACGCGTGAGCCCGACCCGCGGCGAGCCAGAGCAGCACGCGCCGCTCGGCGGCGAGTTCGGCGGCCGCGAAGAGCCCGTCGCCGCCGTTGTTGCCCGGGCCCACCACCACGAGGACGTCCCCGTCGAACGAGCGTGCCGCCTCCGCGACGGCGGCTGCGGCGCGCTGCATGAGCGGGACACCGTCGTCGAGGAACGGCTGCTCGAGCGAACGCATGCGCTCGGCCGTCACGACGGGCCTCAAGACTCGCACACCACCATCGCGGTGGCGAATCCACCGTCGTGCGACAAGGACAGATGCACATGCTGCACGCCGAGCTCGTCGAGGCGCTGCGCGACGGTGCCCGTGCATCGAAATGAGGGGCGACGGTGCTCGTCGCGGACCACTTCGCAGTCCAACCAGCGCAGTCCCCCAGGCGCGCCGAGCGCCTTGGCGAGGGCTTCTTTGGCTGCGAAGCGGGCCGCACGCGACTCCATCGAAAGCCCCTGCTCGTCGGGCGTGAGCAGCCTCGTGGCCAGCCCGGGGTTCCGGGTGAGGGCAGCATCGAAGCGTTCGACGGCGACGAGGTCGGTTCCGATTCCCACAATCATGCGTGGAAGCCTAGCTGTTGTGCTCCGTGAGGTTGGCTACTCGCCTGGCTGGTGGTTGGCCATGAAGTGCGTTGGTAGCTGAAGCCCTATCGCCCAATCACGCCGGCGCAGCCGGGTGGGGCAGGACCGGCTTTTAGGCTCAGTCGTTCGCGTAGTACTCGACGGCCTTGCGCAACTCCTCCACGACCTGCTCCTGCGTCACCCCATCGCCGGCATAGCTCAGGGTGATCACCCCGTCATCGGCAGCCACTGCACACAACGTGTCGTCCGGAATACAACTTGCGAAACCCACCGACTTCAACGGACCCTCAACCCGAGCCAACGTTTCGTACAGGCCATAACTCCCGACCTCAACCGACAGATCATACGCTTCGCTCACACCCATCGTCTCGCTGTAGTACACAGACCGCCATTGCGTGCGTTCCCTGACGTCCTGCACGGGAAGCCCACCCAACTCCGACGGGTACCCCGACGGCAGCACACCATCGAACAAAGACGCAAACACCACCGGCGGCGGCGAGCCCCCAAACACATCCAACGTCTCGTCAAACTCCGCCAACACCGGCGCAGGCCACCTCGGATCCTCCACCACCATCGGCCCAGAAGACGAACCAGAAGGCTCCTCCGACGATCGACCCACCGACGACTCCGAAGCCCCCGACGTAGACTCCCCCGATGCCTCAGGCGACGGACCCACCGAGGCCCCCCCTCCCAGACGACGGTTCCACCCCCGAACCCGAACCACAAGCAACCAGCCCCACAACAGACACCACGGCCAGCACCCCCATTGATGCCCGCATCCACCGCGCCTTAGTCGTTCGCATAAAACTCCACCAACTTACCCAACTCCGCCACCAT
>NZ_CAMYPD010000037.1 GCF_947286155.1 uncultured Tessaracoccus sp.
TCATCAAACCCACCAGCCATGCAAAGAACACTACGCGCCCAGAGGGTCAACTCACACACAACCGACCCACCAATCACACAACTCCACCGCAAACCACACCCTCAGAAGGATTGGAGCGACACATCAACGTCGGGAGGCAGGTGACACTTGATCCGCAAGTGAGCCGCACAGGTTACCTATGCCGGACGGGAGGGAGCCGGGGGGGGGACAGCTTCGCGGGCGGACTCCGCCAGCCCTATTGCGACGGCGCCTGCCAGAGCGTGTGCCAGGGGACGTCGAAATCGATCAGCATCTGCCGGACGAGCGGCAGGGAGATGCCGACGACGTTGAAGGGGTCGCCGTTCAGCGCGGTGACGAATGCCCCGCCGAGGCGGTTGATGGAGAAACCGCCGGCCACGTTGACGGGTTCGCCGGTGGCGATGTACGCCGCGATCTCCTCGTCGGAGAGATCGGCGAAGTTCACGGTGGTCGACCGAATCTGGGTGCTGTGCTCGTCGTGCCCACCGCGGCGAACCAGCACGAAATGCCCCGTGTGGATGACCGCCGTATGCCCGCGCATCCGCTGCCACAGCTTGAAAGCAGCCTCGGGTGTACGCGGCTTGCCGCGCGCCTTGCCCTCGATCTCCATCACGGTATCCGCCGCCAGCACGACGACGTTGTCGTCGGTGAGCTGTTCCGCCACGGTGAGCCCCTTAGCCTCAGCCAGGCGTGCACACAGTGCGGTGGGCGAAGGGTCGCGGACGGCGGACTCGTCGAAGCCGGAAATGACAACGTCGGCCTCGATACCCGCGTCGCGCAGCACCCTGCGCCTGGCTTCGGATTTCGACGCTAAGACGACGCGCATCAGCGGCGCCGCCACGCTTCACGTCCGGGCACCAGCGGGGGACGCAGGATGCGATAGTACGAATTCCAACCGCCTGCGAGCGGACGGTCATCGTTGCGGTGCAGCGCATCCGACTGACGCTTCTTCGCCAGCACAGCAACCAGCGCCGCGAACTCTTCGTCGGTGAGCGGCGTGCCGCGCACGGACCTCGTCGGCTCACTCATAGCGGAATGTTCCCATGCTTCTTCGGCGGTAGCGTCTCGCGCTTGGTGCGCAGCAGGCGCAGCGCCCGAATCACCTGCGCGCGCGTCTCGTGTGGGTAGATCACCTGGTCGATGTAGCCGCGGTCGGCCGCCACATATGGGTTGGTGAGCTCGTCGTCGTACTCGCGCACGAGCCGGTCGCGCTCGGCTGCAGGGTCGTCGGCCTCTGCGAGTTGCTTGCGGTAGAGAATCTCCACCGCTCCCGACGCGCCCATCACGGCGATCTGCCCCGTCGGCCAGGAGAAGTTGATGTCTGCACCCAGGTGTTTGGACCCCATCACCACGTACGCGCCGCCGTAGGCCTTGCGGGTGATGACGGTGAGTAGCGGGACGGTGGCTTCGGCGTAGGCGTAGATGAGTTTTGCGCCGCGACGAATGATGCCGCGGTGCTCCTGATCGACGCCAGGCAGGAAGCCGGGCACGTCGACGAACGTCAGCACCGGAATGTTGAAGGCATCGCAGGTACGCACGAACCGGGCGGCTTTCTCCGCCGAGTCAATGTCGAGGCAGCCTGCGAATACCGTCGGCTGGTTCGCGATGATGCCGATAGTGCGGCCTTCAATACGCCCAAAACCCGACAGCAGGGAACGTCCGAACAGCGGCATGACTTCGAGGAACTCGTCGTCGTCGAGCACATTGCGGATGATCTCCAGCATGTCGTAGGGCTGGTTCGGAGAATCGGGGATGAGGGTGTCCAGCTCGCGATCGTGGTCGGTGATGGTGAGGTCGACTTCCTCGTCGTCGAAAATCGGCGGATCCTCGAGGTTGTTCTGCGGCAGGTACGAGATGAGGTCGCGCACGTACTCGATAGCGTCGTTCTCGTCGGCCGCGAGGTAGTGCGCGTTGCCAGATTTGGTGTTGTGGGTGCGCCCGCCACCCAAATCCTCCATCGAGACGTCCTCGCCGGTCACCGTCTTAATGACCTGCGGGCCGGTGATGAACATCTGCGACGTCTGGTCGACCATCACTACGAAGTCCGTGAGCGCCGGCCCGTAGACGTGGCCGCCCGCCGCCGCACCCATGATGAGCGAGATCTGCGGAATCACACCCGACGCGTGGGTGTTGCGGCGGAAAATCTCGCCGTAGAGGCCGAGCGAGACCACGCCTTCTTGGATGCGCGCGCCGCCGCCCTCGTTGATGCCGATGATCGGCACGCCGGTCTTCAGCGCGAAGTCTTGAATCTTGACGATCTTCTCGCCGTACACCTGCCCCAGCGCGCCACCGAAGATGGTGACGTCCTGGCTGAACACACACACCGGCCGGCCGTGGATCTCCCCGGTGCCGGTGATGACACCGTCGCCGAAGGGGCGCTTGGCATCCATGCCGAACGCGGTGGTGCGGTGACGAGAAAATTGGTCGAATTCTTGGAAGGTGCCCTCGTCGAGCAGCATGTGAATGCGCTCGCGGGCAGTCTGTTTGCCTTTGGCATGCTGTTTCGCGACGGCCTGCGCCGAGCCTGCGTGGATTGCCGCGTCGATGCGTTCTCCCAGCTCGGCGATGCGACCCGCAGTGGTCTGGGTGTCGATCTCCATGCCGCCACCATACCGCCCGCGCCGCTTCGAGGCGCCGAGTTGCGAGAACCGACGCCGCACCAGGGCCTAGACTCACGTTTCGTGATCGAAACACGCATCGATATTCCTTCCATCAAGGGCCAGCTCCCCGCCGACACGATGTGGGGGCCGCTGGACTACGTCGCCTCCACTGGTTCGACGAACGCCGACCTCTCCGTCGAAGCGCACGCCGGGCGAGCGGCCGGGCATGTACTGCTCGCGGGGGAACAAACCGCCGGGCGCGGCAGGCTCGCCCGAACCTGGGTGACACCCCCCGACGCGGCGGTGGCGATGTCGATGCTTCTTGCCCCCACGCAGCCCAGGGAACGCTGGGGCTGGCTGTCGCTGCTGACGGGGCTCGCCGTCGTCGATGCGTTGGGGGCGCTCGCGCCCGCGGACGTCGACGTCACCCTGAAATGGCCCAACGACGTGTTGGTGGATGGTGGCAAGGTGTGCGGCATCCTCTCCGAACTCGTCGAGAGCCCGAGCGGGGCGCGCGCCATCGTCGGGCTCGGCATCAATCTCACCCTCACCAAGGAGCAACTCCCGGTGCCGACGGCGAACTCCCTCCTGCTCGCCGGATTCGAAACGACCGCCTCCGATGTCGTCGCCGGCGTGCTCACCCACTTCGAGCGCTACTACCGCGAATGGGAGCGCACCGGCACGCTGCGCGACGAGTACCGTGCCCGCTGCGGCTCCATCGGCGCTGACCTGACCATCTCCGTCACGGGCAGCGACCCGATCCCCGGTGTCGGGCACGACGTCGATCACGACGGGTGCCTCGAGGTGCGCACCGCTCGCGGCATGGAATCGTTCGCCGTCGGAGACGTGGTGCATGCGCGCCTGGCGTGAGAGTATGACGCCATGGCATTCAACGAGAAGTACTTGGGCGCCGGGGAAACCATGGTGCTCCGCCTGCGCGAACACCCCAAGGCGCTGATCTGGCCCATCATCATCCTGATCCTGCTGGGCGCAGCCACCGGGGTCGGCATCGCATTCATGCCCGAAGGTTGGAAACCCGCCGGTATCTGGGCGCTCGTCGCAGTGGTGATCGTGCTGTTCATCTGGCTGGTGTTCCTGCCGTGGCTGAGGTGGTACACCTCGACGATCGCCATCACGGATCGACGCATCATCACCCGCCACGGCATCCTCAACCGTAAAGGCCACGACCTGCCGCTGCGCCGCATCAACAACGTGAACTACGACCGCGACATCATCGACCGCATCTTCGGCTGCGGCACGCTCACGCTGGAGACGGCCGCGGGTAATCCGCTCGAGCTGCACGACATTCCCGACGTGGAGCGCAGCCAGATGATTATCAACGATCTCCTCTTCAACGAGGATGGCCCCGACGGAGACCCCCGCGGCGAGTAGTCCACACCCGGGCGCCGATGGGCTGGCGGTAGAGTCAAGGCCGTGCGTTACTCAGTCGGAATCATCGGCGGCGGGCAGCTGGCCCGAATGATGCAGCAGGCCGCCATCAGCCTCGGCATCGACGTTCACCTCTTCGCAGAAGCCGATGGGGTATCCGCGGCGCAAGTGGTGCCCGACGCGTTCGTCGGCGACTACACCGATCTTGCCGACCTCGAACGTTTCGCCGAACGCTGCCAGGTGATCACGTTCGACCACGAACACGTCCCGACGAAACACCTGCGCGCACTCGACGTCGAGGCCAGGCCCGGCCCCGACGCGCTCCAGTACGCCCAAGACAAGGCCGCGATGCGGCAGCGCATGAGTGAACTCGACGTGCCCTGCCCCGCCTACGTCGTGTGTGACAGCGCCGCGGACGCCGTTGCGTTCGGCGAGCAGCAGGGATGGCCGATCATTCTCAAAACTTCCCGCGGCGGTTACGACGGCAAGGGCGTGTGGAAGATCGACGCCCCCGACGAGGTGGCGCAGGTGTTTGCGAACAAGCCCAAGGTGTCGGCGGGGGAGCCCGTGCGCATCGTCGCCGAGGAGTTCATCGACTTCACCCGTGAACTCTCCGCCATCGTCGTGCGGTCGCCGTCGGGCCAGGTGGTGGCGTATCCCATTTCTGAGACGGTGCAGCGCGACGGCATCTGCGTCGAAACGACCACGCCCGCGCCGGGGCTTACCGACGAGCGCGCCGCCCAGCTGCAGTCGATGGCCATCCGCATCGCGAGCGAACTGGGCGTCGTCGGCGTCCTCGCGGTGGAGCTCATGGAAGCACCCGATGGGCGCATCGTCGTCAACGAGCTCGCCATGCGCCCGCACAACACCGGCCACTGGACCATCGACGGTGCCCACACCAGCCAGTTCGACAACCACATTCGCGCGGTGCTGGATCTGCCGCTCGGTGCGCCCGACATGACCGCGCCGGTCGTCGTCATGGCCAACGTGCTGGGTGGTTCTGAGGACGATCTCACCGGCGCGCTGCAGCACGTCTACGCCCGCGACCGCCATGCCCACGCACACCTCTACGGCAAGGACGTGCGGCCAGGGCGCAAGGTGGGGCACATCACCTGCACCGGCGACGACGTCGACGACGTGCGCCGTCGCGCCCGGCACGCCGCAAACTACATGATGGGAGTGAAGGATGACTGATCCGCTCGTGAGCATTGTGATGGGCTCGGACTCGGATTGGCCGACGATGGAGCCCGCCGCGAAGGCACTCGAGGAGTTCGACGTCGCCTATGAGGCCGACGTGGTCTCCGCCCACCGGATGCCCGAAGACATGGTGACCTTCGGCCGGGAGGCGCACCGTCGGGGCATCAAGGCGATCATCGCGGGCGCCGGGGGAGCAGCGCACCTTCCCGGCATGCTCGCTTCTCTCACACCGCTGCCGGTGATCGGGGTTCCGGTGCCCTTGAAGCAGCTTGACGGGCTCGACTCGTTGCTGTCGATCGTGCAGATGCCGGCGGGGGTGCCCGTCGCGACGGTGGCCATCGGCAACGCGCGCAACGCGGGCCTGCTCGCAGTGCGGATGCTGGCGGCAGCCAACCCCGCCCTGCAGGAGAAGATGCTCACGTTCCAAGCTGAGCTCCGCGACCTCGCCCGCGCGAAGGGCGAAAAAGTGCGCTCTGCGCTCTGAACACCACAGCAACGAATGAAGGGCCCGGCGTAATCGCCGAGCCCTTCACCTACGTGTGAGGGATTAGTCGTCGAAGACCACCCGCACAACAGTCTTCGTCCGCTGACCGTCGACGCTGCTCATCATGCCGACAGCTGCGATCGGGTCGACGTACTGCTTCGACTCCTCATCCATAGTGCTGTCGCTCAATTCAGCGATGGCATTCATGTTCACGAACACGATGGCCTGCGCATCGTCGGTGACAACCTTCTTGTAGAAGTCGTTGTCCTTCAGCGACCCGCCCGTTACCTCGTCGGCGGAGTAGCCGCGCGTGTAGGTGACCGTGTTGCCGTCAGCGCCGCGCTCCACCGGAACTTGACCGCCCTGCGCTTCCAGCTGCTCGAACACCGGGTCGAGGATGGCGTTATGGCGTTCGACGTCGTCGGTGGCAACCTTGACGCCCAGCTTCACGTCGTCCATGTCCCCACCTGAGGACTCTCCGCCGACGGCAATCGCGAGCTGCTTTCCCAACAGCGCCTTCATGTCTTCCTCGGACTGGATGCCTACCTGGGTGAGCGGCTCCTGCAGCTCTGGGGTGTCAGCGATCTGCTTCCACAGCTGGCTGATCATCTCGTCGTTGAAGGCGATGCCGAACGCCATCGGGGCCTCGGCGGGAAGCGAGTCCACGAAGTCCTTCACAGACTCGCTCTTGCCGTTTTCAAAATCTGAGGCGAACGAGGCGTGCAGCGTGAGCGTGTTGTCTTCGACGTGCAGGCCAAGCGCGCCGTGCAGCGACTTCAGCGTCTCCAACTGTTGGACGACGTCAGCATCGAACTCACGGGGGTTACTGTTCTTCAGGACCATCTCGACGGCCTTCGGGCTCACCCAAGCGCTGGCAAGGTTGCCCCCTTCGAGGGCCTTCATGTCGGCCTTGTACTGCTCGTTGTCCTTCACGGAGCCGTTCTCGAGCGCAGCCTTGAGGTCGGAGTCTTTATCCTCGATCACCATCAGGTTCTCGTGGAAGAAGTGCTTGCTGTTGTCCTTGCCGTGCTCCTTCATGAACGCATCGGCCTTGCCCTCGTCGGTGACCTCCACCGCCAGCACCGGCGTGACGGGGCTATCACCGAGTGGGCCGAACTCCTCATCGTCGCTGCTGGCGCCGCCCTCGGAGGGCAGGATGCCGAATGAGAGCGAGTTGCCCAACCAAGGCTTCACGTCTTCCTTGTAGTTGATGTCGCTGTCATCGTCGGCGACGAGCTCCCACAGGATCTCTTTGTAGTCATCCGTGTCAGGCATGTCGTCGCCCTGAGGGAACTTCTCGACGATGTTCTTCAGCGCGAGCTTGTCCGCGTCCGCCGGGTTGAGCGACAGCTCGACGACGGCGATGGCGTTGTTCGGAATGCCCGCCGTGGCCGCCGAGGGGGAAGCTCCGTTAAAGAAGTTGTACGCGAGGAATCCGCCGCCGGCCACCAGGCCCGCTGCGACGACGCCGCTGATTACGACGGGAAGCTTCGACTTCTTCTTCGTGCCAACCGGGCCGCCGGGGCCACCAGGGCCGCCGTAGCCGCCCGGACCGCCAGGACCACCGTAACCACCTGGGCCGCCAGGGGCGCCTGGGCCTGCAGGGCCCTGCTGCTGGTAGCCGCCAGGAGCACCCTGCGGGTTACCGCCTTGCTGTCCCCCCTGGAAGTGAGGACCTTGGTTCGGCTGCTGGCCTCCGAAGCTTCCGGGGCCCTGAGGCTGACCACCAGGTGGGCCTTGGTAGCCGCCCTGCGCTCCACCCTGCGGGTGGTTATTCCATTGCTGCTGGCTCACGATCTCTCTCCTTCATGTGTGCAGTCGTTATCCAGGGTAGGGGTAGGGGAGGTCATTGCAACACGACTGAACGACGGAAATCTGCGTACGCGGCGCTGACGGCGAGCTTTACTGATGCTCGGCAACTGCGTCGATATCGCCCCTGGCTATGGCATTGAACACCTTCGACGCGTTCTCTTCGTCCCAGATCACCGACGAGCCCGCCGATGTGCGCGCATTCGGATTCGAGATGGGCACGGTGAGCGCGACGCTGTTGCCCGTCGCGCCAGAGACCAACCCGACGCCGGCCCCAGCGACCGCCCCGATCCCCGTGCCTTCAGTGCGGGTCAGGGAACGCGCGGCACCAGTGTTGACGTTCCAGTACCGGACAGGGTTGATGAAGGTCATGGGGTGCATGACGGACTTCATGATCTGGCCCATCACCTCCCGCTGGCGCTCCATCCGGCCAAGGTCGCCGCGCTTGTCGGCTTTTCGCATCCGGGCGTAGCTGAGGGCGGTGACACCGTCGGCATTCTGGCAGCCGCCGGGGATATCAAGGTGTGAATCGCGATCCTTGATGGCCTGCTTGGGGCAGATTTCGATGCCTCCGACGGCGTCCACAACGTCAACGAGCCCGAGCATGCCGATCTCCAAGTAGCCGTCGATCTTGATGCCGGTGTTGCTTTCGATGGTGCGGATGAGCAGCGGCGCGCCGCCCAGCGCGTACGCGGCATTGAGTTTGTTCTTACCGTGGCCGGGGATGTCGACGTAGGAGTCCCGCGGGAAGCTCAGCAGCGCCGACTTCCCGTTCGGGGCCGTGTAGAGCAGCATCATCGTGTCGGTGCGCCCGCCCTCGGTAGATCCGGTGCCGAGGCGCCGTCGGTCTTCGGGCGAGAGATCGCCGCGACCGTCGCTGCCGACGAGCAGCACCGCCGTGCCCGGCTGATCGGAGAGCTCGCTCTCAATACCCTTCACCGTCGCGATGTTCATGAACGCCAGCACGGGCACCGTCACGAGGTAGGCAATCCACAGCACGAACAGCAGCATCAGCAGTTTGAAGGGGCGGCGCTTCTTTCGACGCCGACGTCGGCCCGGCTGCGCCGGCGGCGGGGCAGGCGGGTACGGGTACGGCGTCGGGGGTTGGTAGCCCGGCGGTGGGTACTGCTCCGGATACGCCGACGGGGCATCCGGGCGCCGCTGATCCGGGCCGGGTTCGCGCGATGGGGTCACCCAATCGGGTGCGGGGGCGTCGTCGGGAATCTCGGAAGCGGGCATGACACGCGTGTGTTCCGAGTTATCCCCGTCGTACAGCCATTGCAGATCATCCCGATTCGCCACATAACGATCATACGTGGAAGCCAATCGTGTGCGACTCGGCGTGCCATGGGCGAGGCATCTCGTCGGGTAGAGCCATACTTGATCGACCCGAACCCTCAGGAGGATCGCTGTGACCGACGCCCAAGCCGAGGTGGAACGCGTTCGTCTGCGCAGATCGATCGGTTTCCTCCTGTTCTCCGCAGTGCTGCCGGGCTCCGTGCAGCGCTACGCCGGAAACCGTCGCGTGGGAGTGATCGCGGCACGCGTGCTCGCGGGCTTGCTCGTGCTGCTGCTCGTCGTCGGTCTTGCGGCGCTCGTTGCCCCTGGAGCTACCGTCGGGTTCTTCCTCACACCGTGGGTCACGGTGGTGTGCCGGGTGGTGCTTTGGCTGATGTTCATCGGCTGGGTCGCGCTGTTGATCGACTCCTGGCGCCTGTCACGCCCGATGGAGCTGCCGCAGCGAACACGTCTTGCCATGACGCTCACGGTCGTGGTGCTGGTCGTGGTGATGGGGTTGGTGACGAACTTCGTCGCGGGGGCGTTTGCGGCCGCGGGCAACGTCGGTTCCGTGCTGCCGGGAGGCGGGGACACCGAGAAGAAGGCCGGCCGCTACAACATCATGCTGCTGGGCGTCGATGCATCCGACGAGCGCATCGGGGTGCGCGCGGATTCCATCAACGTCGCATCGATCGACGCGGAAACGGGCCAGACAGTGATCTTCGGGCTGCCCCGGAACATGCAGGGCGTGCCATTTCCGGAAGGTTCCCCCATGCACGCGATCTACCCCGACGGGTTCCGGTGCGAGAACGACAAGTGCATGCTGAACGCGGTCTGGACCAGCGCCGAGGAGCATGCCGACCAGTTCCCGGAGGGCACCAATGTCGGGCTGGCCGCCACGAAGGCGGCGGTGGGGGAGACGCTCGGCCTCGACATTAACTACTACGCGCTGGTGGACATGCACGGCTTCTCATCGATCATCGACGCGATGGGCGGCATCGACCTTGACGTGATGAAGCGCATCCCCATCGGCGGCGGTAGCTCGCCCGTATACGACTACATCGAACCCGGCAAAGGCGTACATCTCGACGGCAAACGCGCGCTGTGGTTCGCGCGCTCAAGGCACGGATCGAGTGATTACGAGCGCATGCAACGCCAGAAGTGCGTGATGAGCGCGATGGTGTCGCAGCTTGACCCGCAGGTGGTGGCTACCCGTTTCGTCGAACTCTCCGAAGCCGGCAAAGACCTCCTGCTCACCGATGTCCCGCGCGACCAGATCGTCGAGCTCGCCGGGCTCGCGCTGGAAGCGCGCAACAAGCAGATCGCCTCCGTGAACTTCATGCCCCCGCTCATCCCGGACACCGCCCACCCCGATTTCGGGCTGATTCGTAAGACGGTTACAGAGTCCATCGCTGCTGCAGAGCAGGCCGATGAAGCCAGTAAGAGTGCGAAACCTGCTGCGCCGAGCCCGCAGCCGAGCGAGTCCGCCGCACCAAGCACACAGCCCAGCGCGTCGACGCCAGCGCCCACGCCCTCGGCCACCGTGGAGAGCGATGACGAGGCCTACACCGCAGGCCAATCCACGGATGATCTCCAGTCAGTCTGCTCGGTGAGCTGACCGGGTTATTGAGCATTACGCGACTGAGCGCACACCAGATGCAAAAAACCGGCTGCAGAGGGCCGAAATACGAATCTGGTGTGCGCACAGTCGAGGGATGTTGGGGAGGGCTCGATACAGTGGCGAGTATGGATGTCAGCGTCGTGATGCCGGTGCGTAACGAAGAAGCGCACCTGGAGGCCGCCGTCGAGCGTGTACTGCAGCAAGACAGGGACGGCCAGCTGGAAATCATCATCGCCGTCGGGCCTTCGGAGGATCGCACGGAAGCCATCGCCGCCGCGCTGGCTGAGAAGCACGGGGAAGTCACCGTCGTCGACAACCCGACGGGGTACACACCGGCTGGGCTGAACATCGCCATCGCCGCAGCGCAGTACGACGTCATCGTGCGCGTCGACGGACACGGTGAACTAAGCGACGGCTACATCGTCAAGGCGGTACAGCTTCTGGAAGAAACGGGGGCGGCCAACGTCGGAGGGGTCATGGATGCCCACGGGCGCACCCCGCTCGAGCGCGCTATCGCGGCAGCGTACAACTCGCCGTATGGCCTGGGCGGCGGCGGATTCCACGTGAAAGACACCCCTGCTGGGCCGGCTCAGACCGTCTTCCTTGGCGTGTTCCGTCGGGATGCGTTGGAATCGGTGGGTGGCTTCGACGAGTCGTTGCACCGCGCGCAGGATTGGGAGCTGAACTACCGCCTGCGCAAGGCTGGCTTCCGCATTTGGTTTTCGCCCGAGCTGCGGGTGGTGTACCGGCCACGCTCGACGTACACGGCGCTCGCGCAACAGTTCTACCGCACGGGCAGCTGGCGTCGAGAGATCATCCGTCGCTATCCCGAAACCGCATCCGTGCGTTACCTCGCCCCGCCCATCGCCGTCGCCGGATTCGCCGGGGGCCTGCTGGGTGGGCTTGTCGGGCTGCTCGCTCGCAACCGGTACCTCACTTTCCTACTGCTCGCGCCTGTCGTCTACACACTGTTTGTGTTGGTGGCGACGCTGCGCATCGACGCCGACTTCCAGGCGAAGCTCCGCCTACCGCTCGTGCTCGCAGTGATGCACGGGTGCTGGGGCGCCGGTTTCATGCGCTCGACCCCTGCCTGAGGAGAGCACTATGTACCCGGCCGCAAGACGTGACGAGACGGTAGTTGACGCCATCGGCGGGCACACCGTCGCAGATCCATACCGGTGGCTCGAGAAACCATCACCGGACACGGACGCCTTCGTCGAGGCGCAAAACGCGTTGTCGCGCCCCAAACTCGACGCGCTGCCAAACCGCGACGCGTTCGAGCGCATCCTTCGCTGCGTGCTGTCGGAACCCACCCGCAACTGCCCCGTGCAGCGCGGCGGGTGGTTGTTCGCGTGGCACAACGACGGCGACGACCAGCCCCGCGTCGTGCGCGCCCGCAGCTTTGAAGAATTGGAAGCCGCCGAGACCATCCTCGACCCCAACGGCGGCGACGGCGCCACCGCCATCGTGCAGTTCGAGCCCAACGACGACGCCTCGCTCCTGGCGTATGCCGTCTCGGAGGCAGGCTCCGACTGGCACACCATCCGCGTGCTTGACCTCGCGTCGCTCGACGACACCGGCGTCGAGATCCGCTGGGCGAAGTGGAACATGCCCACCTGGCTGCCTGGCGGCCGCCGCTTCACCTACTGGGCCTACCCGGAGCCCACCGGCAACGCGCTCACCGACGAGAACGCCGCCGGCGCCATGTATGCCTTCGACATGGATTCGCGTCGTAGCGAGCTGTACTGGCAACCCGACGACCCCCGGACGATGCAGTACCGTTTCCCCGACGACGAGTGGTGCCTGTTGTTTACGCGTCGAGGCATGGAATCGCGCACCCAGGTATTTGTACGACGGCATGAGGATGCCGAACTGCGGCTCCTCGTCGATGGCGAGGGCCAGTGGTGGCCGGTCGCGGTGCGCGGGCGGGAGCTCATCTGCGGCACCGACGAAGACGCGCCGCGTGGCCGGGTGGTCGCCGTCGATCTCCTCGACGGGGCCAGGCGCGAGCTCGTGGCCGAGCGTTCAGACCAGACATTGCTCGCCTTCGACGCCACCCGCACCGGCTACGTCGCGCACTGGATGGTGGACGCGCAGTCGTTCGTCGAGCTGCTCGACCTCGACGGCGTGCCCGGCGATGCCCTGCCGATTGGCGACGGCGTCAGCATCGCGGGGCTCGCAACACACGAGGACTCCGACGACGTGTTCCTCGCCACATCCACGTTCACCGACCGAGGGCAGCGGGCGCACGCCGTCGTCGACGGAGCCACACTCGTCGACTGGGGCACCACAAGGCCAGATGGGCAGTTCACCGTGCCCAGCCGCACGCGCCGCATCCGCGTGACGTCGAGCGATGGCGCCGAGGTGCCGGCTTTCGTCATCGAACCCGACGGGCTCACCGACGGCCCGCGCCCGACCCTGATGTGGGGCTACGGCGGATTCAACATCCCCGTCATGCCAGACCACACACCGATCTTCGCGGCCTGGATTGCCGCGGGCGGCACCCTCGTCATCCCCAATCTGCGCGGCGGCGGAGAGTTCGGGGAACAGTGGCACGAGCAGGGCACGAAAGCACACAAACAACAGGTGTTCGACGACCTCTTCGCGGTAGCCGAGCGCGTCATCGCCGACGGGGTGACCACGCCGTCGCAGCTCGCCTTGCACGGGCGATCCAACGGCGGGCTCCTAGCTGCCGCCGGGCTGACGCAGCGCCCCGATCTGTGGGCGGTCGTGCTGCCGAGCGTCGGCGTGCTCGACATGCTGCGCTACCACCGCTTCACCATCGGCTGGGCCTGGGCGAGGGACTACGGCAACCCCGACGAGCCCGGCGTCGCGGAGTACCTACTGCGGTATTCCCCGCTGCACAACGTGCGCGCCGTCCAATACCCGCCGACGCTCATTACTACGGCCGATCACGACGACCGCGTGGTTCCGGCGCACTCCTACAAGTTCGCCGCCGAGCTCCAGCACACGGGTAAGGGCGGGCCGTTCTGGCTCAGCGTCGATACGCGCGCCGGCCACGGCACGGGCAAACCGAAGCACGCCCAGCTGCGCGAATACACCGATCAGCTCGCCTTCGTCGCAGCCCACGTCGGGCTCACGCCTCGCTGATCGACGCCCTCTCAGCGACGGCGATCTCGCGCACGCGCGCATCGTCGACGCCGACCGCGATGACACTCGAACCGCCGCCGCGCAGCGGGGCGACGAGCGCGTCGCGGAGGAACTCCCAGCTGCAGGTCGGCTGGGTGAACAGTAAGCGGGTGGTGCGTCCTTCGACGCTGTCGAGATCGGTGTAGGAGTGGTCGCCCCAGGCGGGGTCGGTGGGGGCGGGCATTCCCTCGACGGCGGCGTCGGGCTGTGCGAGCACGTCGGCGTAGTCGGCGCAACCGGGGGGAATGGCGTCGAAACCGAGCCCGAGCGGGTGCAACGAACACGCGACGGTGACGTCACCTCGTCTGGCATCATCCGGGCCGACCACCGCGAACGCGGCGTCCTCCGGGACTCCCGCGACGACCTTCCCGCCGGCGAACCAGGTTGCCGCCGTCCAGATCAGCGACACCCAGTGGCCGGGATGGGTGTCGGCCAAGCCGAGCGCGAGGGCTTCGTCGCTCTCACCGCCGAGATCGTTGAAGAAATTTGCCGTTTTCATCACCCAGTTCGAGAAGGTGACGCCGGACAGCTCGACGCGGGCGTCTCCCTCGTAGTAGGTGACGAGTGGGGCAGGGCTCGGGCGAGTGAACACGTCGGAGAACATGGTGGCTATCGTAGTGGGATGGCCGCAGCGCAGCAGAGTGACGGCCTCACGTTGCATTAGAGTTACTCCATGCGTTACGTCGTCATCATGGCCGGCGGGTCCGGCACCCGTCTGTGGCCGCTGTCTCGCAAGGGCCGCCCGAAGCAGCTCCTGGACATGTTCGAGGGGAAGTCGCTGCTGCGGTTGGCGTGGGAGCGGCTCGAGGGGCTCGTTCCCGCGGAGCAGGTGCTGGTGTGCACTGGACGGGACTATGCCGATGACGTCCGCGAGCAGATTCCGGAGCTCCTGCCCGAGAACCTCCTTGGGGAACCCGTGGGCCGAGACTCGCTCAACGCGGTGGCCTGGTCGGCCGCGGTGTTGGCGCAGCGCCACCCGGGTGCTGTGGTGGCGATGGTCACCGCCGACCAGATCATCACCCCCGTCGAGCGCTTCCAAGCCGCGCTGCGACGCGCATTCGAGGCCGCGGAACAGCACGCCGACGCGTTGTGCACCCTGGGCGTGGTGCCCACCTCCCCGCACACCGGATACGGTTACCTCCATCGCGCCGACGAGGTGGAGCCAGGCGTCTTTCGTGTCAGCGAGTTCAAGGAAAAGCCGAGCGCCGAGGTCGCGGAGCGCTATCTCGAATCCGGCGAGTACTGGTGGAACGCCGGCATGTTCGTGTGGCGCGCCAGCACCCTCCTCGCGCAGCTCGACCAGCTCCTGCCGGAGAATGCGGCGAAGATCCGACGGATAGCCCGCGAGCCCGAAACGCTCGACGAACTCTTCCCGACGCTGACGAAGACGTCGGTGGATTACGCGATCATGGAGCCAGCCTCCACTGGTCTAACCGACGCGCAGGTGGTGAGCGTGCCGCTCGAGGTGGAGTGGAAGGACGTCGGAGGCTACGCCAGCTATGCTGAGCTGCTCCCGTGCGACGCAGACGGAAACGCCCTCCGCGGCGCCACGGTCATGATGAACTCCTCCGGCTGTATCGTCCTCAATATGACAGGCAATGATCACGTCGTCGCCGCGCTGGGGCTGGAACGGCAGCTCGTCGTCGTGACTCCTCAGGCCACGCTGGTCGCGAGCCTGGACGACCTCGAAAACGTGAAAGCCCTCGTCGCCAAGGTGGCCGAGGAGTATGGAGCCGAATTGGCATGACTCGACCCGACCGCCCTGCGACGAGCCTGCTGCCCTCGCTGCTCGTGGTTTGCCTCGCGCTCGCAGGCCTGGCGCAAGGGGTCTCGCTGATGCTGCAGACGCTCGATCCGGAAGGTTTGGCGCTCCTGCAACGCGGGGGTGTCGTGCCCATGTGGGCGCTGTGGTTGAGTGTTGCACTATCGGTGGTGGCGAGCAACGTCGCCGTGTGGGCGCGCATGGTGGTAGTGCTGTGTTCAGCGATTGGTGTTGTCTTTCGCGGCGTGATGGTGTGTTTGGCTTGGCCAGCTGCAGAGCAAGTCGGTAGGAATCATGGCGTGGCGCTCGTGATCGATTTGACTGCGGCATTCGTCGTCGCCGTGGTGCTCACCGTGTGGGCGGCTTGGGACGTCGCCCTAGTTCGCCGTGAATTCACCACACCCAGGATTCGGCAGGATGGGAGCGTTCCGCTACTACTTCCGCTGCAGGGAAACACTCCGTCGGCCCCGCTGAACGGCTCGGTCACCTCGGCCGCTTCGACGGCATCCCCGGACGTGCCGTTGTCTCCCCATCCGGAGCGCGCCGAGCATCCGGAATCCGCGCTCACGCCGGTGGGCCTCGAACGTTCACGCTTCGGGAAAGCCTCGACCCCGCCCGATGGTTGGCGTCAAGTGTCGTCCCCGTGGCCGCGCGCAGTGGAAGATGACCCGGATGGCACGCTGCTGCGTCCACCGAGGCGTCGCGTTCACTCCCAGCGCCGTTGAGCGGATGACCACGGACACTGCTCGGCGTGTCGTGTTGTGAAGCGCTGAGCACTTTTCTCTCCCCGCTTGACGTGTTCGAATAACACGTGTGTAATTCATGGGGAAGGAGGGCCCGGTGAACGAAGAACTGATGCTTTTGGACGACGACGAAGGCGCCTACGGTTGGCAGGCGGAGGCCTTGTGCGCCCAAACGGATCCTGAGGCCTTCTTCCCTGAAAAGGGCGGCTCCACTCGCGAAGCCAAGAGCGTGTGCCAGAAGTGCAACGTGAAGGAGCAGTGCCTCGAGTACGCCCTCGCACACGATGAGCGCTTCGGCATCTGGGGTGGGCTCTCCGAGCGGGAACGACGTAAACTCAAGCGCGCAGCAGTCTAAACACGGAGGAGCGCGTGAGCGAAGCCGAGGAAGGGCAGCGCTTCAAAGATCTTTGGGCGTGGGCCGACGAGGATGATGCGGAGTTCGTCCCTGAGCCAGTACACCCCGACGACGTCGCAGCCGTGATGGTGGTGCACAACGCCGCGTCGTGGCTACCCGAACAACTCGACGCGCTCGGTGCCATGACGCAGCGCCCGGGTGCCGTCGTCGCCGTGGATGTTGCGTCGACAGATGAGTCGGCTGAGTTGTTGCGCGCCGCCGTGGATGAGGGCGTCATTGACAAGGTGGTCTCCGCCGAGCGCGAGTGCGGTTTCGCGGACGCCGTGGCCGCGGGCATCGACGGTGAACCGGCCTGGATCTGGGTGCTGCACGACGACTCCGCACCCGATCCGACAGCGCTGGCCGAACTGCTCGCGATCGCACCCACCGCCGACCTCCTGTTCCCCAAACTGATCGAGCCCAGGCGGCGCAACTACCCAGACATCATCGCCGAGTGCGGGCAGTCGATGACCAAAGGCGGGCGCCGCGTCGGCATTCCCGAGGAAGGTGACGTCGACCAGCGTCAGCTCGAACCAGGGGCCACCTTGGGTGGCTCCACGGCGGGCATGCTGGTGCGCGGGGGGCTATGGCGCGAACTCGGCGGGCTCGCCCCCGAACTGCCCGGGCACCGCGACGGCGTAGACCTCGGCTGGCGCGCCAACATCGCCGGCTGGCGAGTAGTGACGGCACCGACCGCGACGCTCGTGCACCGGCAGGCGTCGATGGCGGGGGAGCGCCCCATGGCTCACCATCCGCACTTCGACGATCGCCTCGCGGCCCTGCGCGTCGCCCGCGTGCACGGCGCTGGGTCGGCGCGGCTGCGGTTGGGCAGCTGGTGCCGCGCCGTCGGATTCCTACTCGCCAAATCACCTGGCCACGCCCGAGCGGAGCTGCGCGCCCACCGGCGGTTCGCGTCCACCCGCAATGTCACCCGCGCCCTTCGCGAGCGCGTGCCGGAGGGCGACGCCTCCGCCGTTGACGACCTGCTGCCCGCCAGGAGCTGGGGCCTGCGCAAGGCCTTCGACTCTGTGGGCAGCGCGGTGGCCGGGCGCTACCGCGACTTCACCTCCGACACTTCCCTCGACGAGCTCACCTCCGACGAATTCGGCACCCACGACGCCGCCCCGCGTCCGCTGATCGCGCCTGGGCTATTGCTGGTGCTCGCGTTCTTGCTCGCCGGCGTCGGAGCGAGCTGGCGGCTCTGGGGCGGCGCCGACGTAACTGGCGGCGGCATGCTGCCCGCCCCAGCCAGCCTCACCGGTGCCTGGCAGGCGTTCCTGCGCGAGGCGAATCCGGCGCTCGGGTTGGGCGCATTGACGAGCACCATCCTCGGCGGGCAGCCGTGGCTGGCGAATTTCGTCGCGGTGCTGCTCGGTCCGCTGTTCGCGGCGCTCGCGGCGAACTCCCTCGGGCGGCAGCTCGGGGTGCGCCCGGGCACTGCGGCGGCCGCTGCCGGGGTGTGGGGTGCTGCGGTGTTGGTGCTGGGTCTGCCGTCCGGTGGTGACGTCAGCGGCGTGGTGGCGGCCATCGTCGGGCCGCTTGTGGTGAAGCAGGCGCACCGCGTGGTCATCGACCGCTCCGAGGGGGCTGAGCGCCTGCGCGCGCCCGCCGTCGGGGCGTTCTGGTTGTTTGTGCTCGCGGCGTTCTGGCCGCCGGCGCTGGTGCTGGCGACGCTCGCCGCCGCGGTGGGCATCGGCATGCGGCGTGTGCGGGGCGTGCCGGGCGCGACGTTCGTCGTGCCGGTGTGGCTGCTGTTTCTGCCCTGGCTAGGGCATCTTGTGCAGTTCCCCGGGCGCGTACTCACCGGCATCGACCCGCTCGCCTGGCCCGACTTCCCGCCCGCCGCGTGGGCGCTGCTTGCCGGGCGCCTCATGCCCGCCGGCATCCCGGTGTGGCTGAACGCTGGGTTCTTCGTCGGGCTGGCGCTGCTGGCGACGTGGGGGCTGCTGCGCATCCCGCAGCCCGGGCGACGTTGGGGCGTCGCCGCGGTGATCGTCGCGCCGCTGATCGCCGGCGTGGGGCTCTCGCGCCTGGCGCTCACCGTCGACGGAGGCCAGACGCGCGCGCTGCTGTCGCCCTGGGCGCTGCTCACCGTCGCAGGCATGATCGCCGCCGTCGTGCTCGCTGAGCACCCGCGCGCCGCAGAGCATCCGCGCGCGTTTACCGTCGTGGGCTCCGGCGTGCTTGCTGCAGTGGTGCTGGGAGCGTGGCCGTACGTCGGCTTCCAGGGGCCCGTCACCAGCGATGGCGGAGCGCTGCCTGGGTACGTGCGCAATGTGCTCTCCTCACCGCGAGACAGCCGAGCCTTGCTGATCGAGAAGTCTGGCGACGTCTTGGAGTGGAACGTCGCCGACGCCACCCACCCGCAGTGGGGTAGCGCTGAGCGCACCCCCGGCGGCGAACTCGGCGAGCAGTTTGAGCAGCTCGTGCAGGCCTTCGCCGGTAGTCAGGTACCCGACGATCTCGCCCGGCAGCTGCAGCGCGTCGCAGTATCGCACGTGTGGCTGCGCGGGTTCTCGTCCGACGAGCTCCTCGCACTCGGCAACGCGGAGGGCCTCACCAGCGCCCCTAGCGACGACGCCACCGTGTTCACCGTCACCGGCCTGGTGAGCCGGGCGGTCATCGAGGACGGCGAGTCGCGAGCTCCCGTCGTCGAAGGCAAGATTCCATCTGGCGACGCATCCAGGCGCCTCGTCATCGCCGACCCCGACGTCGCCGAGGTACGCGTCGCCGACACGAGGCTGAAGCGCATCGAGGGCGACCTACCCACCTTCGAGCTCGGCGAGTTGCGCGGCGCGCTCGAGTACTCTACCGGGCGCCGCTGGGTTGCCGTCGGGTGGATGGCGTTCGTGCTGCTCGGGTTGGGGTTGCTGGCGGTGCCGACGATGCAACCGCGCGCGGGTGCCCGTCGGGCTGGGGAGGATGAACGATGAAGCTGCACATCTTGCCCGTCTCCGTGGTGGCCGCAGGGGCGGCGGCCGCGCTGGGGATCAGCCTGATCTCGCCCGTCCCGGTCGAGCGTGACTCGCAGGTGACGCCGCCACTCGAGAGCCGGGTCTACTGCCAACCGCTCGGCGAGGGTGAACTCCTGGCCTCTGGGCAAGGGAAGGTCGTCACCGCGCAGTATGGCGGTGAGGAGAGCGCCCCGCGCGACGTGGTGCGCGAACCTGCGAACGCACTCACCACCGTCCGCGGCATCGCGCCCACGGGCGGCGTGCTCGGAGCCGACGGCATCTGGGCGCCCTGCCAAGCCCCCGCCACGAGCGGCACGGTGCTGTGGCCCGACGCGTCGAAGGCCGAACTGCGGCTCACGAACCCCGACGCGACCGACGCCTCCGTCGACCTCATCGTCACCGGACCCGACGGTGAAATTAGCGCCGTGGGTGCGCGCGACATCACGCTCTCACCAGGGCAAACGCGTCAGGTGGCCGTGTCCGTGCTGGCCCGCGGCGTCGAAGGCCCGGTGGTTGCGCACTGGTCGACGAGCCGCGGCCGAGCGCTCGCCGTCGGCGTGACCGCAGGTACCGTGCACTTCGCAAGCCCTTCGACGACGCCTGCCACCAAGCACACGCTGCCCGGCCTGGCACGCGGGGGGAAGCCGACGGTGTTGATCGCCAACCCCGGCGAGCAGCGCGCCACGGCCAGCGTGGCCTTCCACGGGCCATCCAGCACGTTCACGCCCACGGGCGGAGAGGAGATCTCGGTGCCGGCGCGCTCCGTCGTGGCGGTAGCGCTCGACGCGGGCACCGCCGGCGAACCCGGCGCGTTCACCGTCGACAGCGATGTGCCGGTGGCTGCGTCGTTGCACTCGACGATGGGCGACGTCGCTGCGGCTAGTGGGGGCGTGGTACAGGATTCCGCGCTGGCCGGCGTTGTGCCCGCGGGTTCCACACTGCAGCTCACCAACCTGGGTGCGAATCGAACGAAGGCGACGGTGACGCTCGACGGCGCTGAGCAGGAGGTCGTCGTGGAACCCGGCACCACCGGGACGCTGCCGGTGCCGGGTGAGGGTGGCGTCGAGGTGAGTGTCGCCGCCGACCAGCCGCTCGTCGGCGCGGCGGTGACCACGAAGGGTGCGGCAGTAGTGCCACTGGGCACGGGCACCGTTGCGGAGGCGAAGCCGCTCACCGCCAAACTCGACCCGACCCTGCGTTAACCCCAGTCGTCGTGGCCGCCCAGATCGTCAATGCTGCGCCCGGAGAGCGTGGCGAGCTGCTCGACGAGGGTGCGGTGCACGAGTTCTTTGAGCGCTGCAGGCGACGCCGCGCGGTGTTCGAGGGGGCGCTCGTAGAGCACGATGCGGGCGCGCTGGTGCTGGTCGGCCTCGACGCCGGCGGAGAGCGGCACGCGCTCGCCCGACCACCGGCTGCTGAGGTACGGAACGTCTTCCACGCAGACCACAACGTCGTCGAGCGCGAGGGTGTCGTGGGCGAGCACGGCGGCGATCGCGTCGCGCACGCATTGGCTGAAGTAATCTTGCCGCGACTGGGCACGGCTGAGGCGAGCGGGGGAACCGGGAGCCGTCAGCGGACCACGGATTCCGCGTCCATGTCGGTCTCTCCTGCGTGGCATGGGCCAACTCTAGCCCGTTCGTGGTTAGTCTCTCGTTCGTGCGCCGTTGTTCTCGATCCTCCTGCGATGCCCTCGCCGTCGCGACGCTCACCTACGTCTACGCCGAATCTACGGCGGTGATGGGGCCGCTCGCGGCAACCCACGAGCCGGGAGCGTACGACCTGTGCGCCAAGCACGCCGAGTCGATGTCGGTGCCGAAGAATTGGGACGTGATCCGCCTGCCCGACGCGGACCCCGTCGCAGAGCACCGTGCTCAGGTCGCCGACGATGAACTCATGGCGCTCGCCGACGCCGTCCGCCAGATCGGGCTTCGCCACGACGAGGTCTCCTTGCCGGAGGCTCCGTCCGCGCCGGTCGAACCGGTGGAGCCCAGGCTGCGTATCGTGCGCGAGTGATGAGCCGGGTGCTAGTCTGAGCTGGTGCTGAACGACCAGATTTTCAAGGCCAACGACATCCGCGGCATCGTCGCTGGGAACCAGCCGGAATGGGACGTCGATGGGGCTGCGCAGCTCGGGGCCGCGTTCGTGCAGCTCACGGGGGCGAGCGAGTTCGTGCTGGGGCGCGACATGCGCCAGCTGGGGGAGGAGCTCTCCGCTGCGTTCGCGGACGGTGCTCGCCGCGCTGGAGCCGACGTCGTGCAGCTCGGCCTCACCAGCACCGACCAGCTGTGGTACGCCTCGGGCGCGACGGGCCTGCCCGGCGTGCAGTTCACGGCGAGCCACAACCCCGTCGAGTACAACGGCATCAAGTTTTGCCTCGCCGACGCGAGCCCAGTGCCGGCCGACTTCATGACCAAGCTGCGCGACCTCTCCCCGACGGTGGACCTCTCGCGGCCCGTCTCCGGGAGCATGCGGGAGTGGGATTCGCTTCCGGGCTACGCCCAGAAGCTGGGCGAGCTCGTGCCCATGCGTGCTGGGCGGCGATTGAAAGTGGTCGTGGATGCGGGCAACGGCATGGCCGGGCACACCGTCGACGCCGTACTGGGTGGTCGCAACGTGGACGTGGTGGGGCTCTACCTGGAGCTCGACGGGTCGTTCCCGAACCATCCGGCGAACCCACTGGTGCCGGAGAATCTCGTCGATGCCCGGCGCGCTGTCGTCGAACATGGTGCGGACTTGGGACTGGTGTTCGACGGCGATGCCGACCGCTGCTTCATCATCGACGAGCGTGGCAAGGTGGTGGACCCGTCGGTGATTACTGCGATGATCGCTCGGGCGGAGTTGGAGCGGGAGCCGGGGTCGGTGATCGTGATGAACACCATCACATCGCAGTGCGTGGCCGAGGCAGTTGAGGGGCGGGGGGAGCTGGCGCGTTCGCGCGTCGGGCACACCTACGTGAAGGCACTGATGGCTGAGCGCAACGCGATCTTCGGCGGCGAACACTCGGCGCACTACTACTTCCGTGATTTTTGGTCGGCAGATACCGGCATGCTTGCCGCGCTGCACGTGATGGAGACGGTGCGTGGCGGCGGGGTGCTTTCCGAGCTGGCGAGCGCATTCGACGGGTATGCGCGCTCGGGGGAGATCAACTCCACCGTGGCGGACACCGATGCCGTGCTCGGCGCGGTGGCCGCTGCGTTCGAGGGGCGCGGGCGGCACGAACTCGGCGACGGGCTCACCATCCGCGACGCCGACGCCGGCTGGTGGGTGAACCTGCGCCCGTCGAACACCGAGCCGCTGCTGCGCCTGAACGTGGAGGCCCGCGATGAGGTAACCATGGTCGCACTCCGCGACGAGGCCCTCGCCCTCGTGCGTGGCGCGTCGGCGGTTGAGTAGCGGCGCCCATCTGATGGTTGAGTAGCCACCGGAGGTGGCGTATCGAAACCACAACTGCTGGAGGAGAAAACTGCAAAACTCGCCAACAGACGAAGCTGTCCCCGCTCAGCTGAGCGTGAGGCATCCAGCTGTTGGCGAGTTTTGCAGTTTTGTCGCGGCATCTCGACACGGCGACTACGTCGCCTACTCGATGACCGGGTGACGATGAGTCCGCATCCCCCGGTGGTTGAGTGGCCACCGGAGGTGGCCGTATCGAAACCTGCCCTACTGCCGGTGGTTGAGTAGCGGCGAAGCCGCGTATCGAAACCACATCCGCCTGGTGATTTCGACTCGCCGCTTGCAGCGGCGGCTCGATCGTCGACGCGTGACCCCGGCTTCCACCGCCTACCTAACCCGATATCCACATGCGTTTGCCAAATCCGGCCTCAATGGCACTGTTCAGCAAACGCATGTGGATATTGGGTTAGCTCTCGCCTCGTACACCCCAGCGCGGATCGGTACGCAGTAGGCTTGGGCCATGGCTGAAACCATGGATCTCTCCCCGGAACTGCTGGCGATCCTCGCCTGCCCCTCGTGCCACGCGAAGTTCGCGGTCGACTACGACTCGAACGAGCTCGTCTGCACGAATCAGTCGTGTGCGCTGGCCTACCCGGTGCGCAACAACATCCCCGTGCTCCTCATCGACGAGGCGCGGTCCACGCTGTGATCCCCTTCGACGACGCCCGCCTGGAAGCGCCGACACTCGCCGACCACGAAGGGCTGCGCTGGCTCGCCTCCGCCGGGGCACGGGTTCGTCGGCTGCAGTTCGACGCCATCCTGCCCCAGCTCGAGCGCGGCGACCGCCCCCGCGGCGTGCTGCTGATGGGCGCTGAGGCCAGGCTGATGCGCGCGGTGCTCGAGCCGGTGTGCCCGGTACCGCTCATGGCTTGGTCGGGCGCGACGCTGCCCGCGTGGGTTGGTGCGCTCGACCTGGTTGCCATTGTCGACGACCAAGACCCAAGCTCCGGCCTCCTCGAGGCATCCGCCGGCGCCGCCCGCAGAGGAGCGACGGTGCTTGTCGCGGCGCAGGAGCATTCGCCGTTGGCGGAGGTGACGTCGGGTGCGGAGACGACGCTGGTGTCCGTCGACGACCACGATCCGACGGCAGCCGCCGTAGCGCTGCTCACGTTGCTGGGGCAGCTGGGGCTCGGCCCGCACGTCAACCTGGAGGGGGTCGCCGAGGCGGTGGACCTCGTCGCAGAAAGCTGCTCGCCGCTAAAGGATCTGTCGTCGAATCCGGGCAAGGAGCTTGCCATCGCGTTCGCGGATCACGTGCCGCTGATCTGGGGCGGCTCGGTGCTTGCCAACCGTGCCGGGCGGCGGATCGGTGAGGCGCTCCGGCACGCGAGCGGTGTGCCCGCGCTGGCCGCCGACGCCGCGGAGCTTGCGGCGGTGCTGCGCAACACGGAGCGACGAGATCCGTTCGCCGACCCCGACGATCAACCCCGCACCCCGATGGTGCTCCTGCTGGACGTCGACGAGGTGCCGCCGGGCGTGCAGGCGCGCGTGAGCGAGATCGAGAACCTGGCCGACGCCGCGTCGGTGCGGGTGGTGCGCATTGCATCGGGCGCCGCTGACTACCCGCTCGCCCCCGTCGAGCGCTACGTGACGCTGCTCGCGCGCGGGCTGTACGCCGTCGAGTATCTGAAGATTGGATTGTGCCGATGACGACGAAGGTGCTGGTGTTGAACGGTCCGAACCTGGGAAGGCTGGGGTCGAGGCAACCCGACGTGTACGGCGCGCTCACGTATGAGGGGCTGGCGGAACACCTTGTCGAGACGGGGAAGCCGCTCGGCTTCGACGTCGACGTGCGGCAGACCGAGCACGAGGGCCAAATGATCGAGTGGCTGCACGAGGCCGCCGACGGCGGCCACCCCGTCGTGATTAATGCTGGGGCGTGGACGCACTACTCGTACGCGATCGCCGACGCCGCCGCCCTCGTACCTCGCTACGTCGAGGTGCACATCTCCAACGTGTTCGCGCGCGAGGAATTCCGGCATCACTCGGTGCTGAGCGCCGGCGCGGCGGGGATCATCGTCGGCTGTGGAGTCGGCGGCTACGACCTCGCCCTTGCACACCTCGCCTCGCTGGCGTAGCGGAGTTTCCGGCCGAGGCAGGTGCAACCTGTGCGGCAACTGAGCGGATTATGTGTCACCTGCTTCTGGACGACGCCTCGTCGCGGCTAGGCAAGTGACACTTGTTCCGCAACTGAGCCGCACAGGTTACCCCTGCCCGGCGGAGGGAGCGCGCCCGACGGGCACCCGCCACCCGACGAGCACCGCCGCGCGACGGGCATCGTCGCGGCAAAGCGCGTAGGCTTGGCTACCGTGGAATACCAAGTTGCAGACCTGTCGTTGGCCGAGTTTGGGCGCAAGGAGATCGCGCTCGCTGAACACGAGATGCCGGGCCTCATGGCCATGCGTGAGCGCTACGCCGCCGAGCAGCCACTCAAGGGCGCGCGCATCGCCGGCTCGATTCACATGACCATCCAAACCGCCGTCCTCATCGAAACCCTCACCGCGCTCGGTGCGGAGGTGCGGTGGGCATCGTGCAACATCTTCTCGACGCAGGACCACGCGGCGGCGGCGATCGTCGTCGGCAAGGACGGCACCCCCGACGACCCGCGCGGCGTGCCCGTGTTCGCGTGGAAGGGCGAGACGCTCGAGGAGTACTGGGAGTGCACCTCGCGCATCTTCGACTGGGGCGATGAGCTGCCCAACATGATCCTCGACGACGGCGGCGACGCTTCGATGCTCGTCCACGAGGGCGTGCGCGCGCAGGAATCCGGCTCGATCCGCGAGGCCACCGACGACGACTCGCATGAGTTCCGCGTCTTCCTGGACACGCTGCGCACCAGCAACCTCGATTGGAAGGCCATCGCCGAGTCGGTGCGCGGGGTCACGGAAGAAACCACGACGGGCGTGCACCGTCTGCACGAAATGCACCGCAACAACGAGCTGCTCTTCCCGGCCATCAACGTCAACGACTCCGTCACCAAGAGCAAGTTCGACAACAAGTACGGCTGCCGCCATTCGCTCATCGATGGCATCAACCGCGCCACCGACGTGCTGATCGGCGGCAAGGTCGCCGTCGTATGTGGATACGGCGACGTGGGCAAGGGCTGCGCGGAATCGTTGCGCGGGCAGGGAGCTCGCGTGATCGTCACGGAAGTCGACCCCATCTGCGCGCTCCAGGCCGCGATGGACGGCTACCAGGTGGCGCGCCTCGACTCCGTCCTCGAAGAAGCCGACATCTTCGTCACCTGCACCGGCAACCGCGACATCATCATGGCCGACCAGATGGCCCGCATGAAGCACCAGGCCATCGTCGGCAACATCGGCCACTTCGACAACGAGCTCGACATGGCCGGCCTCGAAGCCCGCACCGACGTCACGAAAGTCGAAATCAAACCGCAGGTACACGAGTGGCGCTTCGACGACGGCCACAGCATCATCGTCCTCTCCGAAGGCCGCCTGCTGAACCTCGGCAACGCCACGGGGCACCCGTCGTTTGTGATGAGCAACTCGTTCACCAACCAGGTACTCGGGCAAATTGAACTATTCACGAAGCGCGACGAGTACCCCGTCGGTGTCTACGTGCTGCCGAAGCACCTCGACGAGGAAGTCGCCCGCCTGCACCTCGACGCGCTGGGCGCCGAACTGAGCACGCTCACGCAGGCGCAGGCCGACTACATCGGCGTCCCCGTCGACGGGCCCTTCAAACCGGACACATACCGCTACTGATTGAGCCCTCCTCGACACACACGATGGTGTGAGATCTGTTACGGAAATCCGCAATAGATCTCACACCATCAGTGTTGTAGGGGCAAGCACCAGCATCCCGACGCACCCCGCGCCGGGCGAGCGCCGCTCACCCGTTCGACTTCAGCGACTCCCAGATCTCTTTGCACTCAGGGCAGACAGGGTAGCGGTCGGGGTTGCGCGACGGCACCCACACCTTGCCGCACAGCGCCACGACGGGGGTACCGTTTACCATCGCTGCGGTCAGCTTGTCTTTCGGCACGTAGTGCGAGAAGCGGTCTTGGTCGCCGTCCTCGAACACCTCCGTGCGTTCGTCGAGCACCGTCTGTGAACCGGGGGCCATCTCACTCATGCCCCACATTCTACGACGGCGCTCCTCACGGCTTCAGGTGAGCAGCGATACCGTCAGCCAGAGCACCAGTCCGCCGAGTGCCAGCGCGCTGCTCACCATCCACACCCAGAACCAGGCGCTGTGGGTTTCTTTCGTCTTCTTCGGCTGATACTTGCCCTGCCCGAGGTAGCTGCCCAGCACACTGACGGGAGTCTCGGAGCGCGGCGACACGCTCTCCGATGCAGCCCCGACGAAGGGCACCGGCGTGACGGGCGCGTTGGGCACAGCAACGCTGCCCGACGGGAGCCCCGTCGTTCTGGGCAGGGGGGAGTAGAGATCGCCACCGGGCAGTTGTGCCGCGAAGTAGTCGAGTGCCTTCGCTAGTTGCGCGGCCGTTTGGGGGCGCCGGTTCGGGTCGGGCGAGAGCACAGAGGCGAAGAACGTGTCGAGGCTCGCGGGGGCGCCGATTTGTTCGGCAATCGGCACG
>NZ_CAMYPD010000038.1 GCF_947286155.1 uncultured Tessaracoccus sp.
TCCACCAGCCGCCACGCCGCTACCACCATCTACACCCTCAAACGCGAAGAGCCCGCTATGTGTTGTGAATCACCATCTTGGCCACGCGCGCCTGCACGCTGCGCGGCGCGAAGCGGTTGGCCAGCGCCAAGACACGGTTGCGGGCGCCGTCGATCGCGAATGGGCGGTGCTCTTCGAGGGCCTTGAACGCGGTCTCCACCACCTGGTCTGGGCGACGGCGCTGCCTGAGCACACCGTCGTCGCCTGCATTGGCGAAGAACTCGGTATCGGTGGGGCCGGGGCAGATGGCGACGGCGCGGACACCCGTGTCGTAGAGCTCCTGCCACAGTGCGATCGTGAACTGGAGCACATAGCTCTTCGCCGCCGCATACACGGCCATGTCGGGGATGGGCTGGAACGCGGCCGTGCTGGCGACGTTGATGATGGCGCCGCGCCGCCTGCCGATCATGCCCTCCACGACGGCACGGGAGAGCTCAGTGAGTGCGCCGACGTCGAGCGATGTTTCCTGCGCGAGTCGCGAAGGCTCGAGTTCCGCGAACTTCCCGACGGATCCGAAGCCGGCGTTGTTCACTAGGGTGTGCACTGGTGTGGCGTGGATCTCTTCGACGAAGTCAGCTCTGCCTGTTTCGCTTGCCAGGTCTACTGCGCGAACCTCGGTGCGGATGCCGTATCGGTGCGCGAGCTTGTCTGCTACTTCTTCGAGCTTGTCTTGGCGCCGTGCGGCGAGGATGATGTCCGACCCCTGCTTGGCCAGGTGCTCGGCGAATGCGATGCCGAGGCCAGCGGAGGCGCCTGTGACGACTGCCCATTCCTTAGTCATGGGAAACAGCCTAACGCCGCCCGTCGCAACACGCGGGCTTCACCCCAGATGGCAGGATGGGGGTATGCGACATTTCGATCTGGCAGTCATCGGCTCCGGCACCGGCAACTCCCTCATTGACGAGCGATTCGATGATCTCGAAGTTGCACTGATTGAACGCGACCCAGTCTTCGGTGGCACCTGCCTCAATCGCGGGTGCATCCCCACCAAGATGTACGTCCACCCCGCCGATCTGGCCAGCGCCTACGAGGACGCCAGCAAGGTCGGCGTCACCCTGCAGCGCGGCCAGGCCGACTGGGACGCCATGCGCGACCGCATCTTCACCAGGCTCGACGCCATCTCCGAAGGTGGCAAGCAGTGGCGTCGCCAGAACCCCAACGTCACTGTGTTCGATGGGGAGGCGTCCTTCGTCGACGCCCACACGCTGCGCATTGGCGACACCCAGATCGAAGCTGACCAAATCGTGGTGGCTACTGGCTCGCGCCCACGCACGCTCGACGTGCCCTGCGCAGAGGAGCTCCACGAGCGCATTCACACTTCCGACACCATCATGCGCATCGATCAGCTGCCCGATCGGCTCATGATCGTTGGCGGTGGTTACATCGCCGCCGAGTTCGCGCATATTTTCACCTCGTTCGGGGTCGAAGTCACGGTGTTGCACCGCTCCGAAACCCTCCTTCGAGGCGCCGACGAGGACATCTCCGCCGCCTTCGGTGAGGCGCTCGCGGGGCGGGTCAACCTGCGTCTCAACCAGCAGGTCTCGAGCTTCGAGCCCGGGCCGGCGGGCGACGTCGCCGTCGTTGCTACCGACGTGAACGGCGTTGAGTACGAGTATCTCACCGACATGGTGCTCGTCGCTATCGGACGTGAACGCAACGTCGAAGCGCTGCAACTTGACGCGGCAGGCCTTGAGCGGCGTTCCGACGGTGGCATTCGTGTTGACGCCCATCAGCGCACGAGCGTGCCGCACATTTGGGCGATCGGCGACGTCTCGTCGGACTACCTGCTGAAGCACGTCGCGAACCACGAAATGCGCACCGTGCAACACAACCTGCTGCATCCCGACAACCTCATCTCCTCCGACCACCGCTACGTGCCGAACGCGGTGTTCTCGAAGCCGCAGGTCGCCTATGTCGGTGCCACTGAGCAGCAGCTGCGCGAATGGGGGCACCCGTACGTGAAGAAGGTGCAGGCGTACGGCGACGTCGCGTACGGGTGGGCCATGGAAGATGACAGCCATTTCGTGAAGCTGCTGGCCGACCCGACAACCTGGCACCTGCTTGGCGCCCATATCATCGGCCCGGAGGCATCGACGCTGATCCAGCCGCTCATCCAGACGATGTCGTTCGGGCTGCCCGTCGACCAGATGGCGAAGGGGCAGTACTGGATTCATCCGGCGCTCACCGAGGTGGTCGAGAACGCACTGCTCGGATTGCTCGAAGCGAAGACCCCCGCGGAGCTTGCCCGTGGCTAAACGCTGTACGTCGTCTATCACTCTCGCTGCGGTGCTCGCGCTCAGCGCGTGCGCTCCAGCCCCCATCATCTACCCGCCTGCGCCGAACATGGGGTCGACGACGCCAACCGCGCGAGGTGGTGCAACGGTGGGTGCCAACACGCCTGACCAATCCGCGACGCCCGAGGCACCCCCCGCGTGCCTCGCGGAGGCTGAGGCGCTTTCTGCGGAAGAGCAGGTGGGCCAGTTACTGATGGTGGGCGTGTCCACATCGAACTTGGACACCGCCACGGCCGACGTCCTGCGCAGCACGAAGGCCGGATCGGTCGTGCTGCTCGGCAGCTCGAAGATGAATCGCTCCGACGCCGCAGCACTGGCGGCGCGCATCGGAGCGCTCAGCACAGCTGACATCCCCGTGCTCGTCGCGGCAGATCAGGAAGGCGGCCAGGTACAGCGCCTACAAGGGCAAGGCTTTACTCGCATCCCCGACGCTGTCGCGCAGGGCCAGATGAACGAGACCGCATTCCACTCCCAATCCGAGACGTGGGCGGACGAGCTCGCGCGCGCCGGTGTGCGCTTCAACCTTGCGCCCGTCGCCGACGTGGTGCCCGACGACCTCGCGGCCAGTAACGAACCCATCGGGCAGCTCAAACGCCAGTACGGCTCTGATCCGGAGAAGGTGGCGGACAGCGTCGTCACCTTCGTGCAGTCCATGGAGAAAGCCAACGTGGCCACCAGTCTCAAGCATTTCCCAGGGCTCGGCAAGGTGAAGCACAACACCGATAACGACGAGGCCACCGACCAGACCACCGTCGTCGACGATCCATCATGGAAGCCCTTCATCGACGGCATCAAGGCCGGCGCCTCGTCGGTCATGATCTCGTCCGTGACGTACGAGAAGATCGACCCCGAAAACAAGGCGGTCTTCAGCAGCAAGATCATTACTGACATCCTGCGTGGCAGCCTCGGGTTCGACGGGGTCGTCATCTCCGACGATCTCGGCGTCGCCGGTGCCGTCGCCGACGTACCGGTGGGGGAGCGGGCCGTGCGTTTCCTGGACGCGGGCGGTGACCTCATCGTCAACGCCGACGCGAGCATCGCGCACGACATGGCCACAGCCATCCTCACGAAGATGGACGACGACCCAGAGTTCGCGGAATCCGTCGCCCAATCGACGGCACGCGTGCTGGCGCTGAAGGAGTCGATCGACACCATGGAGTGCGGATAACCAGCCGCACATGTGAACGGCGAATGGCAGAAACGTTGGAGGGGCTGCCCAGCTGGGCAGCCCCTCCAACGTACTCGTAATCGATGCGGCTTAGCCGAAGCGACCGGTGATGTAGTCTTCCGTCGCCTTCTCGTCGGGGTTGTGGAAGATCTTCTCGGTGGGGCCCACCTCGATCAGCTCACCCGGCTTGCCCTGCTCCTTGAGGTTGAAGAACGCCGTCGTATCAGACACGCGGGCTGCCTGCTGCATGTTGTGCGTCACGATCACGACGGTGTACTCCTCCTTCAGCTCCTTGATGAGCTCTTCGATGGCGAGGGTGGAGATGGGGTCGAGCGCCGAACACGGTTCGTCCATGAGCAGCACATCGGGCTCCACCGCCGTCGCACGGGCGATGCACAGACGCTGCTGCTGACCACCGGACAACCCGGAACCGGGCTTATCGAGGCGGTCCTTCACTTCGTTCCACAAGTTCGCGCCGCGGAGTGCCTTTTCCGTGATCTCGTCGGCCTCGGAACGGCTGATGCGCTTCTTGTTGAGGCGCACGCCGGCGAGCACGTTCTCCTGAATCGACATGGTGGGGAACGGGTTAGGGCGCTGGAACACCATGCCGATCTGGCGACGCACACGCACCGGGTCGACGTTGGGAGCGTAGAGGTCCACACCGTCGAGGAGGATCTGCCCCTCCACGTATGCACCGGGGATCACCTCGTGCATGCGGTTGATGGAGCGGAGCACGGTGGACTTGCCGCAGCCCGACGAGCCGATGAATGCAGTCACCGCGCGGGGCTCGATGGTCATGTTGACGTTCCGCACCGCGTGGAACTTGCCGTAGTAGATGTCGAGATCTTTGATCTCAATGCGCTTGGCCATTGCAATGAATCCTTTTCGTGTGTGCGGTCAGTGGCCCTGCTTGGGGGCGAACTTCCATGCGATGAGGCGGCCTATGAGGTTCAGGCCCATGACGATAATGATGAGCACCAGGGCGCCCGTCCAGCCGAGTGCGTGCAGCTGCTCGGCGGTGGGGCCGATGGTCTTCAACGACTGGTACACCATCACCGGCAGGGTGGCGGTGGGGCCGTTGAACGGGTTCGCGTTGGTGAGCTGGAAGTATCCAGCGGTCACCAGAAGCGGGGCCGTCTCGCCGATGATGCGGGCGATGCCCAGGATGATGCCGGTGACGATGCCTGCCAGCGAGGTCGGTAGCACGATTCGGACGATCGTGCGCCACTTCGGTACGCCGAGCGCGTACGACGCCTCGCGCAACTCGTTGGGCACCAGCTTGAGCATTTCCTCGGTGGAGCGAACCACCGTCGGGATCATCAGCACCGACAGTGCGATCGAACCGAGGAAGGCCGTGCGGACCAACGGGCTACCCGCTCCGAAGAGCATCGAGAACAGCGCGTAGGCGAACAGACCGGCGACAATCGAGGGGATACCCGTCATCACGTCCACGAGGAAGCGGATACCGGCTGCGAGCTTCGTCTTGTTGCCGTATTCGACGAGGTAGATCGCCGTGAACAAACCGATGGGGACGGAGATGATGAACGCGATTGTGGTGGTCATCAGGGTGCCGACGAGTGCGTGTGCCGCGCCCAGGTTGGCGCTGGCGTCGTAGGCCTTCGCCTCGGTCTCGGTGAAGTAGGCGAGGTCAAAACGGGGAGCGCCCCTGGAAACAACCTCAAAGATCAGCGAACCGAGTGGTAGGAGTGCCAGGAGGAAGAAGCTCGTCAACACGTAGCGAACCAGGCGGTCCGACGCGCGACGCTTGCCCTCCACCGCGATGGAAACGATGAACACCAGGACGAAGAAGATCAGTGTGCCCAGTGCCACCATGCCGGCCCAGGAGAACGCCCCGGTCAGCGACAAGAGTCCAGCGGCGATGCCCCATCCCAGTGCAAGGAAGAGCACCCACGAGAACTTGGGCAGCTGCCCACCCGTGATCGCTTCCTTCTCTGGCGACTTGCCACGCTTGGGCGTAGCTTCAGTAACTTGTGCGTCAGTCATCATCAGTTTGCTCCAGAGAACTCGGCACGACGTGCAATGATCGCGCGCGCAACCATGTTCACCGCGAGGGTGATTACGAACAGCACCAGGCCAGCCGCAACCAGCTGAGCCTTGCCCGTGCCCTCAGACTCGGGGAAGTTCTGCGCGATGTATGCCGCGATGGTGTTGGGGTTGTTGCGCGTCAACAACTGGAAGGAAATGAGCACCTTGCCGGGCAGGATCATGGCCACGGCCATGGTCTCGCCGAGCGCGCGGCCCAGGCCGAGCATGCACGACGACACGACTCCCGGTGCGCTGAAGGGGAACACCGCCTGGCGAACCATCTCCCAGCGGGTGGCGCCCAACGCCAGGGAGGCTTCTTCGTGTAGACGCGGGGTCTGCAGGAAAACCTCGCGGGTGAGCGCCGTGATGATCGGGGTAGCCATGAGCGCGAGCACAATCGCCGCGGTGAGCATGTTCTGGCCGCCAGATGCGAGGATCGGGCGCATCTCACCAGAGCGCTCGTGCAGCTCCCAAGCATTGAACAGCGGGAACCATGCCATGTTCTCATTGAGCCACTTGAAGAAAGGGTGCAGCGCGGGGGCGAGCACCGTCACGCCCCACAGGCCGAATACCACCGACGGTACGGCCGCCAGCAGGTCGATGATGTAGCCGAAGATGCGAGAGACCCGCTTGGGCGCGTAGTGCGACAAGAACAATGCGATGCCGACCGCGAGCGGCACGGCCATGCACATGGCCAGTACGGCAGACCACACGCTACCGAATGCCAGCGGCAGTACCCACTGCCAGAACCCTCCGGCAGCCTCGACGGCGCGCAGGCCCGTGGGTTCCTCGGGATCGGCACTAAAGGCGGGAAGCGCCTGTGAGGTTAAGAAGGTGGCGACGGCCGCGAGGATCACGAAGATCATCAGCGCCGACGCGAGCGAGATTCCTTTGAACAGTGCGTCGCCGTAGCGCGCTTTGCTGCGAACCAGCGAATGGGGGCCGTCGGGCTCCGTGCCCACCTGTTCGGCGGAGGGCGTCTGCGTGGACATGATGCTCCTTAGCGGTGCCTTGCAAGCAGAATCGAGGCACCAACGAGGTCGGGGATGAAGGAGCGTGAACCGCGCTCGCCTCGCGTGGCGAGACGAGCGCGGTTCACGCGATCAACCGAAACTGGTTCAAAGGTCAGGCGTTGATCGAGTCAATCGCAGCCTTGACCTTGGCGGTCATGTCAGCGGACAGCGGGGCGCTGCCAGCCTGCTCGGCGGCCAGCTTCTGGCCTTCCTCGGAGGTGATGTAGGTGAGGTAGCCCTTGACGACCTCGGCAACCTTCTCATCCTCGTACTTGGCGCAAGCAACGCCGTAGGAGATGAGGACGATCGGGTAACCCTCAGCCTCGCGGTCGAGGTTCACGACGATGTCGTGCTCCTCGCGGCCTTCGGTGTCGAGCTGGGAGTTGTCGACCACAGCGGCGGCCTGCTCCGGGTCGGGAGCAGCGAACTTGCCGTCCTTACCGATGTGGGCAACACCCAGGCCCTCAGCAGCGGAAGCGTCGACGTAGCCGATGGTGAACTCACCCTGCGACACAGCGTTCTTCACGCCGTCGGTCTTCTCAGCGGGCTGGCCGCCGTCGGTGTAGGGGAAGGTCTTGGAGGGATCAGCGTCCCACACGTCCGGAGCGACAGCCTTGAGGTAGTCGGTGAAGTTCTCGGTGGTGCCGGACTCGTCGCCGCGGTACACCACGTTGATGAACTCGTCGGGCAGTTCAACGCCCTCGTTGAGCTCAGCGATGGCCTTGTCGTTCCACTTGGAGATGTCGCCCTTGAAGATCTTGGCGGCAACCTCGCCGGTCATGTTGATGGCGTCAACACCGGGGACGTTGAAGACGATCGCGACGGGGGAGATGTAGACAGGGAGGTCGTACACGGTGGAGTCAGCGGCGCAAGCCTGGAACTCGCCAGCCTTGTTCTCCTCGGCCGTAAAGGGGGAGTCAGAACCAGCGAACTGCACCTTACCCTGCTTGATGCCGTCACGGCCGGGGCCAGAGCCCTCAGGAGCGTAGGAGATCTTGACGTTGGGGTTGTCCTCCATGAACTTGGCGGTCCAGGCAGCCTGGGCGGCCTTCATCGAGGAGGCGCCCATGCCGGCGATGGTGCCGGAGAGATCGCCGCCACCGTTGGATTCGCCGCCTTCAGACGATTCCGAACCAGCGGACTCAGATGCGGGAGCGTCGTTAGCAGGAGACTTGGTGTCCGTAGCCTTCTCGTCGCCACCGCAAGCGGTGAGGGCGAGGGCGGCCGTCAAGCCGAGAGCTGCAAAAGCGCGGAGCTTCATGAAATTCCTCTCAAGGGGTCATCATGTGCCGACCGGTTGGGCGGCAGAACGTTTGTTCTCAAGTGGGAACCTAGGTGGGGTAAGTTACGCGTCTCGGCAATGAAGGTGAACAACGGGTGAACAAAGTTCGTATCGCGTGTGAGATGCCTCGAGAAGCACCAAGATTGTTATCTTCCTGTGATGAGAACAGCGGCTCAGGCCGTCGACTTATGGTGTTCCTCTACGACGATGTTCCCGCTCGAATCACGATGGAGCACCGTGACCTCTCCGACCAACATGGGGCGATGCTTCAACCCCAACCCCTCCTGCATCGCCGGCAGCACCGGGCGGTGCCCGCACAACGCCGTCGGTTCCGTGGCTGCGGCGGCGACGTCGCGAACGCGGGCGGCCACGCCGTCGGGATCATTCGTGCCCTCTTCCTCGGTGAGGAGCGCGATGGTCTCGGTGCTGAGGCCCTCGTAACGGCCGTACGGTGCGAGCGTCTCTGCACACCTGACTGCAGGCGAACTCACGAGGTGACGTACCCCGAATGCCTCGAACAACGGGATGAGCTCAGCAGCTTGACGGCGGCCGCGCCCGTCGAGGCGACGACTCTGGTCGTTGCCCGACCAATGCTTGCGCAGCATCGCCTTCGCATGGCGCACCAGCAGCAGGGGGGTGGTGGGTGGCAGTGAGAGCGCTTCGGCGAGCACCTTGATGTCGTTGGGGTAACTCAGCATGGCGGGGGCCTCGTCGACGGGTACCCAGCGCACCTCGTCGACCTCCCTGTCAGGCACGTGGAAGAACCGCGCCCGCGCCTCGGCGCGCCAGTAGTCGACCTTCTTCTTATGCTTCTTGACGGGGTACGTCACGCTGGACAGTCTGGTGCCGAGGGTGATGATGAGGCCGGTTTCCTCTCGCACCTCGCGCACCGCAGTCACCGGGCGGAGCTCGTCGGGGTGCGCTTTTCCCTTCGGGAGCGTCCAGTCGTCGTAGGCCTGCCGGTGCACGATCGCGACGTGCTTGACGCCGTCGAAGTCATGAAATACGACGGCACCTGCCGCGCGGACGCGCCCACTCACCGCTCGCGCCTATGGGAGAACTGCTCGATGAGCGCGAACTGCAAGTCGCGTAGGGGTTTGCCATCGGCGTCGAGCAGGTGCGGTGTCCAGGTGTGGTCGTTGAGTGCCCAGTGCACGGTGTCGGGCGCGAAGGCCAGATCAAACAGGTTCGAGATTTGCTCGATGTGGCGACGGTGCGAGAGCCCGACAACGGCCTCCACCCGGCGGTCGAGGTTGCGGTGCATGAGGTCGGCCGAACCGATCCCCACCACGGGGGTACCCCCGCCTGCGAACCAATACACGCGAGAATGCTCCAGGAAGCGCCCCAAGATCGAGCGCACGCGAATGTTCTCGCTCAACCCAGGCACGCCAGGGCGGATGGTGCAGATGCCACGCACCCACACGTCGACGGGAACCCCGGCCTGCGAGGCCCGGTAGAGCGCGTCGGTGACTTTCTCGTCGACGACGGAGTTCACCTTGATGCGGATACCCGCAGGCTTTCCCGCCTCGTGGTTAGCGATTTCGCGCTCGATCTGGGCGATCAGGCCCGAGCGGATGCCGTGCGGGGCAACGAGGAGGCGTCGGTAGTTGCGCTCCTGCGTGATGCCCGAGAGGTGGTTGAACAGGCGGGCCACGTCGTCGGTGATGATGGGGTTCGACGTGAGCAGGCCCATGTCTTCGTACTGGCGGGCGGTTTTGGGGTTGTAGTTGCCCGTGCCGATGTGGCAGTAGCGACGCAGGCCCTCGGGCTCGTCGCGCACCACGAGACACAGCTTGCAGTGGGTCTTCAGCCCGACCATGCCGTACACGACGTGCACGCCCGCGCGCTCGAGCTTGCGTGCCCAGTCGATGTTGTTTTGTTCGTCGAACCTGGCTTTGATCTCCACCACGGCCAGCACCTGCTTACCCGCTTGCGCGGCGTCGACGAGCGCGTCGACGATGGGGGAGTTACCCGAGGTGCGGTACAGCGTCTGCTTGATGGCGAGCACCTGCGGATCGTGGGCAGCCTGCTCGATGAAGCGCTGGACGCTCGTCGCGAACGAATCGTAGGGGTGCTGCAGCAGGACGTCGCGGCGCTTGAGGGCGCTGAACATGTCGACGGGGGCCGCGGTCTCGGCCTCGTTGAGCTCGGGGTGCGTCGTCGGTAGGAAGTTCGGGTATTTGAGGTCTTCGCGGTCGGAGCTGTCGAGCTGGAAGAGACCCTTGAGGTCGAGTGGTGCGGGGATGCGGAACACCTCGTCGTCGTGTACATCCACCTCGTGCTGCAGCATCGTGAGGAGGCTGTCGTCGATGTCGTCGGCCACCTCGAGGCGTACCGGCGGGCGGCCAACCTTCTGGCGTAGCAGCTCCTGCTCCAGCGCGGTGAGGAGGTTCTCGGCGTCGTCCTCCTCGACCTCGATGTCTTCGTTGCGGGTAACGCGGAACGACGTGTGCGACATCACCTGCATGCCCGTGAACAGTTGACCCAGATGGCGTGCGATGACTTCTTCGAGTGGGAGGTATCTGCCAGGGCCCACCTCGACGAAGCGCGAAAGGTTGCTGGGCACCTTGATGCGGGCAAACTGTTTTGCTCCGGTGGCGGGGTTGCGCAGCATCACCGCGAGGTTCAGCGACAGCCCCGAGATGTAGGGGAACGGGTGCGACGAGTCGACCGCCAACGGGGTCAGGATGGGGTAGATGCGCTCGGAGAAGATCGTGCGCATGCGGTCTTTCTCGGCCGCAGTGAGTTCCTCCCAGCGGAGGAATTCGATGCCCTCCTTGGCCAATTCCGGACGCACCGTGTGCTGGAAGATGTTCGATTGCTCTTCGACGAGCTCATGGATGCGCGCGAGCACGCGTTCGTGGAGGTCTTGCGGGAGGATGCCACTGGCGCTCGCCTGTGCGACGCCGGCGTCAATGCGGCGCTTGAGCCCAGCGATACGCACCATGAAGAACTCGTCGAGGTTGCTGGAGAAGATGGCCAGGAACTTCGCGCGCTCGATGAGCGGAACCCGCACGACGTCGCTCGCCTGATCGAGCACCCGCTTGTTGAACTCCAGCCAGCTGAGTTCGCGATCCCAAAAGCGGTCGGCTGGAAGGTCAGTGTTGTCAACGTAGGTGGTCATGCAGTTCTCCCGAAGCATGTATCGCGTGCCGCAATCGAAAAGCCTGCGGCTTCGTACATTCGAACGACGCGCTCTTCGGCTGCCTCGACGTACAACTCGGCAGTGTGGTCACCGACGTCGGCGAGATGCTGAAGGCCGGCGGCCAGGAGCGCCCGGCCGATGCCCTTCCCCTCGTGCCCGGGCGCGACAGCAATAACATACACTTCACCCAGCCCGTCCCCGTGCCGCTTCGTCCAGTGAAACCCGACGGGTGCGCCGTCGTCGCGGGCAACCAGGAGCCCCTCGGCGCTGAACCAGGGCTGGCTTCGCAAATCGTCGAACTCCGCGCGGGTGAGTTTTCCCTGTTCGGGGTGGTGGGCGAACGCCTGCGCGTTGATGGCGACGATGGCGTCGGCGTCGTCGGGCTGGAATGGGCTGATCTCGACGGGGGCGTCGTCGGGAGTGACGTTGCTGAGGGGGCGGGTCATCCGTAGCAGTACGCGGTGAGGTGTGAGGCCGACGGCTTGCGCGAGTGCTTCCGCGCCGGGCAGTGTGCCGAACGCCCACACGTCGAGGTTGGGATGCTCCTTGAGGAGGCGTTGCAGTAGCGCGCGGCCGTGCCCACGGCGTCGATGGTCGGGGTGGACGGCCAGCATGAGGGTGCCGTCGCGGAGGTCGACGACGGCTTCCGCAACGTCGCTCGTGATGACGTGGCCCGGGCGTAACCCCTGCATGACGAGCTTGCCGGACTCATTGATGGGCGCGACGCCGTCGACAGCGGTTGCTGCATCAAATACCGAACCCACGACACTCCTTCGACTCCGGGTGAACCGATATCTTAGTCGGCCACGTGGGAACCCTCTACGATTGCTCTCGTGGTGTCGAGACTGCCCGACGAGTTTTTTCGACGGCGCCCCGAACCGGTTGAGGTCGACGAGGCGCCGTCGGAGCCTGCCCTCGACTCCGAGCATGATGGGGCGTCGCAGCACAGCGAACCCAGCGCCCCGACATCACAACCCATGCTTATTCCGGTGCGCATCGCCGCGGTGCTCATTCTGCTCGCGGGCCTGTTGGGTTTTGGTGTCAGCAAGGCATTGGTGTCGAACTCCTCGCGAGGCCCTGAAGCAAGTACGTCTCCGTCGGCCCCAGCGAGCTCAGTGTCAGCTACTCCGAGCCCCAGCGCCAGCAGTGAGGAGGGGCACGCCGTCTACGACGGGGCCACGGAGAGCCTCGTGCCCTCGGCGGTCACGACCACATGCGCAGACGTTGACCCGAGCGGGCTCGTGGACGCGAGCAAAGCCACCGGTTGGGAGTGCGAGGGCGATGGGGTCGGGGAACGCATCGAGTTTCAGTTCGCGAGCGTCGAGGACATCGTCGGGGTGAGCCTCACCAGCGGTAATTCGGTCGAGCCTGAGGAGACCGCCGGCCAGCGACAGGTGATGAGCGTGCGGTGGCGATTCTCGGATGGAACCTGGTTCGACCAGGGGCTCTCGGGCAGTAATGGGGCATCGCAGGCTGTGGGTTTTCCGCGGGTGCGTGCCGATGCGGTGACGCTCGAAGTGGTGGCGACGAGTGATTCCCCGAATGGTGACGAGGGAGACAAGATCACCATCGGCCATGTGGAGTTCCTGCGGGCCGGATAACGGCACACAGGGTTCTTTGAGCGCTTGTACACTGGCGCGCATGGTCGCGATCTTGCCTTGGGTGCTGATTGTCGCAGCCGCGCTGTTGGCGCTGGCAGCGACGGTCACCCTCGTCCGAATGCTCATCGACCTCGCGACCAGACTGAGAGACTGACAATGAACATTGACATCGAAGTACCTGAGGGTCTCGACCCCGCACTCACTGCGCTCGGGTGGCTCGTCGGGCAGTGGGAGGGCACCGGCAACGGCACCGACCACGAGGGCAACGATTTCGCCTTTGAGCAGCGCATCCAGTTCTGGCCGGGCGGCGGGCCGTACATGTATTACCTGGCGCAGGCCTATCTCCTGGACGGGGACGGCAAACCGGGGGAAATGATTGAGATGGAGACGGGATTCTGGCATCCGAAGCCCGACGCGTCGCTGTCTGTCACCACCACGAACTCCAATGGGTGGACCGAGGTGTTGGTCGGGAAGATCCAGGTCACACGGATCGACCTACGCACGGATGCCGTGATGCGCACCGAATCCGCTGCGGTGGAGCACACGGCCGGACAGCGCCTATACGGCAAGGTGGAGGGCGATCTCATGTATGCGCTGGATCGCGCGACGACCAGCCACGAACTGCGTCCCCACATGTGGGCGAGGTTGAAGCGTGTCTGAGCAGGGTGTACTCGTCGAGAGTGGGCCCGACGAGGGGCTGGTGTGGCACTACGGCAACCCCTTCGCTGAGACGCGGGCGCTTGAAGAGGGTGAGGGGGTCGTCGCACTCGGAAATCGCGATGTGGTCGAGATTTCCGGCGACGATCGCCTCGAGCTGCTGCACCTCATCTCCACCCAGCACATGCATAACGTGGGTGCCGGCGACTCTGGAGCGCTGCTGATCTTGGACGCCGCCGGGCACATCGAGCACGTGCTGCATTTCGTCGACGATGGCACCAGCCTGCTGGGCTGGACGGAGCCAGGGCGAGGGGCGGCGCTCGTCGAACATGTGCTGCGAATGCGGTTCGCGATGCGCGTCGAGGCGTGTGTCCGCGATGACCTCACGCTGTATTGGGTAGGTCATACGGTGCCTGTGCCCGACGGTGCGCGCGTGCGGCATTCCGACCTAGGCGGCACTGAGGTGTTCGCGGCGGAGCCGTTGCAGGGCACCGCCGGAACGTGGGCGTTCGAGGCGCTGCGCATTGCCGCCGGAGTGCCGCGCATCTTCGTCGATACCGACGAGCGCACCATCCCCAACGAGATCGGGCTGTACGGAACGCACTTGGACAAGGGCTGTTATCCCGGCCAGGAGACGGTGGCGAAGGTGCACACGCTGGGGCGGCCCCCGAGGCGCTTGGTGCAGCTGCATCTCGACGGTTCACGCTCGACACTGCCCGCGTTGGGGTCGGAGCTGAAGCTGGGCGAGAAAGTGGTGGGGCGAGTGGGCTCGTCGGTACTCCACCGCGAGATCGGGCCGCTGGCGTTGGCACTGGTGAAGCGGAACGTGAGTCTCGACGCTCAGCTGGATGCCGACGGGGTGGAGGCCGCGCAAGAAATGCTGGTCGACCCCGACGTCGGGTTGCACGTGCGGCCCAGGCTGCGGTGAGCCTCGCAGTAGCGCTGACAACGTCACGCTGCTGTGCCGCGATGACCTCCTTGCATATGTACGCTACCGATGTTTGAGCTGCATCGCTGTGTCGTCGAATGAGGAAGAAGGTTGCGTGTGGGTAGTGAAGGCGTGCATACGGGAGTGCTTCGACGGGTAGGAGCGTCCGTCGTGCTGGGTGTGGCGTTAGCGGCGACGGGGCTGGCCGGAGGAACCGCGCACGCAGCGCCGACGGACACGCCCAACTGGCACATCAGCGCATTCGGCTACGACAAGCTGCACGCGCAGGGGTTCACCGGCAAGGGCGTAACGATTGCGATCGCGGAAGCGGGCATCGACCTGAGCGCGAGCGACCTCCAGGGCGCCGACATCGAATACGTTCCGCTGCCGGAACAATGCGTCGACCCACAGCTACCCAAGAAGTTCATCAACCACGGGACCATGATGGCCGAGGTCATCGTCGGGCAAGGCGGCAGCGGGGGCGTGCAGGGGATCGCGCCCGACGCGAAGCTGATCGTGTACCAGGCCGCCACGGGCAACGGCCCGGGCAAGGACGATCCCGAGTGTTCCCCCACGAGCACCGACGTATCTGGCCGGGTGTTCCACGCCGCAGAGGCCGGTGCCGACGTGATCAGCTTGTCGTTCAACTTCCTGAACGACACGTCGGTGGCGTACCTCACGATGCGCGATCTTCCCGTCTTCGAGTCCGGCGGTAACCAGGGCGAAGCGATGTCGTCGTATGCGCCGGGGTCGGTTGCGGTGGGCGCGCATGACGCGCAGCGCAAGGTGCCCGAGTGGAGCGCGGAGGGGCCCAACGTCTCGCTCATCGCCCCCGGCGTCGGGCTGTACATGCGCCCAGAAGGCGCAAACGCGCCGCTGGAGAAAACCGACGGCACGAGCTTCGCGGCCCCCATTGCCGCCGCGACGTTGGCGCTGGGTAAACAGAAGTATCCCGACGCGACGGGCCATCAGCTGGTGCAGTCGCTGGCGCGCAACACAGCAGCGGGTAATGCCGACCTGAAGCGCATCAGCGACCACGAAGGCTACGGGGCCATCGACCCCATCAAGTTCATGGACGCCGACCCGACGCAGTACCCCAACGAGCCACCCTTCGCGCACAAGGAAGATTACGCAGGCGCCGACGACTGGCAAGGCGCGGAGGACGTCCTGATGGGCATGCACCCGAACCCGGGTGATGACTTGAAGGACTACAAGGAGCTCGCCGGGCCCAACCCCGCAGTGCTCAAGTGGGTTCCCGAATCGAAGAAGGAGTTCGTCGGCGCCGCGCCGGAAGCCAGCTACTGGGAGGAGCACGGTGCGTCGGCCAGCGAAACACCGAGCGCCGACAGTTCTCCGTCATCGAGCCCGTCGGTCAACGACCAGTCGGAAGCAGAGCCATCGTCCTTCTCTGGGTGGGTAGAGGACCATCTCGTGCTCGTCTGCGTGATCTTGGGCGTGGTTGTCGTCTTGTTCCTAGGGGTCGTGTTCCTGATCAACAAGTGAGTGGTGCGGTGGTGGGTTAGCTGCTCGCGCCCAGCCCTGAGAACCGCTCGAAGAACGCGGTGAGTTTTTGGAGCACTCGTTGCTTCGTCGTGCCGTGCTGGCCGCGGGCAGAGAACCGAGACACCGGCGGCAGCACCTTCGTGATGGCTGTGCCTCCGGTTTGGACGTGTCCGTCACGGAAGGCTGTTGCGACGAAGACGCGGGTCTCGTCGGGGCGGAGACGCTCGTCGTTGATGATGGTCTCCAGTTCGGACTCCCGTTTCGCGGCAACGAATTGCAGCCATTCCTGGTCGATCTTCCCGGTGGGGGAGACGCCGTCGACGAAGTCTTCGATTAGGTCACGTTTGCTGCGTAGCGTGGGGCTGGCGTTGACGGCACGGCTGATCTCCGCGCGGATCTCCTTGTCGTCGCCGTTTCCTCGTGTGCTTCGATATTGCTCGACGAGCAGGAGGATGTAGTCGACGTTGATCTCCACCTGCTTGATGAGCTCGATTTCGAAGACGACGTCGTCGTTGATGCGCTCCCTATCCGCCTCGTGTTCTCTGCGGAACTGGGCGTGCAGATCGAGGTAGCGGCTGCGGTAGTCCTGCTCCTGTCGTTCGGTGAGGAGTTCGTCGCCCGCGAACTCGTCGAACGAGGTGAGGATATTGCGGAGCCGAAGGATGGCACCGTAGAGCCCGATGAATGCCTTCTGAGCCTCTTCGCCGACGATCACCTCACCCGGTGGGAACTGGGTGAGCAATTCGTCGACGTTCGTTCGGTACTCCTCGTAGTACTCGCGGTAGGGCTTCATGACGACGACGCCGCGAGCTTCCTTGTTCCCGAAGAGTGCGATGGCGTCGTTGGTGGCCTGCTCCAGGTCACGGAAGCTCACGATGTTGCCGTAGGTCTTCACCGAGTTGAGGATGCGGTTGGTGCGCGAGTACGCCTGGATGAGCCCGTGGGAACGGAGGTTTTTGTCGACGAAGAGCGTGTTCAAGGTGGTGGCGTCGAAGCCGGTGAGGAACATGTTCACGACGATCACGAGGTCGATCTCGCGCTTCTTCATCTTCAACGACAGGTCTTTGTAATAGTCCTCGAAACCCTTCGACGTGGTGTCGTGCGAGGTGCCAAACATCTCGTTGTAGTCGTCGATAGCTTCGCTCAAGAACATGCGGTCATCGAGCGGCCAGGATGCGCTGTCAGAAGGCTGTTCGTCGCCGAAAATGTCGTCGTCTTCTGCAGCGTTGGCGCCATAGGAGTAGATGATGCCCACCTTGAGGCGCTGATCAGACGGGAGGTCTTGTTGCTGCTGGTGGAAGTGGTTGTAGTACATGCGTGCGGCCGGAATGGACTCCGTCGCAAACAGGGCGTTGAAGCCACGTACCCGTCGCTCGCCCATCGAGTAGTGCTCGGAACGCTTTGTTTTCTGGTTGAAGTGCTCGCGGATGTACGAGACTACTTGGCTCATCCGCTCGGGCGCCATGAGTGCCTGCTCGGTGTCGATGGCGGACACCTGCTTATCGACGACATCGCCCACTTTGATGGTGTTGATGTAGTCGATGCGGAAGGGCAACACGTTCTTGTCGGTGATGGCGTCCACGATGGTGTAGGTGTGGAGCTTCTCTCCGAATGCTTGCTCGGTGGTTCGTAGTTGAGGGTTGCCGCCGCTTACGGCGTTGTCGGCGAAGATGGGGGTTCCGGTGAAGCCGAACAGGTGGTAGCGCTTAAATGCCTTGGTGATGGCGGTGTGCATGTCGCCGAACTGCGAGCGGTGACACTCGTCGAAGATAACGACGATGTGCCCGTCGTAAATTGCGTGGCCCTTGTTGGCCGAGATGAACGTAGCCAGTTTTTGGATGGTGGTGACGATGATGCGCGCGCCCGGGTCTTCGAGCAGCTTCTTCAGCGCTGCCGTCGACGTGTTGGAGTTGGCCGAGCCCTTCTCGAACCGGTCGTACTCAAGCATCGTCTGATAGTCGAGGTCTTTGCGGTCCACGACGAACAGCACCTTGTCGACGTCGTCGAGCTTAGATGCGAGTTGCGCGGTTTTGAACGAGGTGAGGGTTTTCCCAGAGCCCGTGGTGTGCCAGACGTAGCCGCCCGCAGCCGTGGTGCCGAGCTGCTTGTAGTTGGTGGAGATCTGGATCTTCTGCAGGATTCGCTCGGTGGCGACGATTTGGTACGGCCGCATCACGAGCAACATGCGGTCGGCGGTGAGCACGCAGTACTTGGTGAGGATGCCCAACAGGGTGTGCTTCGCGAAGAAGGTCTTCGCAAACGCGGTGAGATCCTGGATGGGCTTGTTCTGGGCGTCCGCCCACCACGAGGTGAACTCGAATGAGTTCGAGGTTTTCTTCACGCGCTTAGGGCCGGACTGCTCGCTGAGGTGCTGGCGACGCGTCGTGTTGGAGTAGTACTTCGTGAGCGTGCCGTTGGAGATGACGAAGAGCTGCACGTACTCGAACAACCCAGAGCCGGCCCAAAAACTGTCGCGCTGGTAGCGGTCGATCTGGTTGAAGGCCTCGCGGATGTCCACGCCGCGACGCTTCAGCTCGACGTGCACCATCGGCAGCCCGTTGACGAGCACCGTCACGTCGTAGCGGTTGGCGAAGTTTGCCCCACCCTCGTCTTGGCCCACCTCGTATTGGTTGATTACCTGCAGGCGGTTGTTGTGGATGTGCTGCTTGTCGATGAGCTGGATGTTCTTCACCGAGCCGTCGTCGCGTTTTAGCAGCTGCACGTGGTCTTCCTGGATGCGGACGGTCTTCTCGACGATGCCGTCGTTCGCGCTCGCGATCCTCTCGGTGAAGAACTGCTGCCACTCCGAGTCGGAAAACGTCACGTTGTTCAGGAGCTCAAGCTGTTTCCGGAGATTCGCGACGAGCTCTTGTTCCGTATGGATGGTGAGGTACTCGTAGGCCTGCAACTGCAACTGCCGGATGAACTCCTGCTCCAGCGCTGCCTCGGATTGGTAGCTGCTGGAGTGATCTCCGTCGGGCACATACTCCGCGACGACGGTGCTCTCCGTCGAAACGGCGATTGGGTCGTACTTGCGTGGGGTGGCGTCAGCCAATGGTCTCACCACAATCTGCGAAGTAGGCCGCCGACAGCTGCATCGACTGCTGCGTCACGTCGCGGTTGGTTCTCATGCAGTTCATCGTAGATGCCACCTGTGACGAAAAGTGCCATCTCGTGCGACTCGTCTGTGCGGGCCCGAGTCTCGAGCGACATGTTGGCTACCGTGAGAGAGCCAGTTTCTCGAGGCTTGAGCGCGCGAGTTCTGGCTTGAGTTGGTCGTTGCTTCCACAGTTGCCGAGGTCTCCATGTAGCAAGCAGATGAGGTGGTGCTCTCAGATCTGCTCAGTCCCGCCCCTCCGTTGACCAACACTCGCTGTAACAGTAACACTTGCTCTAACACTTACAGTTAGGCATTATGAAACTGTGACTGATGATGATTCTCTGGACCTCACAGCTATCGTCGCTCGGCTCCGTCGCATTGGTCTTGAATCCAGCCGGATCGAAGTCAAATCGGCGGTGGGAGGGCTTCCCAAGTCCACGGCAGAAACGCTGTCTGCCTTCGCCAACGGGGATGGTGGGCTACTGATCCTAGGGCTGGATGAATCGTCGGACTTTATTCGAGCCGAGGGTTTCGATCCACTGCGTATCCGCGATGCACTTGCAGGTATGTGCAGCGATGCCCTAGAACCCCCGATCCGTACGGAGCTGGATATCAAAGAGTTTGAAGGGGGACAGGTCGTCGTCTTGGAGGTGCCGCCGGTGGATCCCCTCCAGAGGCCCTGCTTTGTCAAGGCCAGGGGACATTACGGGGGATCGTACATCCGCTCTGGCGATGGTGATCGACGGCTCAGCCAGTACGAGATTACGCAGCTGCTGTCGAACCGAAGACAGCCTAGGGACGACGAAGCCGTGGTGCAGGAGGCGACCCTGGACGATTTGGATTCGCACCAAGTGGCTGCGTTGCTGGCGAGGTTACGCGAGCGCCAACCGAGAGCGTTTGCGGATCTTCCCGACGATCTGGCGTTGGTGCGCGCTGGAGCAGCGGCTCTCGACCACCATGAAGTTATTCGCCCGACTCTCGCAGGCTTGTTATGTCTCGGGATCTACCCGCAGACATTTTTCCCTCAACTGTTTATTTCGGTGGTTGTACTCCCCGGCGTCGCTTTGGGAGATTCGATGCCGGATGGCACGAGGTTCTTGGACAACGCCACATGCGACGGGCCCATCTCCGAGATGTTGGCTCTGGCCATCAGCGTCTTGCGTCGGAACATGCGAACCGCCGTGGTGATTGGTGAGCAGGGCCGCCAGGATCGCAGTGAGTATCCCAGTGAAGTGTTGCGAGAGTTGATCGTCAATGCCCTGCTCCATCGCGACTACTCCGAGCTGTCGCACGGTACGCAGATCCAGGTTGAGCTCTATCCCAATCGACTGGTTGTCAAGAGTCCGGGAGGCTTATATGGAGACGTGGCGCTAAGCCAGCTCGGGGTGGAGCACGTTTCGTCGACGCGTAATGCCACGCTGGCACGGCTCTTATCCGATGTCGCTGACAACCGAGGATTTCCTGTCTGCGAGAACCGGGGGTCGGGTATTCCGCGAGTGATGACCCAGCTGCGCAGCGCAGGTATGGCGCCTGCGCAGTTCCACGTCTCGCCGGGACATGTGCATGTCACGGTGCCACAGCAGGCGTTGCTAACGCCAGACGTGGTGTCGTGGATTGTGGGCCTGGGGGAAGATTTGACTGGGGTGCAACAGATTGCCCTGGCGTTGGCGCGGCTACAAGGCTCCGTGTCTAATGAAATGCTCCGGGCTTGGGGATCTACAGCTCATGAAGCGACCACCGCGCTCCGTGGTCTGGTCGACCGGGGTCTGCTGGTGAAGTTTGGGAGTCGACGCGACGCCACCTACGAATTAGCGTCCAAAGAACCGGGGGCCGCAGCGGCACGTGCTTCCGGACGAGGTCACTCTCGCCGTGTCGAAGCCGAGCTGCGAGCCGTAATGGAGGCTGTCCGCGCTGGCGACGTCACTTCATTGGCCATCAGTGAGCGACTGGGAATAAGCCGTGCCGCATCACGTCGGAGAATTAACACCCTCATCAACGAAGGACGCCTTAAGGCCACAGGGCCTGCGACTAGTCCAACTCGCGCCTATGAGATTGCTGACCCTACGGATGGACGTTCGTGAAAACTCCCACGAACGCCTGAATCACAGCTTGGAAGTCGGGGCCGTCAATCACCGTGCCTCCTCGAACGTGAGCAACTTGTCGCGGTAATACTCATACTGCTTCCGACGGGCGGCCAGCTCGGCAGGGAGGCCGATCGAGAGGTCGTTGACGAGGGCATCGAACTGATTGAGCAAGGATGCGGTTGCACGTTGCTCGGCTAGCGGTGGAACTGAAACTGTAATGCTCCGGACAATGTCTGCATTGAGGTTTCGCACCGTTCCAGATCCTGCTTTTCGTTCGAACTCAGCTTGTATTGGAGCTGACCTGAGCAGGTAATAAAGGTATTCAGGAATAAAGCTATCTTCAAAGCTGCTGATTGCCAGCCAGCCGTCATGTATGCAGCCTTCTATTTGAGATATGTACGGTCTCCCGAAGCTCATTGAGTTCGAAAGCAGGAAATCGCCTGGTTTGATTGATCGAGATTGCAGTGCGCCTTCCTTCGTTATTTTCTGACTGGTTTCAGTGATGTATTTACCTTCGCTTGGCGCATCTCCAATTTTTACCCAAGGTATACCTAAATCGTTGTCGGTCAAGAAATTGCCAATGGGGCGCGGAGAAGCTCCGCGGCGGACAGTAGCTATGGCGCCAAGCTTCTGCACCGTCGAAACAGAGGAAGCAGCGATTAATGAGTCGGATAGGTGGGCGTATTGTTTCTTGCGAGCTTCTAGCTCCGCTTCCAGCTCCGCTTCTAGCTCGGTGAACTTGTCCAGGACCCCGACGATCTCCCGCTGGATTTCTATCGGTGGAACCGGGATCATCAGGCGCTCGAGTGCCTGTTTCGAGATTCTACGGACTTTGGCCCCCGAAATGTAGCGCGTTTTCTGGGCATGGAAAGCTTGGGATTGAAAGAAGTAAGCAGTGAAACGTGGATCGAGGCCATGTCTGAAGATGAAGGCATCGCCGCTGACCGCCACTTCTCCGTCTCCCAACCATGCTGTGGCCTTACCGACTGCTTCGTCATCCTCGCTGGTGGTGGCAATGATGAGATTTCCGGGCTCCGCATGGCGCAATCGAGTGGCTAACTCAGGAGAAGTGAATGATTTCGTTCTTCGAGTCCAGACGCCGTAGTGGGTGTGGATCTCCCCGTAGTGAATCGCTGGGAACCCAGAATCGGTCAGATCGGCCTTCTGAAGACCATTGCCGCGAACGAAGGTGCCGACGCTGCCTAGCGGAAGATGCGGCACCCCGTCGGGGGCAAGCTCGGCGAGTAGTCGTTCGATCCGGTTCACTGCTTACCCTCCAACTTCTTCTGTTCCGCTTTGATGCTGGCCAGGTATGCTTTCTCGACTTCGCTTGGTTCCGCGTCGAGTTCGGCTCGATATTTGTCGTACTCGGCGATGGCCTTCGCGTCGGCCTCCGATCGCGAGATGCTCCCCGCGCCCTCAAGTATGGGCGCGTCCATGGCGGTGAGCATCTTGTCGAGGTGCGCGAGCCAGTCCTTCATGTAGGTGGGTTCATGCCGTTGGGCACGGAACTCTGCCGCCTCGAAGTACGCGGAGACGAGCGAACCGAGCTGCTTCAACTCGAATTCGTTGAGGTATTTCTTCGCGACAGTGACGTCTGACTTGCTGGGCCGGGAACCACGGAACGAAATCAGGCCCATATGGGGCTTGCTCGCGTCGGCGCGGCCGGCTACCACCTCGGGTGCGGTGTGACCGTGCGCACCGAAGTGGAGCTTGTTCTGGACCACCTTGAAAAACTCGCGGGCCTCCGTTGAGCGCGGGTTGTAGTCGACGCTGGTGGCGAAGAGATCGAGCACCTGGCGGTACATCGCCTTCTCAGACGAGCGGATCTCGCGGATGCGCTCGAGAAGCTCCTGCCAGTAGGTGCCGCCACCTAGATTCTTGAGCTTCTCGTCGTCCATTGTGAAGCCCATGACCAGGTACTCGCGCAGCCGCTCCGTCGCCCAGATGCGGAACCTCGTCGCAAGCACACTCTTGACTCGATAGCCGACCGAGATGACGGCGTCGAGGTTGTAGTGAGCGACCTTGCGTTGCACTTGTCGCTGGCCCTCTTGGCGAACTTGTAAGAAATCCTTACGAGTTGCCTCGGCAGTGAGTTCGCCCTCGTCGTAGACGTTTTGGAGGTGGATCGTGATGTTCTCGCGTGACGTCTGGAACAGGTCCGCGATCTGCTGCTGGGAGAGCCACAACGACTCATTGACGAGTTGTACCTCGACGGCGGGCGTTCCGTCGTCGAGGTGGTAGACGAGAATCTCTCCCTGGGATCCGTTCATGCGAAGAAGTCCTCGTCGATTTCGACCACCTGGTAGGTGTCTTGCACTTGTACGCCTACACCGAACCGAATCATAAGTTCGGAGAGGCGTGTGCCGTCGATCAGGATGATTCGGGTTGGGATATTCCGAGCGTATTGTTTCGCGCCATCCGAGAATTGGCTCGTAGTGATGAAGACCCCGCTGTCTGCTTTGCCGCTGAGAGCGCCGACAAAACCCTGGACATCTGGGCGCTGCACGACGTTGGAGCTTGCATACCTTTTTGCCTGAATGTAAACACGGTTAATGCCGAGCACGTCTTGGTCGATGACACCGTCGATGCCGCCGTCATTGGTGCGCTGTGTGACATGGCCCGCCCCACCGGTGCCGCCGTAGCCCATGGCAAGTAGTAGGTCGACAACTGCTTTCTCGAAGAAAGCGGGGTGTTTTCCTTGCAAACGGCGCAGAAGTTCGGCAGCGACGTCGTCCGTGATGCGTGAAATGCCTTCCTGCACTTGCTCTATGGGGGTCATCTCCTCGGCTTCGCCTGCGTTGGCGTTATCAGGCGTGCTGGCTCGGGGGCCTGTGGAGCGGTAAGGCCTGACATCGGATGCGGGGTCGTCGCCCAGCTCGCGAAGCTCGCGTTCGGTTACGCCGTTGGGGAAGGTGCGAAGCACCGTACGCCCGGCATCGGTGATGACGTAGTGCCCCCGCGATGGACGGTCTAGAGCGCCGACGTTAGTGAGGAAGGAGACTCCCCAGCCGATCCTGTTGGCGTACATGAGCTGGCCGCCGGAGGGGAGTCGCTCCGCACGCTGCTCAGGAGTGAGGGATACCGCGTCGGCCACTGCCGCTTCAATTTCACGCCGATGCTGAACGTTGCCGTCGCTCATGACTCGTAGCGCTGGAATCATAAACTGCTGCCAAGTGGGCAATTCCACCATGCTCATTCCCCTTCCAAATCCGCAACAATCTCGTCAATGGCGATGCGCAACTCCTGCTGACGAGCGACGATGCGGGCGATCTCGGCGTTGAGTTCCTTAATGTCGATCTCTTCGCGCGTGTCTTCTTTCTCCACGTACGACGACACCGACAGGTTGTACTCGTTCTCGCCAATGCTCTCGTTAGGCACCAGAGCAGCGACGTACTCGATGGGTTTGCGGGCGGCGAAGGCGTCAAGGATGGCTTGGCGGTTCTCGTCGGTCAGTTTGTTCTTGTTGCCGCTGCGTTGGAACTGCGCGGATGCGTCGATGAACAGCACCGAGTTATCAGGCTTTGATTTCTTGAGCACGATGATGCAAGTGGCGATCGTCGTGCCGAAGAACAAGTCTGGCGGGAGTTGGATGACGGTATCGACGTAGTTGTTGTCGACGAGGTACTTGCGGATCTTGCGCTCCGCACCGCCCCTGTAGAGCACCCCAGGAAACTCAACGATGGCAGCCGTGCCGTCGACGGCCAGCCAGGACAGAATGTGCATGGTGAAAGCCAGGTCTGCCTTCGACTTCGGCGCCAACACGCCCGCAGGGGAGAAGCGGGGGTCGTTGATGAGCAGCGGGTTCGCGTCGCCATCCCACCGGATGGAATACGGCGGGTTGGACACGATGGCCTCGAACGGCTCGTCGTCCCAATGGGCCGGGTCGGTAAGCGTGTCGCCGTGCGCGATGCTGAACTTCTCGTAGTTGATGTCGTGCAGGAACATGTTGATGCGCGCGAGGTTGTACGTCGTGAGGTTAATTTCTTGCCCGAAGAACCCCTGGCGCACGTTGTCTTTGCCAAGTACCTTTGCGAACTTCAACAGCAGCGAACCAGAACCCACGGCAGGGTCGTACACCTTGTTAACTTGCGTCTTGCCATGCACGGTGATGTGGGCGAGTAGCTCCGAGACCTCCTGGGGCGTGTAGTACTCGCCGCCAGACTTTCCCGCTTGTGACGCATACATCTGCATGAGGTACTCGTAGGCGTCACCGAAGAGATCAATGGAGTTATCTTCGTAGTTGCCAAGTGGCATGTCGCCGATGGCATCCAGCAACTTCACGAGCTTGGCGTTACGGGTTGCGACCGTAGGGCCTAGCTTGGTGCTATTCACGTCGAGATCGTCGAACAGACCCTTGAGATCGTCCTCGGCATCGGTGCCGATGGCCGAGCCTTCGATGTTGGAGAAGACGCGAGCGAGCGTCTCATTCAAGTTCACGTCTTTCGGCGCGCGAAGCCGGACGTTGTGAAAGAGCTCGGACGGGAAAATGTAGAAGCCCTTCTCTTCGACGGTGGACTCTCGCCCGTACTCCGCGTCGCTGTCGGAAAGGAGCGTGTAATCGAAGGTGGGGTCACCGGCCTCGCGCTCGCCCCGGTTGATGTATGCGGTGAGGTTTTCGGAGATGAAGCGGTAGAACAGCATGCCCAACACATAGGCCTTGAAATCCCACCCGTCGACGGAACCGCGCAGATCGTTGGCGATGCGCCAGATAGTTTTGTGCAACTCCGCGCGCTGCGCTTCTTTCGTAGTGGGGGACATGGGCTCTCCTTCAAACCGCGTAGCCCCAACCTAGCGAACCCCACTGACAAAAACCGTGGGTAGATGTGTGGTGCCATGAGTCAGGGCGTACTTCGCCGTCCTGGGGATCCTTCAGGTGCTCGGAAGATGCCGACTCTTCGGCTCAACCCTGATTATGCTCGTTACACGCCATGACGTATCATGGTTGGTGATAGATCCCCGGTCAGGCCTCTTCCCCTTGCGGGTAACGCACAAATGGCCGGGGCCTTTCATATCCCATGGAGGCATACCTGATGCCGAAGGAGTGGCTCAGCTATGAGCAGCAAGTAGAGCTGCTCAACCAGCGCGGCATGCGTATCGATGATCGTGCAGCTGCTGCCGAATTCCTCGCGCGGGTCAACTATTACCGCTTCTCCGGATATTTCAGGCATTGGCAATATGACCCAGCCCGGGGCGATAACCGATTCTTCCAGGGCACCTCATTCGACACTATTCGTGCTGTCTACAATGCTGAACAAGAGTTGGTGACTGTCTGCGATGAACTCCTACACCCCCTTGAGATTCTCTTACGCACTCGCTTCGCATATGCCTACGGTTGCCACGTTGGGGTGACAGGGATGTTCGCGCGCGGTGAGGGCTTTACCGGCTCTTCACAAACCAGGGTGTAGGTAGTGCTGTTGGGGGGTTGCGGCGTGGCGG